>JAJQIL010000093.1 GCA_021199235.1 Lachnospiraceae bacterium | reverse complement strand
AAATTAATTCGCCGTCAGAGTGCAGTAGGCGGGAACAAAAATTTGCCGCGGGACATTGAGCAGGACCGGCATTTTTATATGCTGATGATGGCGCTGTTCTACTCCGCAAGAGGGAATGAGGCTTATCAGACGATCCAGCCCTATATTGTGGAATTCTATGATATGGTAGTGCGGATTTTTGACCGGGCGGCGGATCAGCTGGGCAACATGAACGGCCGGCAGCGGCAGTTCGCGATCGGCTTTGTCGGCACGATCAGTTCGTATTTTCTGCTGCATTATGAGCATGATCCGGCGGAGCAGGAAAATGTGGACCGGCAGCAGATATCCGCGCTGGTGAATCAGTTTATGTACGGGATTTTCTCGTAACCCGGATTTTGGGGACTGCACCCGCGCAGTCAGATAAGTGATTTGTGGCCGGATGCGGAATATAAAAGAAAAATGGACTGTACAGGAACGGCAGAATATTAGTCACGGAGGAATAGATGATGGCAGCATGGTATGACAACACGGTTTTTTATCATATGTACCCGCTGGGGATGAGCGGGGCACCGTATTATAATAATGAAGAGCAGGTGGTTCATCGCTTTGCGGAGCTGGAAAAATGGCTTCCGCATATCCGCAATCTGGAATGCGGCGCGATCTACATCGGCCCGCTGTTTGAGTCGACGTCGCACGGGTATGACACGAAGGATTATAAGAAGGTGGACCGCAGGCTGGGCGACAATGAGGATTTTAAGCGTTTTGTGAAAAAGGCGCATGAGCTGGGGCTGAAGGTCGTGGTGGACGGCGTGTTCAACCATACGGGGCGTGAGTTTTTCGCATTTCAGGATATTCAGCAGCATCGCGAGGGCTCGCGGTACTGCGGATGGTATAAAGGAATCAATTTCTGGGGAAACAATCCCTATAACGACGGTTTCGGCTACGAGGCGTGGCGGAATTGTTTTGAGCTGGTAAATCTGAACCTGCAGAACCGTGAGGTGAAGGATTATCTGTTTGACGTGATCCGTTTCTGGATCCATGAGTTTGACATCGACGGCATCCGGCTGGACTGCGCGGACTGTCTGGACTTTGATTTTATGAAGGAAATGCGCTGGATGACCGGCAATGAGAAGCAGGATTTCTGGCTGATGGGCGAGGTGATCCACGGTGATTATTCGCGCTGGGCGAATCCGGAGATGCTGCATTCGGTGACGGATTATGAGCTGCACAAGGGGCTTTATTCCGGACACAACGATCACAATTATTTTGAGATCGCGCATACGATCCGGCGGCTGTTTGACGGGAACGGCGGACTCTGCCGCGGCAGGGTGCTGTACTCATTTGTGGACAACCACGATGTGGATCGTATCGTATCGAAGCTGAATGATAAGAGACATCTGCGCTCAGTGTACACGCTGCTGTATACGCTGCCCGGCGTACCCTCGATCTACTACGGCTCGGAATGGGGCGTGGAAGGCAGGAAATCAAACGGCGGCGATCCGGCGCTGCGGCCTTATCTGAATCTGGAGGAGATGAAGCAGAATCCTCCGGTGCCGGGGCTGGAAGAATTTATCACCTTCCTTGGCAGATGCCGCCGGGAGCATCCGATGATCGGCGAGGGTACCTACCGGGAGCTGACGCTGACGACCAGGCAGTATGCGTTTGCGCGGATCGGCGGCGAAGAGACAGCGCTGATCATGGTAAACAATGATGAGAATCCGGCAATGATCTCGGCTCCGTTGCCGTGTCAGGCCGGGAAGATCACCGATCTGGCGACCGGGGAGACGATCGCGGCGGAGAACGGCAGACTGACGGCGGAGGTCGCGCCGGGAGACGGAAGGATTTTCCTGATTGAGCCGTGAAGAATCTGACGATACAAGGACGTTGGACATCCGGTAGATGCTCGTGATATGCGCCCTTTTTCACTTGATATTTTACACGAATCAAAATGCTCAGAGAATAATTATTTAAATAATCTCCCATATACGGGAATGAGTAAGTGCCGGAAAAGCTCTCCGGATGAAATGTTCGGGAATGCTTTATGCAGGCGGGAGACAATTCCTAAGAGAAAAATTTTTTAAAGGAGAAATGTGGTATGGCGGGCAAAACTACAAAAACAGGGGCGGCATCTGAGGCAGGCACACAGAAGAAACGAGGCAGGAAAAAGCAGGAGTTCATCACCGAACTGGATCAGTATCTGTTCGGGCAGGGAGCGCATTACGATATTTATAAGAAGCTTGGCGCGCACCCGATGACCTGGAAGGGAAAAGAAGGGACGTATTTTGCGGTGTGGGCACCGCATGCCGAGCGGGTGCAGCTGATCGGCTCGTTCAACGAGTGGGATGAGTACAGCCATCCGATGGAGCGCCTGGAACCGCTGGGGATTTACGTCCTGTTTGTGCCGGGCGTGGGTGCGGGCGAGCTTTACAAATATCTGATTCTCACGCCGGACGGCAGGAAGCTTTACAAGGCGGATCCGTTCGCGAATTACGCGGAGTACCGGCCGGGGACCGCGTCGCGGGTCGCGGATCTGACGACGATCAAATGGTCGGACACGGTATGGCAGGAGAGTAAAAAGGATTTTGATCAGGATAAGAGTCCGATCGCGATCTATGAGGTGCATCCGGGCAGCTGGAAGCGCCATCCGCACGGCGAGGACGAGAGCGGATATTACAACTACCGCGAGTTTGCGCACAGCCTGGCGGAGTATGTGAAGGACATGGGCTATACGCACGTGGAGCTGATGGGCATTGCGGAGCATCCGTTTGACGGCTCCTGGGGTTATCAGGTGACGGGATATTTTGCGCCGACGTCGCGCTACGGGACGCCGGAGGATTTTGCGTATTTTGTCAATTACATGCATAAGAATAAGATCGGCGTCATTCTGGACTGGGTGCCGGCGCATTTTCCGCGCGACGCGCAGGGGCTGGCCGAGTTTGACGGCACCTGCCTGTATGAGTACGCGGATACGCGCAAGGGCGAGCATCCGGACTGGGGGACCAAGGTATTTGATTACAGCAAAAATGAAGTGAAGAATTTCCTGATTGCGAGCGCGATCTACTGGATCAGCGAGTTCCATGTGGACGGGCTGCGTGTGGACGCGGTGGCTTCGATGCTGTATCTGGATTACGGCCGGCAGGACGGCCAGTGGGTTGCGAACAAATACGGCGGCAATCAGAATCTCGAGGCGATTGAATTTTTCAAGCATCTGAACAGTGTGCTGGTCGGCCGTTATCCGGGCTTTATGATGATTGCGGAGGAGTCGACGGCATGGCCGAAGGTGACGACCCCGCCGGAGGACGACGGACTTGGCTTCACGATGAAGTGGAACATGGGCTGGATGCATGATTTTCTGGAATATATGAAGCTCGATCCGTATTTCCGCCAGTACAACCACAATAAAATGACGTTCGCGATGACCTACGCGTACTCGGAGAAATATATCCTGCCGTTGTCGCACGACGAGGTGGTGCACTTGAAGTGCTCGATGGTAAACAAGATGCCGGGGCTGTACGACGACAAATTTGAGAATTTAAAGTGCGGCTATTCGTTCTTTATCGGGCATCCGGGTAAAAAACTCCTCTTTATGGGACAGGATTTCGGACAGTTAAGAGAGTGGAGCGAGGAGCGCGAGCTTGACTGGTTCCTGCTTTCGGAGCCGAGACACCAGCAGATGCAGGCCTTCACACGCGCGCTGCTGAAGCTTTACCGGAAAAACGCCTGCCTGTACGAGATGGACTGCGAGCCGGGCGGTTTCGAATGGATCAACGCGGACGACAATTTCCGCAGCATTTTCAGCTTCGTGCGTCATTCGGCAAATGGGAAGAACAACCTGCTCTTCGTCATCAATTTTACGCCGGTCGACCGGCCGGATTACCGGGTCGGCGTGCCGAGACGGAAGCAGTACAGGCTGATCCTTGACAGCAATGCCGCGGAGTACGGCGGCACCGGAAAGGAGCAGCCGGAAGTCTACAAGGCCGTGAAGCAGGAGTGCGACGGGAGACCGTTCTCGTTCGCGTATGACCTGCCGCGGTACGGGGTAGCGGTTTTCAAATTCTGATATTGCGGAACGTCCGGCGGTCGGTGCTGCGCACAGGGAACCGGATTATATAAGGAAAATTTAAAAGGGAAATCGAGTAGGAGACGGGTGCGGCTTCAGCCGCAAAACTCTCTGTCAGGCCCTGCGCATGGGAACCCGCCGATGGGAGGAATAAGCTCATCGGCGGGATTTTTTTCTTGTCAAAAAATTCAAAATCGTTTATGATGATAATACCAGTGGAGACCGAAAAGTCAGGAATGAAACAGATAGAGATATTACAATAATAAAAAGGATGATACGATATGATTTCAAGTCAGATTATTCAGAATACAATAGAGGAGCTGCATGCGATCACCCACGTGGATTTTACGATCACGGATACGGACGGCAATGCGGTGGCGGCTACAGACGGGGCAAAAGATATCCCTAAAAACGCGATTGAGCAGTTTGTGGATTCGCCGGCGGACAGCCAGGTGGTGCAGGGCGATCATTTTTTCAAGGTGTTTGATGATAAAAAGCTGGAATATGTTCTGATTACCGGAGGAAAGGCTGAGGATGCCTATACGATGGGACGGGTGGCGGTCAGCCATATCCAGAATCTGATCGTGGCTTATCGTGAGCGCTATGACCGCAACAATTATATTCAGAACCTTCTGCTTGATAATATGCTGATGGTGGACGTCTACAATCGGGCGAAAAAGCTGCACATCGATGCGGAAGCACGCCGGATCGTTTATCTGATCGAGACCAAACATGAAAAAGACAGCACCGCGAAGGAGATCGTGAAAGGGCTGTTTGGCAGTCAGTCAAAGGACTTCGTGACAGAGGTCGATGAAAAAAGCATTATTCTGGTGCAGGAGCTTTCCGAAAAGGATACCTATGAGGATGTGGAGCGCACGGCGAAGATGCTGCGCGACATGCTGAATACCGAAGCCATGTCCAATGTGAAGATTGCATATGGTACGATTGTAAAAGAGATTCGTCAGGTGTCCCGCTCTTATAAGGAAGCGAAGATGGCGCTGGATGTCGGGAAGATTTTTTATGAGGAAAAACAGATTGTCGCCTACAATACGCTCGGCATCGGCCGCCTGATCTACCAGCTGCCGATCCCGCTCTGCCGGATGTTTATGAAAGAAGTGTTTGGCGAGGAGACGCCGGATACGTTTGACGACGAGATCATTACGACGATCAATAAGTTTTTTGAGAACAGCCTGAATGTGTCTGAGACGGCGCGTCAGCTCTACATTCACCGCAATACGCTGGTGTACCGGCTGGAGAAGCTGGAAAAGAGCACAGGGCTTGACATCCGTAATTTCGACGACGCACTGACCTTTAAGATCGCGATGATGGTAGTGAATTACATGAAGTATATGGATCGGGAAGCGTAATCATAAAACGGCGTTTGTTCTGAACGACAGACCACAGACCGCTGTTTAAACAGTATATCAATGTGTACAAAAACCGGGGGCATCCGCACCCCGGTTTTTTGTGCTCTTCTCACAAAAAGAATAAATTTCAACTTATCATATTTACAAATCAAAATTCTGTGATATAATCGGTTATACATCAAATCAAATATCATATAAATGCATCATACTATTCAAAAGATTATATTTCTTTTACCATTACAAAAGATAATATTTCTTTACTATTACCAAAGATAAAACGGCGTGAAGATACGCCAGAATGAAAAAGAATTCTCAGAGAGGAGGAGCACAGTTATTTACAGAGATATTCAGATGATTTCGCTGACCGGCATTGCTGTGACAGCGGCTCTCTGCGACCTTTGGGAGGATCGGATTCCGAACGCGGTGATCGCAGTCGGACTGGCGATGGGACTGGTCTACCAGCTTTTTGCGGAAGGGCCTCTGGGACTGATTTTATTCTGGGGCGGCGTGCTTTTGCCGGTGCTGCTTCTGGGCGGGCTGTATTTTTTCCGTATGCTGGGGGCGGGGGACATTAAGCTGCTGTGTGTTGCCGGGGGCTTCCTTGGTCCGCTCGGAGCGCTCGCCTGCTTTGTACGGTCGCTGTTTGTCGCTGCCGCGGTATCCCTGGTGATCCTGTACCGGCGGCACGAACTGGGAGAACGGCTGCGTTATTTTTGGGACTATGTCAGTGAATGCGCCGAAAGCAGAGAGTGGAAACCATATCTGGCCGGTGTGAAAGAGAGTGCCAGATTCTGCTTTTCCGTGCCGGTGCTGGTCGGGATACTGCTTGGGCTTTAAGCAGAAAAGAGGTAACTGTGAAGGTAGGGAACAGTTACTGTGGAATAATGAGGAGGGCTTTATGAAAAAAAGTATATTTGCGGTCTGCGACCTGGAGGCTTCGTACGCGTGCAATCTTACGGAGTATCTGAATGAGCGGAAGACGACGCCGTTTGAGGTGCAGGCCTTTACCAATGTCGACAGTCTGGAGAAATTTGCGAAGGAGAATGAGATCGAGATTCTGCTGATCTCAACAAGGGCCATGTGCAACGAGATCCGGGATCTGCCGATCAGCCGTACGATCATCCTTTCCGAGGGAGAGCAGATTTCAGACCTGGGATATCCGCTGATCTACAAGTATCAGTCGTCGGACGATATTTTGTCGGAAGTGATGGAGTATTATGTGCAGGATCATCCGCAGCCGCACATTCTCTCTCTGGGAGCCAGGAAGACGAAGCTTTACGGAGTGTATTCTCCGATCGGGCGCACCAGAAAGACTTCTTTTGCGCTCTGTCTGGGAGAGATCCTGGCGGAGACAAAGAAAGTGCTGTATCTGAACTTCGAGGAATTTTCCGGCTTTGAGGAGCTGTTTCAGGTCAATTACCGGATGGACATATCGGACCTGATTTATTTCTCCAGACAGAAAGAAGGCGGGCTGGTATATAAGCTGAATTCGGTGATACAGACCTTTCATGATCTGGAATACATCCCGCCGGCGCTTTCCCCGGCGGACATCCGCGATGTGACGGGGGAGGAATGGCTTGCGTTCCTGAACGAGATCATGTCCTTTCGGGAATATGATGTGATCATTCTGGATCTGAGCGAGCAGGTCGACGATCTGTTCCGGCTTCTGAAGGAATGCGACCGGGTCTACATGCCGGTGCAGGACGACATGATCTCGCAGGCGAAGCTGAGACAGTATGATCATCTCCTGCATATGCTTGACCTGGAGAAGGTGTAGGAGAAGACCCTGCGTATTCATCCTCCGGTGCAGCCCCTCCTGCGGGACGGCGGCGGGATCACGCAGCAGCTGGTTTGGGGCGAGATGGGGAATTTTGTCCGGAAGCTTCTGTGGGAGGAGAAAGGCGGCGATGCGTAAGGGGCATACGGTACGTTTTTCTGCTGTTTTCGCAGTGGATGCAAAATACGCAGGAAGAACGCCCGAAGTGCTGCATACTGCGCGTGAATGGAGAGAAGCCGCGGAGAGGAGAAAAGGATAAATGGACGAAAAACGATTTAACACAATACGCAGGAAGCTGATGGAAAATCTGGATGGCTGCAGGGGACTTGACGATGAAGAGATTTATCAGAATATAGACGACCTGATCCTGGAGTCGGGGATGGAGTATTATATCCGGCTGTCAGATAAAAACATTCTCCGGCAGGAGCTGTTCAATTCTGTGCGGAAACTGGATATTCTGCAGGAACTGATCGACGACAATTCGGTTACGGAGATCATGGTAAACGGACTGGATGGAATCTATATCGAGCGTGACGGAAGACTGAGCCGCTGGGACAAATGTTTTTATAAAAGAGAACGCCTGGAGGATATCGCGCAGCAGATCGTCGGACGGTGCAACCGCATTGTGAATGAATCCGTGCCGATCGTAGATGCCAGGCTGGAAAACGGAGCCCGGGTGAATATTGTCATGCCGCCGGTGGCACTCAATGGACCGGTGATCACGATCCGGCGTTTTCCGGATGAACCGATCCGCATGGAACAGCTTATCCGCTGGGGAACGATTTCTCAGGAAGTTGTGGAGTTCCTGAAAAAGCTGGTCTGTGCCGGATACAATATTTTTATTTCGGGCGGTACCGGGTCCGGGAAGACGACATTTATGAATGCGCTGTCGAATTTTATCCCCAAAGATGAACGGATCATCACGATTGAGGATAACGCGGAGCTGCAGCTGCAGGGCGTACAGAATCTGGTAAGGATGGAAGCGCGCAGCGCGAATGCCGAAGGCGAAAAGGAGATCACGATCCGCGACCTGATCCGGTCAAGCCTGCGGATGCGGCCTGACCGGATACTGGTCGGCGAAGTGAGGGGCGGCGAGACGATTGATCTTCTGCAGGCACTCAATACCGGGCATGACGGTTCGATCAGCACCGGCCATGCCAACAGCCCGCAGGATATGCTTTCCAGACTGGAGACCATGGTGCTGATGGGAATGGAGCTGCCCTTAAGGGCCGTGCGCAGGCAGATTGCGTCCGGTATCGATATTCTTGTGCATGTCGGCAGAATGCGGGATAAGACGAGGAAAGTGCTGCAGATTCTGGAAATCCTGGGCTACGACAGCGAAAAGGATGAGATCCTGACGCAGACGCTCTATGAGTTTGAGGAGGAAGGAAATAAGGAATGCGAAACAGTGAGCGGAAAACTGCAGAAAAAAGGGGAGCTGCAAAACCGGCAGAAGCTGGAGCGGGCAGGAATATGCGCCGGGACGTGAGGACACGGAGGACGGGAGAGGATAGGCGTTTGGACGTGAGAACACGGAGGACGGAAGAGGATAAGCGCCGGGACGTGAGGACACGGAGGACGCAGGAGGATGTACGCCGGGGCGTCCATCGCGCCAGGGACCGCCCGGAATCCGAACGGATGGAGTATTCCGTGTACCGTTTTTCTACGAAAGAACGCCTGCAGTATCTGGGTGTGTATGCCCTGCTTGACGGGTGTATCAGCAGCCTTTTTTTCCATTCTCCCATCGCATTTGTCTTGCTGCTTCCGGGCGCGGTTCTGTTTTTTCGGGAGCAGCAGAAGAGACTTCTGGAGAAGCGGAAAAAGGAGGTCACGCGGCAGTTCCTGGACGGGATACAGCTGATGCTGGCCTCCCTGCAGGCCGGATATTCATCGGAAAATGCGCTGCGTGAGGCGAAAAAAGAGCTTTGTAAAATCTATACCTCTGAAGCCCTGATCGTACGGGAATTTGAGTGGATGGACGCACAGCTGGGGATGAGCCGGAATCTGGAGGAACTGATGCTGGATTTTGGAAGAAGGTCCGGCATACCGGATATCGTAAGCTTTGCGGAGGTATTCCTGACCGCAAAGCGTACGGGAGGAGATCTGATCGCGATCATTCAGAATACGGTGTCGTGTATCCGGCAAAAACAGGAAACGCTGCAGGAGATTGAGACCTGCCTCGCCGGCAAGGCAATGGAGCAGAATATTATGAGCGTGATCCCTGTGCTGATCCTGGCTTACATCAGACTCTCCTCGCCGGGGTTTCTGGATGTCATGTATGAAACGGCGGCTGGAGCGGCGGTAATGGTCATCTGCTTTGGCGTGTATCTGCTGGCATACCTGTGGGGGCAGAGTATTGTGAGAATTGAGGTGTAGGCGCAACAAAATACGTATGATAAATACTGTACGGAAGTTACCAGCCGCAATCTGACCGCGCATTCGCTGCGGGGGCAGGGGTGACAACGCAGCGGCTGTAACGCACGGGAAGCATAGCAGGGCAGGCAGATGCGGGCGCGGAGGCAGAAAAGGGGAGTCGTATGGAAAAAATCAGGAAAGGCATAGAGCAGCTGGGCGAGCTTCTGGCAGAACGCCTCCGGCTGGATCAGCCGGGGCAGGGGAAGCAGGAACTGAAGGATGAGCTGACCGCTCTGGCGGTGGGATCCCGAACCGCGGTGAAGGAATACTATGTCAGAAAAACAGCGGCCGTACTGGCTGTCCTTGGCGCGGGGCTTGCACTGACGATTGTCTGCTTTTTCACATTTGGCGCGGGCAGCGGAAGTACAGAGATGGTCTCCGTATTGCGGCCCGGTTATGGGGAAGGGGACCGGACGGAATCTCTGACAGTGCAGGTGGAAAATGAAGACGAGGTACAGGAACTGAATGTCACGGTTCAGGAGCGCAAATATACAGATGAGGAGAAACAGCAGATTCTCAGTCTGGCAATGGAAGAACTGGAAGAGCTCCTTCCCGGCGAAAATGAGTCGCTGGATCATGTGCAGTCCTCTTTGACGTTTGCCGACAGTCTGCAGGACGGAGCGGTCAGCGTCAGCTGGACGACGGATCCCTACGGGGTGATCGGTACGGATGGAAGGATTGAATCTGCGGATTCGGAAGAAGGAACTCTGGTAGAGATCAGGGCGACCCTGAACTGTGACGACCTGGAAGCGATATACAGTACCTGTGCGAATGTTTTTCCGCCGGACCGGACGGACGAGGAGCAGCTGCTGGATGCGATCTATGAAGAAGTAGAGCGGGCAGATAACGAAAGCATCCATGAGAGCGAACTTGTACTGCCGGCTTCGGCGGCAGGGCAGAAGCTGACCTGGCTTAAGGAGGGCGCCTCGAATCCCTGGCTTTCCGTGCTGGCAATGACACTGATCCTGGCGGTCTGCGTTTATCTGCAGATGGATAACCAGGTTCATACAAAAGCAGAAGAACGGAAAAAACAGCTGCTTTTGGACTATCCGGATCTGATGTGGAAGATGACCATGCTTCTTGGCGCGGGCATGAGCATCCGCGGCGCATTTGTGAGAATCTCAGAAGAATACTTAAGAAACCGGGAGCGGGAAGCACCGGAAGGGAAAACGACGGAAAGAAAAGCGGCAGCTCTTCACAGGGGCAGGATGTCGGGAACGGCAGGACGGCCACGGAAAAAAGAGGCGCAGCCGAGGTATGTATACGAGGAAGTCGTACGTACCTGTCTGGAGATGCAGAGCGGAATCGGCGAGGCGCAGGCGTATGAACGGTTTGGAAAACGCTGCCAGCTGCCGGAGTATATCCGCCTCGGGTCTGTCCTGTCGCAGAATCTGCGAAAGGGAGCGAAAGGGCTTACCGCTCTGCTGGAGAAGGAAGCGGAATCCTCTCTGAATGAACGCAAAAATCACGCCAGAAAAATCGGAGAACAGGCAGGGGCAAAGCTGCTGCTTCCCATGATACTGATGCTGGGAATTGTCCTGACTGTTCTGATGGTGCCGGCATTTCTGTCTTTTTGAGTGTATGGTTGGAGCGTTCAGAACAGAAAAACAAAAGAAAAGGTTTCTGAAAAACACAGGCAGATGAGGCGGGAAGGAGGAGAATATGGAACACATCAAAGCATTTCTTCAGGAAGAAGATGGGGTTGGAGTCGTAGAGATCATCCTGATTCTTGTCGTGCTGATCAGCCTGGTACTGATCTTTAAGGAGCAGCTCACAAGCATCGTGAACTCGATTTTCAGTAAGATTACCAGTCAGAGCAACAGCATATAAAAGAGCAGCCGGTGTGCTGCGCAGGAAATGGGGAAGGACGTAACTGCGAAGATACGGAACAAGTTTGTATGGACAGAAGAATGCAGGCAGGAAATGATATGAAACGTCAGATAAAAAGTCCGGTGATAAGTCTGATAAAAAGTCGGATAAAAAATCATATGAAAAGACAGACAGATAAACAGCCGGAGGTGCCGGCCGTAAGCCGGACATTCCGGCATAAAGATGCCGGTTCATTCAGGGGATCAATCACAGTTTTCCTGAGTCTGTCCTGCATTCTGTTTCTGGCCCTGATCTGTGCAGTAACGGAATCCGCGAGAATACAGGGGGCGAAGGCGCAGTCAGCAAATATTACGGGCATGGGAACCTTTTCCCTGCTGAGCGAGTTTGAGACGAAGCTGCTGGAAAAATATGAGATTTTTTCTCTGGACGGGGCGTCCGGAGGCAGCTTTCGGGTTCAGACGCTTAACAGCAGGTTTGAGGAATTTATCACACAGAATGCCAACCCGAAGGACGGTCTTCTTAAGTCGCTGGCCTTTGACCCCTGGAATCTGGAGGTGGAAAGTACGGAAATTACAGGATACGCGCTGCTGACGGACAACAAGGGGGAGGCTTTTTATCAGCAGGCAGTGTCCTATATGAAATCCAACATCGGCGTGATCGCGCTGGAGGAGCTTTTAAATCTTGCAAACAGTGTAGACGAAATTGAGGAGAAACAGGATGCATATGAAACAGATCAGAACAACAGTGAAGAACAGCTGTCCGACCTGGAGGATGAAAGACAGGAACGGATGGAGGAACTGGAATCCGAGATGCCAGACGCAGGGGACGACGCAGCGGTTCTCGCTGAAACAACAGGAAATCCGCTTACGGAGATCGCAAAACTTCGAAAGAAGAGCACACTGGAAATTGTGACCTGGGATAAGACAATCTCAGCAAAAAACGTAACACGGAGCAGCCTGCCGTCAAAAAGCAGTCTGCAAAAAGGGAGCCTGAAGATTGAGAGCGAACACAGCGGTCTCATATCCGACGTCCTGTTCCGGGAGTATCTGGCGCGGTATTTCGGCAATTACCTGAGTGAGAGCACCGACGCCGGTCTGGATTATCATCTGGAATACATACTCGGAGGAAAGCTGAGTGATGAAAAAAATCTGCAGTATGTGGTGAACCGGCTGCTTTTAA
This sequence comes from Lachnospiraceae bacterium, assembly GCA_021199235.1. Lineage (GTDB taxonomy): Bacteria > Bacillota > Clostridia > Lachnospirales > Lachnospiraceae > Choladousia. The sequence goes on along the minus strand of JAJQIL010000093.1, from coordinate 66,294 downwards.
TCCGGGAAGGAATGAATTATTCCTGCTGTGCCGGGAGTACCGTGATGAATACACAGGCCGGAACGCTGGCGACCACGCTGACCGGATTTCTCGGCATTCCGGCGCTCACAGCGGCGACAAAGCATGCGATCCTTCTGGCCTGGGCCTACGGCGAGAGCCTGGTTGATGTACGGGTCCTGCTGGACGGAGGCAAGGTGCCCTTGAAGAAGGAGGAGGGCAGCTGGTCGCTGACGCTGGAAAATCTGGGCCGTGTAACGGAGGTACTGCAGTCCGGTGCGAAAGACAAAGAGGAAGGGCTTTCCTATCAGGATTATCTCAGAATTCTCCTCAATATGGGCTCACTGCAGAATCAGAAAATGCGGGCGCTGGATCTGGTGCAGATGCTGATGCGTCTGGAGGAAGGCATGAGTGATTTTCAGGTGCAGAATTGTATTGTGGCGGTGACAACCCGTGTGACATATCAATGCAATCCGGTGTTTTTGGGCCTGCCGGAGGCGATCATGGGGCTCACGGGAACCAATGTGACGTTTACACAGACGGCGAGCATGGCTTATCAGGCAGAAACGGGGTGAAGAAGAGTGCTTTTGTATCAGAGATGCAGTTTCTTTTTCAATCAGAGAAAAGATTTCAGCGTTAGGGGGATCACATACTCACACAATCAATCACAAAAAGTGAAAATATTAAGAAAGGAAGGAAGACTCTCCGGATTGAGTTGTTTGCGGGATGCAAAAACACTCCTTTTTGCTCCGCTTCGGGCTTCCCTTACTGTGGAAGCGGCGCTGGTGCTTCCGATGTTTATATTCTGTATGATAGCGGCGCTTCAGTATTGCCGGGCGATGGAGACGGCGGTGCAGTTTGGGACAGCGCTCTCTGAGACCGGGAAGGAGCTCGCTGCGGCGGCCTATGTGACGACCTGGACCGGTGAGAGCGGGGAAGAGGCGTCGGCAGCGGCTTCGGTTCTTTCACTGGTATACGCACAAAGCTCCGTGACCGGAAAGGTCAGCGGCACTTCCACGGTGAAGAATGTAAATATGGCTCTTTCGTCCCTGATGCAGGAGGATGGGATGATCGATCTGGTGCTGACTTATCAGATTCAGTCGCCGGTTTCCGCAGTGAGTCTGCCCGGAAGCTTTTTTATTCAGCGCGCGAGTGTGCGCGCGTGGGTGGGCCGGTCTGAAGAGGAAGCTGAAGGAGAAGGGGAGTCCGAAGAGGACGATCCGTATGTCTATGTGACAGAGACAGGGACGGTCTATCATCTGGATTCGGACTGCAGCTACCTGAAGCTTTCTGTTTTTACAATTACGGCCGACGCACTTTCCTCACTGCGCAATGAGAGCGGCGGAAAGTATTACGCCTGTGAACTGTGCGGGGCGGAAGCGGGACCGATCGTGTATGCGACGATGGACGGCACCCGTTATCACAGCACGCTCTCCTGCAGCGCATTGAAACGGACGGTGACACAGGTAAAGCTGTCGGAGGTTGGCGACCGGCACGCATGCTCGAGGTGCGGATGAGAAAGGAGAAAAAATGACTCAATATATTATGACATGTGCGGTGCTTGCAATCTGTACCTATACGGATATCCGCTGGAGAAGGATCTACAAACGTGTGATTGCGGCACATCTGCTGCTGGCGCTGATCACGCACCTCGCACTGCGGGATGTCGCTCTCGGATCCGTGCTGATGGGAATGGTTCCCGGAATCGGCTGTCTGCTGATGTCCGCCGGGACACACGAGGCGATGGGATACGGGGATGCCTTCCTGATCCTCTCATGCGGATTTTCATTGGGATCGGAAAGGGTGCTGGCAGTGATGTTCACAGCTTTTTTCTGTGTAGGTATCTGGGCACTGTGGCTGATTTGCTTTCGGAAAGGAAAGAAAAAAGGCGGGATTCCATTTGTTCCCTTTTTGCTGGCGGGAGCAATTGTGCAGGGACTGGGGGTGCTGCTTTGACGGAGCGCTATGATACAGGGATTGTTGAAGCAGGAACAGCCGAAACAGGAACAGCTGAAGCAGGAACAGCCGAAACAGGCGGGCCGGGCCTCTCTTTCTGGCGGGGAAGCTATACGGTCGAGGCCGCGGCTGTCGTATCCATTACGATCCTGGTCCTGGCATCGCTTCTGATTGCGGTTTTTTATGTGCACGATCGGGCCGTATTTCAGAGCATCGCCTGTGAAAGCGCTGTGCTCGGGAGCAATTATGCGACAGACAGTGAACGGACTGCCGCTGCCGCATCAGCAAAGGCACAGGTAAGCGCGTCCCGGTTTTTGGGAAGCCGGGATGTATCCGGAAATATATCCGTGGGAGAGGACACGTCGGAGGCGTCCTGGAGCGCCGCATATCCTGTGCCCGGGTTTGCGGTGAGCTATTTTGCAAATGGCGAGCTGCCCATTCAGACGTCATGGAGCAGCCAGATCATGCAGCCGACAGATACCATACGTCTGATCCGCGGAGCGGGAGAACTGCTTTCGAATCTTGCGGAGGGAACGGAATGAACAGCGCCGCAGCCCGCTGCAGACGGAGAAGAATGAACAGCACCGCGCCCATTGCGGATGGAGAAAAATGAACAGTGCCGCGGTCCGCTGCGGATGGAAAGAACGGAACGGCCGGATGAAGGAGACGATTGAGGTGAAAACGGAATATAAGAGAGATCTTCAGAACAATTATCTGATATTGGAAGCACCGGAAGCGGATGCGGAGAATAATTACGGCCTGCGGATGGCGGAACAGAATCAGGTGAAAGGACTTCTTCCCCTGCATGAGTCCAGAAAGGACGGGAAACTGTACCTGCACTATGAGATTACTTCGAAACAGACGCTGGAGAGCGTATATGAAAAAAGGGCAATGGACTATCAGGATATCCTTTTTGTTTTGTCAGGGATCCGTGATACACTTGAAAATATGCGGAAATATCTGCTCTCTCCGCAGAAACTTCTGTTTGCCCCGGAGATGATATATGTTCAGCCGGAGCAAAAAGGTCTGCAGCTGTGTTATTATGCGGAAGAAAATGAGTGTCCGATCCAGATGCTCGCCGAGTTTATCCTGAAACGTCTGGATCACCGCGACCGACAGGCGGTGGCGTTGGGATACGGTTTTTTTGAGCGGGCATCCGGCGAGAATTTCAGTCTGACCGAAACCCTGAAGGATATTCTGAAGACTTTTGGAGAGGCGGGGCGGACACCTCATGCGGATGATTCAGAGGTCAGAAAAACAGCCCGGCCAAAGGAGCAGGCTTTGCCTTATAATGGAATGAATGGCGGTCAGAGGGCATATGAGGAGGTGCCCGCGACGCCTGCGGATGCGTTTAACGATACGGGAAAGCAAAGGGGAATCTATGATTCGCCGGAAGAGGAAGCCTTGCGCGGCAGCGCACAGGAAGAACCATATGTGATCCATCGGGAACGAAGTCACCGGGAATGGAGCAGTCGGGAGTGCAGTAACCGGGAGCAGAGCAAATGGGAGCAGAGCAAATGGGAACAGAACGATCGGGAGCGCGGAAATCAGGAACTGAGCAATCAGGAGAGGAGCGGGGGAAAGCGAAAAGGAGAGCGCCTGGCAGATTGCATTTTTTCAAAGGTTCATCCGGCTGTTCTGCTGAGTACACTGGCTTTGACGGCAGTCCTGGAAGTCCTTATTATGAGCGGAATTTTAAGCCTGACAGAAAGCGGAGGATGCTTTTTTCTGATGCTCTCGGTTGAAATCCTGATCAACCGCAGGATTTTTCACAGAAAAACGGAAAGACCAATGGAATGGGAAACGGAAGAGGAAAACGAGGAATATCGGAAACTGATGCAGGAGACCTATCAGGATCAGGCGGAACAGATGGAACCGGAGCCAATTGAGGAGACCCGCTGTCTCATTCCGAAAGAGGAAGACCATTCGCTCCGGCTGGTCTGCTGTTCTGGCACAGAAGGCAAAGAAACCTGGCCGGATATTTCTCCGGGAAGCCAACCGGTCTATATCGGCAAAATAAAAGGGGAAGCAGATGTGATCCTGAATGTTTCGACAGTCAGCCGTATGCATGCGAGGATCCAGATGCGGCAGAACCAGTGTTTCCTGAAAGATATGAACAGCAAAAACGGAACCTTTGTGAATGGAAGGCGGCTGGAACCGCAGGAGGAATGTGAGATAGGAAAAGATGACACAGTGGCTTTTGCGCAGGTGGCGTACCGGGTAGTACAGGGAACCGGGGCTTCTTACTGATTATGCCTGTTGACTCCTGATGAAAAAGCGTGTTATGCTATGTCCCGGATTCATTTATGAATCTGGGACGAAGGCCGCCGCATCGCCTGCAAGGCGATTCTGAATGCGGTGACTGTGCAGAAGCTATGCGGTGACTGTGCAGGAGCTATGAGACAGCTGCGCAGAAACTTCGCGGGTAACTGTGAAGGTACTGAACAGTTACCTATGCGGAAATCAGGCAGGAGGACGTAAATGCAGGAAGCAGTCGATTTCATAAAATCAAGACAGCCGGTCAATCTGGCAATCGTTCTTACAAATATTATCGTATTTATAGTCTTAAGCATTATCGGGAATACAGAGAACGGATATTTTATGGTCATGCACGGCGCTGATTACGCGCCTTATGTGGCGGAAAACGGACAGTATTACAGGCTGATTACCTGCATGTTTATGCATTTTGGGATACGACATCTGTTCAATAATATGCTGGTTCTGATTTTCCTGGGGGATGATCTGGAAAGACTCGCCGGAAAGCTGCGGTTTCTGATCATTTATTTCGGGGGAGGACTGATCGGAAATATGGTATCTGTTGCTTATGATATGCGTACGGGTGATTACAGCATTTCGGCCGGAGCCTCCGGTGCGATCTTTGCCGTGATCGGCGCGCTGGTTGCCGTGGTAATCCTCAATAAAGGGAAAGTGCCGGCCTATACCAGACGCCGGATGTTCCTGATGGCTTCTCTGTCTGTGCTGCAGGGCCTGACAGCCACAGGTGTGGACAATTGTGCGCATATCGGAGGAATGGCCAGCGGATTTATACTGGCGATGTTGTTCCACAGAAAGTTTATTTTTGAGGAACGGATTCCGGTGGAGGATTTTCGCGAGTGACCCCTGAGGGCACAGGTACTTTTATTCACGGCTCTGCCATGCTGACAAGGGGGATGCACAGGCAGAAATCCGTAAAGGAAGCTCCCGCATCCGTGCAGGTCTCGACCGAGACGGTGCCGCCGTGCAGTCCGGCGATATTGCGGACAATGGACAGACCGAGCCCGGTGCCGTTAGATTTGTGTGTGACAAACGGATCGAAAAGAGTTTCAAGATATTCATCCGGAATACCGGGTCCGTTGTCCCTCACATGGATGCAGATAACATCGCCATTCCTTTCTGCGTGTGCCCTGTCCTTCGATGGGTCTGAAAAGGAATTCGCGGTCAGGAGAATCCGGCGGTTGTGAGGATCCGGCATGGAAGACAGAGCGTCCGCCGCGTTGATCAGCAGATTGGTCAGTGCTTCCCTGAGACGTGTACGATCCGCCCGGATGACAGGAGTACTGTAAAAAGTATTGTCTTTGTCAGGCACATTGTCTGTATCAGGAACATTGCCTTTGCTGGACTCATTGTCTGCGGACTCATTGTCTGCGAAAGCATCATTTGCGAAAGAATCGTCTGCGGGGCTGATATCAAGCCGGATATGATGCTTTTCCAGCAGAGGACGAGTGGAAACGGAAAGCTCCCGGAACAGCTCCTGCACCGGGAAAACGGTAAACTCAGGCTGATATTCCCGAACCGCAGCGGAGGAATCCTGCAGCAGCCGGATCAGATACTGAATGTCGTCTTTGGTCTGCCCCCAGAGCGGGGAATCATTGACACAGGGATATTCTTTTTCCAGAATCTGCAGGGAACTGCTGATCAGGGTAAGAGGATTGCGAATTTCATGAGAGAGACAGGAAATCCAGCGGCGGCAGTCCGCCTCTGGTTCCGATAATAAGTTGGATGCAGTGCCACATTTTATCATAACTCACGTACTTCTTTCGTTCAGAATCTCGAATGGTAGAGAGTCTAGCATTATTTTTGTGAAATAGCAAGAAGATTCGATTGACAATTTTCGACATTCTTCATAATATATAAAATATAGTGTGTGTTATAGTGCGGAACCACAAGTAACTGTATATATGCGTTACAGTGCGGAACCGCAGGTAACTGCAGGTAACTGTATTCACGCATTACAGCCGGTACTGTAATGCAGTAACCAAAGGAAAGAAGGGAATAATTTTGGAGGAGAACTGTATTTTCTGCAAAATAGCAAGGGGAGACATTCCGTCGGCGACGCTGTACGAGGATGAGGAGTTTCGTGTGATCCTGGATCTGGGACCGGCTTCGAAAGGCCATGCATTGATTCTTCCGAAGAAGCATGCTGCGAATCTTTTTGAACTGCCGGACGAGACCGCCGCAAAGGCACTGGTTGTGGCAAAACGAATTGCCGGGCAGCTGAAAGGTGGGCTGCATGCGGACGGGCTGAATCTGGTCCAGAATAACGGCGCGGCAGCCGGACAGACGGTTGAGCATTTTCACATTCATCTGATTCCAAGATATCAGGATGATACGGTAAATGTTAAGTGGCAGCCGGGAGAACTGAGTGATGCAGACAAAGAAGAGATTCTGAAATTGTTCCGCTGAAGTGCAGCCGGAAGGCTTTGAACTGCCGCGAGTATGGCGTTGGAGCCGGGGAGGGCAGCGCTGTGCGCGGAAGCGGCCGGGGAGAGGCAGATTTCTTCCGCCCGGCAGCGGCCGGGGAAATCAGGAAACTGTAGGGAGTGTAACTAACCAGGACAGTACCTTTTAACTGTGAAGGTGCTGGACAGTTACCAGAGATTATGAAAGGGAAGATAAGGGAAATGTCATGAAAAAAGAGAAATTTGAAGGGAGCTTCCGGAAATACCAGAAGCTGGTGAAGTATGTCGTTTGGGAAAAGACGTCGGATCGTATGCTTGCTGAGGAGATCGTCCAGCAGGTGTTCTGCGAATTTTATGTGCACATTGAAGAAATCAGGCCGGAGGCAGAGAAAGCCTGGCTGCTTCGCTGCACCAGAAATAAAGTGGTGGACTACCTGCGCGGGAAGCAGAGATGGAGTTCGGTGCTTATGGACGTCGGAGGAACCAATACGGGCAATCTGCTGGTAGAGGAAGAGACGCTTCGTCCCGAAGAACGCCTTGAGATGGAAGAGTTTACCGAACGGATTCTGCGTCAGGTGAGAGCCCACAATGCGCAGTGGTATGAAGCAATGATACTGTGTTTTGTGGAAGGCATGTCTTATGCGGAGGCGGCTGAACGGCTGAATATTTCGGTGACCCTGCTGCGCGCACGAATCAGCAGAGCCAGAGCCTATATCAAAAAATATTTCTGGGATGAGTATAAAAACGGACATTCGGAAGCGTAGAAGAAAAACTGCCAGGAGCGGAAAACACGATGTGCCGCAGGTCTTAAAGATTGGCGGCACATCGTGAGAATAACGGTATTGGCTGTGTATCGCGGGAATAACGGAATCTGCTGTGCATCGCAGGAATACTTGCAGCAGCTGCTCATCCTCACGCAATTTCCTCAATCAGACTGGTGATCGTTGCGATCGCATCGCCGGCGTCGCTTTTCTCCATCGCTGTAATATAGGTCTGCCGATTCCGGTACAGATCCAGAATGGACGAAAGCAGAAGCTCCGGAGTGATCGCGTCTTCCATCAGCACCTTGCTGAAGCCCTGTTTTTCAAAAGACTGCGCATTCAGGATCTGGTCGCCGCGGCTGGAGGAGGAAGGAAGCGGAATCAGAAGACTGGGCTTGCGAAGATCCAGCAACTCGCAGATGGCGTTCGCTCCGGCCCGGGAGACGACGACGTCAGCGAGGGCGAAAAGGTCCGGCAGTTCTTTCTGGATGTATTCGTACTGTACATAGCCGGAAGTGCCCTTCGGACTGTCGTCCAGATTGCCCTTTCCGCAGAGATGGACGACCTGAAAGGTCTTCAGAAGCTCCGGCAGGATGCCGCGGATGGCCTGGTTTACAGCCACGGAGCCCTGACTGCCGCCAATGATCAGCAGCACCGGTTTTTCAGCAGAAAAGCCGGTGAATTTCAGACCGGCCAGCCGGTCTCCGTCATGCAGCTCACGGCGGATCGGGGAGCCGGTGAGCACAGCTTTCCCTTCCGGCAGGGACGAGAGCGTCTCGGGGAAATTGCAGCATACCTTCGTAGCGGCAGGGATCGCGAGACGGTTCGCCAGACCGGGCGTCATGTCAGACTCATGAATGATGACCGGAATATGCAGTCCTTTGGCGGCCTGCACGACCGGAACAGCGACAAAGCCGCCTTTTGAGAAGATGATATCCGGTTGAAGCTTTTGAAGAATTTTTCTGGCCTCAAAATATCCTTTCACAACGCGGAAAGGATCGGAAAAATTCTTGAGATCAAAGTAGCGGCGAAGCTTTCCTGAGGAAATCCCGTAATAAGGGAGGCCGAGAGCCTCGATCAGCTGCTTTTCAATGCCGGTATAAGAACCGATATAGTGAATGTCGTAGCCCAGCTCCCGCAGCCGCGGAACAAGGGCGATGTTGGGCGTAACGTGTCCGGCGGTGCCGCCGCCGGTAAGAACAATTCGTTTCATAAGAACCTCCAGACCTGAAACAGGTTGATTTACGGTAACTGTGAAGGTGCGGAACAGTTACGATGATTACAGTTTAATCACTCTCGTAAAAAAGTCAAGATGGGACTTATGCGCATGAGCAAAAGGAATTTTACGACACATGAGCAGAAAGGACTTTACGACGCATGAACGGAATGAGCAGAAAGGGTTTTACGACGCATGAGCACGGAGCAGAAAAAAACGAAAAATGGCCAAAATGATCTTTCTGCAAAAAAGTCAAATAAAATCACTCCGTTCCGTTTCCCGTATGATTCTTCAGACGATCCGGAGATAGAGAATTTCATTTTGCGGAATATGCAGGAAGAAGCAGATGAGATCGAGCGGAGGATGAATGAAGACCCGGAATTTGCGCAGTTTGCGGGAACGGACGAGGAGATAGATCAGGAATATGAGAAGATCGTCGCCCGCCTGAAAGAGATGGGCGAGTGGGAAGAAGAAAACGAAGAAGAGACGACAGGCGGCGATTGCACAATATATGACCTGCTCTCTGAGGAAGACCGGCAGGCTCTGGAGCTGGGGCGTCGGGAGCAGCACCGTCAGGAAAAGAAAAAGATACGCAGCGCACGCCTGCTGCGCTTTGCGCGGCGCGGCGGAGCCGTGGCGGCGGCCTTCGTCCTGCTCTTCACGGTGAGCATGAACGTCGATGCGAGCCGGCGGGTCATCCTGCGGATGTGGGATTCGGTGGCGGATGTGCTGGTCGTTCGGACTGCCACTGACAATATGGAGGATTCCGTTGAGAGCACCATGGCTCAGAGTTTGGCTGCGATGGCGGAGATTGAGGAAGCAACCGGGATACCAGGACTGGAATTTGCTTACTGGCCGGATGGCATGGAGTATCTGCAGTATGAGATTCCGGATGGAAACACAGATGCATATATATTTTATTCCTATTGTGACTCTATTCTTAATGTATATATGCGAAATGCGCCGGAGGATTCTACGAATTTTTATGTGACGGATCAGGAAGCTGCTTTTGTGGAATCGTTGGAGAACTGGGCAGGGACGGAAACACGAATTTGGTCTGTGAATCCAGACTCTGGTGTGGAGCAGTATCAGGCGGAGTTTGAGTATGAGACATTCCGCTATGTGATCTACGGATACATTTCACTGAAAGAACTGGAAGGACTGATAAAAGGAATGGATTTCCTTTCCTGAATCTGCAGCAAAAGAAAGATACAAATTTTGGATTATGGTAGGCGGACTTACAAAGGGGGAATGCGATGAAAAAGAAACGAAGAATAATAACAGCTGTCCTGCTGTTTCTGTGTATGACACTCGGATCGCTGCATGTTTTCGCGGCCGACGAACTTCTTGGCACGGTCGTGGATGGCTCGCTGCTGACCGAAGAGACAGAAGTTAGCAGTATAGTCTATCCGCTGGCGCGCTACAGCTATCTGGCGAATGGGACAGGGTCGTTGACGCTCACGGGGACACGTACGGTTCGGATGACTGGCGCCACTACTGCAACGTCCAGTGTGGACAAGATTAAGGTGCAGACGTATCTGCAGCGGCTTAAAAATGGAACCTGGGTAAATTATCAGACAGGGACTTTAGCTGTTAAATATAATGCTTATTACGTGTCGACGAGCGATACAATCACGGTTGAAGGCGGGTATTACTACCGCACCCGTGGTGCTTTCGGAATTACAGAGGGCAGTACGACGGAAACGATGACCAGCTATACCAACGGTATGTGGATCGATTAGCAGGAGCACATCCAGCATTACTGCTGACAGGATTACAAACATTACTACAAGCATTATTTCAAACGTTATTACAAGCTTTATTACAAACAACATGAATCCGCTTACATAAGATAAAACTCACAGCCATGTGAGGAACAACGCCTGCCGCGGGAGAAAAATTCTGCTGCCGGGCGGAGCAACAGACACTGACGACCGATACAGGTACCTGAGAACTGTAGTACACACTATATGCGGAGAACCGCCGCATGCAAAATCGCCTGGTGGGCGATGCGGCGTCCTGCATCATGGATTCGCGAGACGAATCTATGATAATGAATGCGGCTGCTTTACCGGAAGGAGCCGCGAGGCAAAGTCAGTGACAGAACAAAAGGAAGAGCCTGTGTGGGGAGGAGAAAAAAGAACTCCGGACACAGGCTTTTTTTCTGGGAAACAAGGTTGCAGTGTTTCCAAAAGGCGTGCTACAATATACCGCAATATCATTCATACACATGACAGGGGGAAAATAAAATCACAGGGGAAAACAGGCAAAAACCGCTAAAATCAAGGAAAGGAACGTCCGGGAAAAAACATTTCAGCTGGGCGCGGTGTCTGATGCTGCCTGGGGTCTGCGCGGTGCTGGCGCTTTACGGCTATGTGCTGTCCGGATTCCATATTGTGTCGCGGGTAAAGTATGAACTGACCGGAAGTGAGGAGACCTGGGAGGCCGCGGCGGCCGCGGAAGGCTATTCTTCATCTGTGGAGGAATATTATTATGACCATCTGGCGGAGGAACTGCATGAGGCATATCGGGAGGTTTACGTACATCTGATGCGGTATGAGGATTCAGGCGTTTTTCTTTCTGCAATCTCGGCAGAGGAATTCTGGCAGGTATATTATGCGGTGCTGGCGGATCATCCGGAGATCTTCTGGACGGATACGAGCGCGCAGGTGGAAGAATCCGCTCTTACGGGAACGGTGATGAACTATCATTTTGATGTGACGGTGGAGCCGGAGGAACGGGATGCTATGCGCACGGAACTCGAAGCGGCGGCGGATGCGTGCATTTCGCAGATTCCCTCGGACGCGACGGATTATGAGAAGATCAAAGCGGTCTTTGAATATGTCATTGATACGACGGAATATGATGTGAACAGCGAGGATTCGCAGAATATCCAGAGTGCGCTGCTGTATCATTCTTCGGTGTGCGCCGGATATTCCAGAGCGTTTCAGTATATTCTGCACCGGATGGGGCTTTTCTGTACGTATATTACCGGTACGATTGTGGACGGCGGTGATCACGGCTGGAATATGGTCCGCATTGCTGAGACGGAGATGTCGGGCGAGACACTGGCCGGTATACCGGAGACGGAAGCTTCAGAATGCTATTATTATGTGGATGTCACATGGGGCGATCCGGTGTTTGCGGGGAATATGGATGATTACGATACGGAGGACACGATTAATTACAATTACCTCTGCTGCACGGAAACGGATCTTTTCCGTACGCATGTGCCGGACGGCTCGGTGGAGCTGCCGGAGTGTACTTCGGATTCGTATGATTATTATAAACGGAACGGATTTTATTATGAAAGCTTTGACTGGGAGGTCATCTATCAGGCTCTGATGGAGTCGGTGCAGGCGGGCGACACGCGTATTATGATGAAGTTTGGAAGCGGGGAAGCGTATCTGGAGGCGCAGAGCGCGCTTTTTGAGGGGAATCTGCTGGATGACCCGGGGCAGTATCTGATGCGGCAAAACGGCGTGAACAGCTGGAATTACCGGTATCATACGGATGATAATTTTTATCTGATCACGGTGTACTGGAACTGAGATGACGGAAATTTCGGAGGAATCCGGAAATATCGGCACGTTGGAAGCGGCTTTCGTTCCTGACCTGCGAACGATTCGGGTGATGTCCTGCATCTGTAAACGATGCAGGACTGTAAGCGGCAAATGACTAAATTACTGCTGCAGAGCCAGCTTCAGTGCTTTTGCGAGCTGATCCGGGCAGGATGTCTGTTTGAACCCGCAGCGGATGCCTTCGAGTTTGGCGATGGCATCACTGGCTTTCATCCCTTCCACGAGACGGGCCACGCCCTGTGTATTCCCGGAGCATCCGCCGAGAAATTCGACATGTTTGATGGTGTCGCCGTCCATGTCGACATGTATGTTCTGTGAACAGACTCCCTGTGGTTTGTAATCCATAAGAAATACCTCCTTTGTGTTTTTAATTCCGTGAGCTGACACCTGTTGTGCCATCCGGTTCAGTATAGCGTTTTTGCACTTAATGTTCAAGCAAAATCAGAAAAGATTTGCATTTTACAGAGAGTGAGGGTATAGTAAACAGGTGTGTAACTGCGAGTATCACAGAAAAGAGGTTCATTCAATATGAATAAAATCGGTATTATCGGAGCAATGGAAATTGAAGTAGAACGGCTGAAAGCGGACATGAAGATCTCCCGTGAGGTTACGAAGGCGCATATGGTCTTTTGTGAGGGGGAACTGTCCGGGATGCCGGCAGTAGTGGTGCGCAGCGGCATTGGAAAGGTGAATGCGGCTGTGTGCACGCAGATTCTGGTGGATGAGTTTGGCGTGGACTGCGTGATGAATACCGGCGTGGCGGGGTCGCTGGACGCAAACATTGATATCGGGGACATTGTGATCTCGAAAGATGTCGTACACCATGATATGGATGCGGTGAACTTTGGCTATCCTCTGGGGCAGATCCCGCAGATGGATGTGTTTACCTTTGAAGCAGATCCGACTCTGGCGGCTCTGGCGGAGCAGGTGTGCCGCAGGGTAAATCCGGAGATAGCTGTGTTCCATGGGCGGATCGCCAGCGGCGATCAGTTTATTGCGGATAAGGAAACGAAAAACCGTATTGTCGCAAATTTTGGCGGCAGCTGCACGGAAATGGAAGGCGCGGCCATCGCGCAGACTGCATGGCTGAATGGCATCCCGTTCCTGATCCTGCGTGCAATCTCAGACAAGGCCGACGACAGCGCTACAATGGACTACCCGACCTTTGAACGTGAGGCGGCGCAGCACTGTGTACGGTTGGTCGAAGGGCTGCTGGAGGAATTGTAACCATTCACGACAGTACATACCTTGCAGTTGCTGCGAGGTATGTACTAAGGTTAGTCAGCAGTCATTCCCATTTCTTCCATAAATACTCCTTTCTCATACTATCAGTATATTTACTGACGATATTCTCTTATACTATAGCGTTCTATATTTAAATATAACATGCCATTTGTCTGTATGCAATCTCTTTATACAAAATTAGCGCACTATGAGGACTGGTTATAAACTTCATATCCATTTTCCGAAGGGAAACTTTGAACTTCCAAAGCCATATTTTGAACTTCCGGAAGAATCTCCGGAGGATTATAAACGGACCTCAGAATAGATTCCATGGAGAAAAAGTCGAACGATTTTTCTTTGCAAACGCGATTTTTACGGCTATAATGGCGGCACTTGGGTGAGCACAGTGAGTGGCGCCGCCGCAGACGGGCAAACCGTCTGTCCCGTATAGCCGACTTTCTGTAAATCAGGGGCCGGCCGGGGCTGTACCGCCAAAGAAATATTTCCTTTCGGGGAGGAGGATGTGTTATGCTACAATTCATCATGGAAAAAAATATCCTGATCTATGCACTCGCGGCGGCCTGTGTGGTCGGCGTGGTCAGCCGGATGATCCTGCGGCGGATTTATGACGGGCTGCTTAAGGATACGGCGAACAGCGGGGAGCCGGAGGGACGGTTTCTGCAGCAATTACGTCAACGGTTTCAGTATTGTACGCATCTGAATGAACAGGTCGGGGATGTGCGGGCGCTGATTCAAAAGAGCCTGATGGAATATCGCGTGTGGGGTGTCGGTCTGCATGGCTGGCAGCGGATTGGAAACGGCGCTCTGGCAGTCAGTCTTCTGTGCGCGGCGGCGGGAACCGCGGTACGTGTGCAGAACCGGGCGGCAGTGATTGCGGGAAATTCGTATTTCTGGATGGGCGCGGGGGCGCTTGCACTGTATGCTTTTGCCTGGGCGCTGGCGGATATCGGCTACCGGAGCCGGTCACTGGAGATCTGTCTGTGCGATTATCTGGAAAACAGCGGCGCCGTCCGCGTGTACAGTGAAGAGGACGAGCTGCCGGAGCTGGAATATGAGCCGGTGAAGGAACGGACACCGATCGTGTCTGTGGAAAAGGGCCGTCGGGCAAAACAACGGATGAGAGCAGAGACGGCCGCCGGTGCGGCCCGCGGACAAGCCGGGAAAGCGTCGTCGGCCCGCAGTCGGAAAGAGACGGATGCCGGCGGCACGGCGCGGGCGCAAAGAGATAAAAATGAACTGAAAGAGAGCCTTGCACGCATGAAAGCGGGGATGCAGGAAAGCGCTGCCGCGGATGCGGATCGGCCGGGCGGTGACCGCTCCGGAGACGATCGGGGCGCACGGCTGCTGCGGGAGATGGACCCGAAGGAGCAGGAGCGGCTTGTGCGGGAGGTATTGAATGAATTCCTTTCCCAATGAGGCGGCGTGGAACGTTTTGCGGCTCCCGGTCATAGAGAATTCCTTTTCCAGTGAAGGCGAAAACAGTTTTGTGATAAGTGTTTTGGCGCAGGGCGGACAGTATGTGCCAGGTGCATCACGAATCGTCACGTAACGCCTCATATATTTGCTGTGATGCCGGAATTAAGACCCATAATTTTTACTGCATGCCGGAATTAAGGCTTGCGAAACCACAAATGGTCTGCTAGAATGAACAGGAAATGTGCCGCCGCTGACGGCCTTGATTACGCAGATAAAAAGGAGATGTGGATATGAGCAATAAAGTGACTTTTGATTATTCGAAAGCAGCGGGCTTTGTCGCTGAGAACGAAGTGGCATCCATGAAAAAGCTTGTTGCCGCTGCAAAGGACGAGCTGGTATCCCGCACGGGAGCGGGCAATGATTTCCTCGGATGGATCGACCTTCCGGTCGACTATGACAAAGAGGAGTTCGGACGCATTAAGAAGGCAGCGGAAAAGATCCAGAGCGACAGCGAGGTACTGCTGGTGATCGGTATCGGCGGTTCTTATCTGGGTGCGCGTGCGGCGATCGAGTTTTTGCGCCACAGCTTCTACAACAATGTTTCCAAAGAGATCCGGAAGACGCCGGAGATTTATTTCGTGGGCAACAGCATCAGCAGCACCTATGTGCAGCACCTGATCGATGTGATCGGGGATCGTGATTTTTCCGTCAATATTATTTCCAAATCCGGTACGACGACCGAGCCGGCCATCGCGTTCCGCATTTTCAAGAAGATGCTGGAAGACAAATACGGCAAGGCTGAGGCGGCGAAGCGTATTTACGCGACGACGGATAAGGCAAGAGGTGCGCTGAAGAATCTCGCGACAGAGGAGGGCTACGAGAGCTTCGTGGTACCGGACGATGTCGGCGGACGTTTTTCCGTACTGACAGCGGTAGGGCTTCTGCCGATCTCGGTCAGCGGTGCAGATATCGATAAGCTGATGGAGGGCGCCACTTCCGGAAGAAAGCGCGCGCTGGAGGCGGAGTTTGAAGAGAATGACGCCCTCAAATACGCGGCGATCCGCAATATCCTGCTTCGGAAGGGCAAGTCGGTCGAGGTGCTGGCGAATTATGAGCCGAGCCTGCACTATGTATCCGAATGGTGGAAACAGCTTTACGGCGAGAGTGAAGGAAAAGACCAGAAGGGAATCTTCCCGGCATCGGTGGATCTGACGACAGATCTCCATTCCATGGGTCAGTTTATCCAGGACGGCAGCCGTATCATGTTTGAGACAGTGGTCAATGTAGAGGAATCCAGATGCACGCTCACGATCGGTGAGGAGCCGGTGGATCTGGACGGACTGAACTATCTGGCAGGAAAGACTGTGGATTTTGTAAATAAGAGCGCCATGAACGGAACGATTCTGGCACACACGGACGGCAATGTGCCGAACCTGATGGTGAGTGTGCCGAAGCAGGATGAGTTTTATCTTGGCGAGCTGTTTTACTTCTTTGAGTTTGCCTGCGGCGTGAGCGGGTATGTACTGGGCGTGAACCCGTTCAATCAGCCGGGCGTAGAGAGCTACAAGAAGAATATGTTTGCTCTCCTTGGCAAGCCGGGCTATGAGAAGCAGAGAGAAGCGCTGCTTGAAAGACTGTAAAAAGTAAGGCGCCGGACGGTCGGCAGGGGGGATGCTGTGAATGTGCGGGAGCGCTTCACGGTATCCCCTTGCTTCTTTTGTGCGCAGTGTACGGGAATGGACGATGTACCATAAGTGTGGGAGAAATTCGAGGAGATCTGAAGTACCATGTCTTCGCTGTTTGAGAAAATTCACCTGCCGCAGGATAAAAAAACAGCATTTCGGGCGATTCCGATTCTGATCACGGTGGGTTTTCTGATTTATTATTGTGCGCATCCGTCGATGTATTCCGCGGATGGGGATAAAACTTTACTGACGAGTGTCCGGACCTTGGAGATCAGCCTGTTATCGGTGGCGCTGATCTTTCTGTGGCTGGTGGATAATGAATTGAGCGATCGGGTGAACCGTATCCTTTCCTGGGTCTGGTTCGCGATCGCACCGTTTGCGGTCTATTTTTCGCTTCTGTATCTGAATGCGGATAAGTTTAATATTGATTTTTTCGCGTTGGATAAGATTGCGCTGCTGCTCACGTTTGCGTTCCTGTATCTGGTACAGGGGATCCTGTACGGGCTGACCGGGAGTATCCGGTTTTCCGTGATCATCTACGCGGCGGCGGTAGCGGCTCTGGGAATCATCAATTGCTTTGTCATCTCGTTCCGGGGCATGGCCATTTCGGCGGCTGATCTGTTTTCGGTGGGCACAGCGGCAGCGGCCGCTTCGGAATATACATATACGCTGGACTGGTACATGGTCATGGAGATCCTGTTTACGCTCCTGATCTGCACAGTCAGTTTAAAGCTGCGGGGCGGACGGATGATGCCGCTGGCGGCGCGGGGTGTGTTTCTGGCGCTTGTGGCAGTGCTTGCAGGCGGGTATTATTATCTTTGCGGGAAAACGACATTTCTGGAGGATCATGATATCCGCTCTGAGGGATTTACCCATCAGCTCCGTTATAAAAAATACGACATGCTCTTTACCACGCTGACGACCTGTTTTTATCTGGTCGTAGACAAGCTGGAGGGATATTCTCTGGCAGCCGTGGAGGAGATTGCGGCAGATTATGTGACGGAGGATGAGGCAGCTGACGGAACCGGAGAAGCCGATTCGGACGGCGGCACTGCGGACGATGACATTGCGGACAGTGCTGCTGCAGACAGCGGCACAACGGGCAGCGATACTACGTACAGTGACACTACAGACAGCGATACTACCTACAGTGACACTACAGACAGTGGTACTGCAGACGGAGATACAGCAGAAGATCAGGGCAGCGTCGCGACGCCAAACCTTATTGTGATCATGAATGAGTCCTGGGCCGACTATACGGACATCGGCAACGGCCTGGAGCTGTCGGAGGACTATATGCCGTTCATCCGCAGCCTGACTGAGAATACGATCAAAGGCACGGCTTATTCATCCGTGTTCGGCGGCAATACGCCGAATTCCGAGTATGAATTCCTGACCGGCAATACGATGGCGTTCCTGCCGACTTCTTCGGTCGGGTTTAACCTGTTTGTGCGGGGAGACCTGCCTTCGCTGGCTTCGCAGCTGAGCTCGCTCGGCTATTATACGCTGGCCATGCACCCATACCGCGGGACAAATTACCGCAGGAACATCGTTTATCCGCAGATTGGCTTCGATACCTATTACACGCGGGATGATTTTTCCAATCCGTATAAGCTGCGGAACTATATCTCTGACCGGACACTGTTTGAGCGGATCATCACGGAGTATGAGGAAAATCAGGATTCCGGACAGACGCTGTTTTCCTACAATGTGACGATCCAGAATCATGGCGGCTACTATTCGTCCAATACGAAAAATATGTCCCTGTCGATCGATGTCCTGAACACGGAATTTTCCACGACGCGTGCGGAGATCTACGTGAATCTGGTAAAGGCGACGGACGACGCGTTTCAGCTCCTGGTCGATTATTTTGAGGAGGTCGAGGAGCCGACGGTGATCGTGATGTTCGGCGATCATCAGCCGGATATCGGCGACGGCGCTTATGAATATCTGCTCGGCGGCGATGAGGACACTCTGACAAGTGAGGAGCTTATGGAAAAATATAAGATTCCCTTTATTGTCTGGGCGAATTATGATATTGAGGAAGAGACCATCGAGGCGACGAGCCTGAATTATCTTTACAGCATCATTGCGGACCGTCTGGGACTGTCCATGACCGGATATCAGGAATACCTGCTTGATTTAAGCGAGGAAATCCCGGTGATCAATTCCATCGGATACTGGGGCGCGGACGGCGTTTTCTATGAGCTGGATGATAAGGATTCGCCGTATTATGAGTTGATAAATGAGTATAACATTCTGGAATACAACGACATCTTCGGCGGGGACAACCGGTATTATGATTTTTTTACACTGAACAGTTATGAAGCCGGATAAGCGGAGCGGAGTTATTATGAAAAAAACGCTGGATAATGGGAAAAAGAAAAAATCGCATCTGATCAGGATCACTGCGTGCGCGGGTCTGGTGCTTGCGGGGCTTCCGTGTATAAGCGGATACGCGGAGGAGTCAGCGGCTGCCGTCGATGAGAGTGCGCTTACATTACCGGAGGAGCTGGCGGCGCAGATCGCGCGGCTGGATGGCCTGGAAGCGGAGACTGAGACAGAGACGGAAGCGGAGACCGAGACTGAGATGGAGACTGAGACTGAGACCGAGGAGGAAACGGTTGATGAGAACGAACAGGCGCTTCAGGGGTTTCTGAAATCGGTGCGCCTGGGCGAGGATTTTCAGATCCCGATGGCGATGCCGGAGGAATGGGGGACGCTCCCGGGACCGGTCACTTATTCCTGCGGGCAGTTAAGCATCGGCCGTGCGGAACGTGTGCATCCCTGGCAGCAGGTAAAGTCGATGGAGGAACTGGAGTCTCTGGTGCAGGAGACGATTGACGGCTATGACGGCACCTGGTCTGTTTATGTGAAAAATCTCAATACGGATGAAAGCTTTGTCATCAACGACCAGCCGATGAAATCCGCGAGCGTGATGAAGCTTTTCATTATGGGAACAGTGTATACCGCGTTTGAGGAAGGGGAACTGGAACGCACGGATGAGATCATGTCGCTGGTAAATGCCATGATCAGCTACAGCGACAACGCATCCTCGAACCAGCTTCTGTATATCCTTGGTGATTCCAGCTATGCGGACGGTATCGCGAAAGTCAACGAATTTATACAGAGCCATGGCTACAGTGAAATGACGGTAGAATACAACGGCTTCAGCAACTCCGCGACCAATTCGGGCAACGGCATCAATCAGGTGGCGGCAAAAGACGTCGGACAGCTTCTGGAGGATATTTACAGAAGGACCTGGATGAGCCGTGCGGTCAGCAATGAGATGGAAGAGATGCTGCTTGATCAGCATACGCGCTACAAGATCCCGGCGGGCCTGCCGGACGATGTGCTCTGCGCGAACAAGACAGGAGAAATGAGCGACACACAGAACGACGCGGCGATCATATACTCGGATGAGTGCGATTACATTCTGGTGGTGCTCTCAAACGGATGGAGCAGCACGGACACGGCGATCTCGCGGATAGCAGAGCTGTCGGCGCTGGTGTATGAGTACCTTAACTGAGATGTCATACAGCCCCTGGCAGATAAATCTGCACGGTCTGTTTTTCTGAATATATTGTATTTATTCGCCATGCAGGCCACAGACCGCCTGCATGGCGGAACTGGAGGAATCATGTTTCGTTTGTGGGGAAAACTCTGGAAAGACAACCATATGCTGCGGGATATGGTTTATAAAGAAGAAAGCGATGATACGCGCACGCACAAGATTTTTCGCGGGCTGGATGAGATCTGTCATGATTTTGATCTGGAGCGTCCGATCTGGCTGGATAAGACAGTGACGGAATTTCAGCGTCACAGCAGAGCGCGTTTTTATCAGGACAGTTTTATTGAGAACATTTCCTTTGATTATCTGGAAATTCAGATCATCGAGGAAGGATAGAAATGGATAAGCGGACAGGGGGTCCGGAAATTGGCGCAGGGGGCTTTGCCGCGCCGGGGAGAGCATGAGTAAAATGGAAGAAATGGAAGAGCAGATCAGCAGAGTGAAGAATATCAAAGACCGGTCGGTCGATAAGGGCAGGCGCGGGATTCATCAGGTCATTTTTGGGCGCACGGGTGTGCTGATTCTCTGTCTGCTGGCGGAAATTCTTCTTCTGTTTCTGGTACTGCATTATGTGGCTCAGTATATCTATCTGTTTTTCGGCGGGCACATTATCTTTGCGTTTCTGGTGCTTTTGCTGATCATCAACCATGTAGAGCATCCGGCATTTCAGCTGGCATGGGCTTCGCTCGTGCTTCTGTTCCCGATCTTTGGCGGCCTGCTTTATCTCTACCTGAAGCTGCAGCCGGGAATGCGGGTCATGTCCGGGCGGATGCAGGAGGTGGAACAGCAAAACCAGAAGCTGCTGCTGCAGGATTCCCGGATTATGCGGGAGCTGGCATTTCAGGATCAGCGGGCGGCGCAGCTGGCGTACTATGTCGGGCGCAGACAGGGCTATCCGGTCTTCGGCAACACGAAGGTTACTTATTTTTCCTGCGGCGAGGAAATGTTCGAAGAGCTGAAAAAGCAGCTGCGGGATGCGAAACAGTTTATTTTTCTGGAATATTTCATTATTTCAGAGGGATATATGTGGGACAGTGTGCAGGAAATTCTGGAGCAGAAGGTGCGGGAAGGTGTGGAAGTGCGCCTGATGTACGACGGAATGAACGAGCTGAACAACCTGCCGCATGATTTTTCCAGAAAGATCAAAAGTCTGGGAATCCGCTGCAAGGTATTTTCTCCGGTATATCCGGTGATCTCCACCAGCTACAACAACCGCGACCACCGCAAGATTGCCGTGATCGACGGGCATACGGCTTTCACGGGCGGCGTAAATCTGGCGGACGAGTATATCAACCGCAGAGAGCGTTTCGGGCACTGGAAAGATGCGGCGATCATGCTGCGGGGCGACGCGGCGGGGAGTTTTACAGTGATGTTCCTGAAAATGTGGGACGTCACGGAAAAATCCGAGAATCCTGCGGTCTATCTGAAAGAACCGATGAAAGAGCCACAGACCGGAAACGAAAACGGTGCCGGGACGGAAGAGGGCTTTGTCCTTCCCTACGCGACCAACCCGCTTGCCGAGACACAGACGGCAGAACATGTCTATCTGGAAATCATCAACAGCGCGGTGCGGTATGTCCATATCATGACACCCTACCTGGTGCCGGATCATGAGCTTTTGCAGGCACTGATCTACGCGGCGCAGCGGGGGATAGACGTCAAGCTGATCCTGCCGCATATCCCGGATAAAAAATACGCGTTTGCGCTGGCACATTCTTATTATAAGACTCTTGTAAGCGCCGGTGTCCGCATTTTTGAATATACGCCGGGCTTTATTCATTCCAAGGTTGTGATCAGTGATGATATCTGCGCTGTGGTCGGCGCGATCAATCTTGATTACCGCAGCCTGTATCTGAACTTCGAATGCGCAGCCTGGCTCTACAATGTTCCGGAAATACATAAGATAGAAGAGGATTTTAAAAAGACACTGATCGAGTGTCAGCTGGTGACTCCGTTTGACATCCGTCATGATAAGATCACGCGGAAGCTGGCGGGGCATGTGCTGAAGGTAATAGCACCTTTGATGTGATTCACCAGTTCAGCGCAGCAGCAAAACAGAAAGGAAGGCTGTGCGGATTTATCCGCGGCAGACAAAACCCCACAGGAACTGTCCTGTGGGGTGATTTTTCGCCTTTATTATCCGATCTCGCGCAGGTTCTGCAAGGCGTGTTCCGCGACGATCATCTCAAAATGTTCATTGAAGTAAGCATCCATGCCGACAGTAAACTTGCACGGTACGGCATATTCGGACAGGATGTTGCAGACACGGTTGAACTGCTCCGGGGAACTCTGCGCTTTTTTTACCATCAGGTAAAACACACCGTCTTCCTGACTTTTATACAGAGAATTCGGTCCGTCGTATACGGACGAATTCACCGCAAGAGCAGCGCGTATGGCGTCGTCCAGTGTCTGGAACGAATATGCACGCATCAGGTTCGGCAGCTCCCCGCTGTCAGAAGAGGTCAAATCCGGGGAAGAACCGCTGCTTTCATCTGAGGCCGTGCTTTTCTGGGAAGTCTGTCTGCGTCCTTCGGAAATACGCCGGATCAGATCCAGAATATCGTCAGCGCCCTCGATGCGTTCTTTCAGATCTGCCAGTGAAAGCCCGGTATCCGCACCGGCTGCCTCCGGCGAGAACCGTGAAAATCGCGTGTCAAGCTCTTCCGGATCCTCAACCTTTGTAATGATGAGGATAATCGTATCCATCGACACCGGAATCGCTTCTATTACAAGCGGAATATTTTCCGCCTCAAACCCAAGATCCTGCTCGGCGACCATCATCATGTCCTGAAAAAGCTCTCTTGCCTTATCAGAACCATAGGCCATGTCTTTCACATTAATATTGCGGCTTGCCAGATCCTCGCTGGTCAGCGTACAGCGGATCTGCCGGTCGTTGATCTTTTCAATTTTCATTCAATCACATCCTTTGGTCCCTTGTATCATCTATTATGAGAAGAAAAACGCTTCTCATAATCTCCAGAATCTGGCGATTCTGTCGCTAACTTATCAAGAAAAGCCCGCAAGTGCGCTTTTCTTCTGATAAGTTATATTATACGTATTTGACGGCAGATGTAAAGTAAAAAAATTTCGGAAAAAACACTTGCATAATTTGCTCTTATTATTTATAATATACAACAGAAAGGATATACGGAACGAAAGGAGGGATAAAAAATAACTGAATACTGTTCCGATTCGCTGCAAGGACCGGAGCAGCAGCTGTACTTCCCATCAGCAATGCACCGTGAATACCCTTTCCGTAACCTCATAGTTAGTATAATAAACATTGGTTGAAATTGCAACCATAAAAGACAGTAAAACAGGCATAAAATAATGGAAATATATCACACGCACCTCACGTTTTCTGCCTGTGAAAAAGGAGAGAATTGAATAAAAAGACAAGCTCGAAGCCCTGCGGCAATCAGGCTGCGCTTCTGAAAAAAGAGCTGCGCGGCTATGAGAAGGCAGGGACCCATCTTTATCTGGACGGGCGGCGCTGCCATGCGGACGAGATTGTCAGTGCCTGCCTGTTTGCCGAGGGGGCAGGATACATGAGAGACCTCATCGGCGACGATCAGGATACGATCACCGATATCAATTTTGTAAAAATCCGTTTGTAAAACCGGAAGAGTAAGACGGGAAGGAGGCATGCAGCCGGATTGCCGTTTCCCCGGACTGGCTGCTAAAGTTCTTAATTTTTATTAAAAAACCGGCAAAAATACTGACGGTTTTTGCAGAAGCTGATATACTGACGAGGAAAAAGGAACAGCTCCTTTGCTATACAGAAGAAAAGGGGGAAGTACGGCAGATGTATTACAAGAATAAAACATTCCGGCGGCTTGCGGTGCTGATCATTGCGGCCGGTCTGTTGTCTATCAGCATTGTAGGCATCCGAAAATACATGCCGAGCTCGAAGTGGATGAGTTCGGATTCTTATTTTGGCTTTGCGGAGGGTACGACAGAGCCGTCGCTTGGAGTGGAAGGGGAGACCGTAGCGGCGGTTATTATTGACGACCATATCGCGCAGGAACGCGCACTGATCGTCAATGGGAACGTTTACATTGATTATACACTTGTCCAGAGCGAGTTGAATTCCCGGTTTTACTGGGATTCCTCAGAGGCGCTGATGTTGTTTACTACGGCAGAGCAGGTCTTTGAGATCGGGGTGAACACTTCCACGTACACGATCGATGGAGAAAGCTTTGACGCGGGATATGAGATTGTCAAGACAACTTCCTCCGGTATGTTTGTGGCGATGAATTTTCTGCAGCAGTATTCGAATCTGCACTTTGAGACTTATGAGTCTCCGGCGCGCGTTGTGATTACGAGCGGAAGTACAACTGTGACGACGGCTGAGATCAAAAAGGACGCCGTGGTGCGCTATCGCGGCGGGATCAAGAGTGAGATCCTGACGAAAGTATCCGTTGGAGAGCAGGTAACTGTGATCGAACAGATGGATCGCTGGTCACAGGTCGTGACGAGTGACGGTTATATCGGCTATATCAAAAATAAATACCTTATTAATATAGAAGAAACACAGCGCGAGACTTATTATCAGGCGGAGTACACCAGCATCAGCCTGGAAGGACGGGTGAATCTTGCTTTTCACCAGATCAATTACACCGCCATGAACGAGAATCTCTCAGAAGATATTTCCGCCATGACCGGTGTGAATGTGATCTCACCGACCTGGTATTATCTGAGCGACAACAGCGGTGCGGTGACCTCCTATGCGAGCGCTGATTATGTGACCGAAGCGCACGACGCGGGTCTGCAGGTGTGGGCGCTGGTCAGCAATTTCAGCGATGATGTCAGCACATCGACCCTGCTTGCAACCCGCTCTTCACGGCAGACAGTGCAGAATTATCTGATCGCGCAGGCGCTGGAGCTTGGCTTCGACGGCATCAACATTGATTTTGAGAGCATTGCACAGGAATCCGGGTACGATTATGTTCAGTTCCTGCGTGAGCTGTCCATCCTCTGCCGCAAAAACGGCATCATACTTTCTGTGGATGTACCTGTTCCGATGGAGTATTCTACTTATTATAACAGAGAAGAGCTCGGTATTGTCTGCGATTATGTCGTCATGATGGGGTATGATGAGCATTATTCCGGCAGCGATGCAGGCAGCGTCGCCTCCATGGAATTTGAAGAGACCGGCATACAGAACATGCTGCTTGAGGTCGCGGCGGAGAAGATCATCAGCGCGATCCCGTTCTATTCGAGAGTCTGGTACACAGAGACGCTCTCCGATGGCACGACGAATGTCACGAGTGAGGTAGTGACCATGTCGGAAGCGCAGGAGCTCCTTACCAGTCTGGGAGTGATCTCTTCTTATGATGAGACTACAGGACAGCAGTACGCCGAGTGGACGGATGAGGAAGGGCGTCTTTGCCAGATCTGGCTTGAGGATGCCGATTCCGTGGCTTCCCGCGCGGCTCTCGTCAGCCAGTACAGTCTCGGCGGCATTGCCTGCTGGCGTCTCGGCTACGAGACGGATGATGTGTGGGCGGCGATAACGGGGAGTATTGCGTGAGGACATGCAGCTCCTTGCGTTTGCTTATCTGAGAATGAAAAACAGGAGTTTGATAATAATGAACGGTATGAAGAATATGACTTTGGCGCACATGGCAGAAGCCTGCGGCGGAATTTTATACGGGAGAGAGGAAGATCGGGACCGGGAAGTCTGCGCGATCACGACGGACAGCCGGAAGGCGGAGCCAGGCTGCCTGTTTGCGGCGATTCCGGGTGAACGTGTAGACGGGCATGATTTTATTGATCAGGTCTTCGAAAAGGGTGCGCTGTGTGTGATTACAGAGCGGGAGCCGGAGAGTATTTCCGGGACTCGAAATTACATAAAAGTGGATTCTACGATCCGGGCACTCGGTGCACTTGCGGCGTACTATCTGGAGCAGCTGGCGATCCCGGTGGTCGGCATTACCGGCAGTGTTGGCAAGACCAGCACAAAAGAGATGATTGCGGCAGTGCTCTCACAGAAATACCGTACGCTGAAGACTGCAGGCAATTTTAATAATGAGCTTGGACTGCCGCTGACGATCTTTCGGCTGCGCGGCGAGGATGAGATCGCTGTGCTGGAGATGGGGATCAATCATTTTGGTGAGATGCACCGGCTGGCGGCGATCGCGAAGCCGGATACCTGCGTCATTACAAATATCGGGCAGTGTCATCTGGAATATCTGGGAGACCGGGACGGTGTCCTGCGGGCGAAAACGGAGATTTTTGATTATCTGCGCCCGGACGCACACATCGTATTAAATGGGGATGACGATAAGCTGGAGACGGTGAAGGAAGTAAAAGGTATTCGCCCGATCTTTTTCGGACTTGGAACGGACAACGATATCTTTGCGGATCAGATCGAGAAAAAAGGGCTGGATGGCATTGCGTGCCGGATCTGTATTAAGAAGGGCAGGGAGCTGCAGGTAAGTACGGAAATGGATGAGGCCGCAGAAAACGAAAACAGTTTCTGGATGAATACAGATGAAAGCGGTCTCCGGACGGATGCAGAGGCTGCCGGAGGATACGACAGTTTCACAGTACAAATTCCCATACCCGGGGAACATATGGTGAGAAATGCTCTTGCAGCTGCGGCGGTCGGTCTGCACTATGGCCTGACGACGGAAGAGATCCGTGCCGGGATTGAGAGCCTGCAGCCGGTCAGCGGCCGGTTCCATATCATCCATACGGAGAATTTTACTATCATCGACGACTGCTACAACGCGAATCCGATGTCCATGAAAGCATCTTTGGGGGTGCTGCAGGATGGCCTGGGGCGCAGAGTCGCGATCCTCGGAGACATGGGAGAACTTGGCGGGGACGAAGTACAGATGCACCGCAGCGTCGGTGAGTACGCCGGCGGCCTGGATATTGACCTGTGTGTCTGTGTGGGAGCTTTGAGTACGCACATCGCGGAAGGGATCCATGCTAATGTGGAGACAGTCGTCCTGCCGGACCTTTCAACCCTGCTCACACAGCTCCCTGCGCTGGTACGCAAGGGTGATACGATACTGGTGAAAGCATCGCATTTCATGCATTTTGAAAAAATAGTTACACAGCTGGAAAACATGCATTATTCTTCCACCTGCGAACCGATATAATCATAAAACAGCTTTCCTGCCGAAGAAAGCGGTTTGTTCTTCGTAAAGAACATATAGGTTTCGAAAGAGATCACAGGTAATAATTCCACCACATGGATGCTGCTGCTTTCTTCACAGCAGGCACGCGGAAATATTGCGGACGCATAGCCGCTTTCTACCAGACGCATGGCTGTTGCTGCGTCCTGTGCGCAGAGCTTGATACGGGGTGTGAAACCTTCTTTCGCGCATTCATTAAAGAAAAGATCCTGCAGGCAGGCGCGGTTGGGAAGGATCAGAGGTTCTTCCGCAAGCATGCGCAGTGTGACCGCAGACTCCCGGCAAAGCGGGCTGTCTTTGGATACGATGAGGACCAGTTCATCCTGCCGGAAGGGCTGATGACAGATCTCTTTTGAGGACCAGTTAATGTTGTACGCAAAGACGAACTCTGCCTGCTTGTCAGCAAAGGCAGACTTTTGCGGCGGTTCTGAAAGCTCCGTGAGGCGCAGATTGATCTGCGGATTCGTCTCTTTGAAAGCCATGATCGTGTCGAGAACCCCGTACCAGTACATGGGGCTGGTGAAAGCGATGGACAGGGTGTTCGTGGATTTTGTGGCTTCCAGATTCATCTGCATGATCGCTTCGTCATACAGTGGAAGGATCTTTTCGCATTTTTCTTTCAGAATCTTGCCCATATCGGTCAGGGTGACTTTTCGTGTAGAACGCTCAAAGAGGGCGACGCCCAGTTCCCCTTCCATCTTCTGGATATGCTTTGAAAGAGTGGAATTGGTAATGTACAATCTCTCACTCGCATCCTGATAACTGCAGGTCTCGCTTAATTCCATAAATTCACGGAGAAATTCAATATCCATGACAGAAGTCCTTTCCTGGCCGTCCGATAACTGTTCCATATCTTCACTGTTACGCTGTCAGATTAACATTCTTTTTTATTACACGCTCTTTATCACCAAATTAATACGATTGTAACACATTGAAATATTTCTGTCATTGAAAATTAAACAAAATATTGTTTCTATTTTGGAATTAATACACAGAACATACAAAATGTGGTAAAATTGTAACAAACAGGAACGGTCAAAAAAAACGGTTGACGGTTCCCCTTATTTCGTTGTATTATACTTCTCAGAACAAAGGCGTTTTGCATTCCTGCACTGCGCCTTTTCTTAATGGGGTGAAGGCTCCGTACCTGAACGTGGCGGAAAGTGCGGGAATTCGGATAACTGTGAAGGTACTGAACAGTTACGAATCCGGCTGTGAGATATGCCAGAGAAGGACCGAAATGATCGGCGGCCGGTGTGCAAATCCTTCTGGGAAATTTAAGGGTTTTGTGTAAAAACACAGGAGAAGAGAGGAGAGGGAGTCAATGCAGGAAATGGATCTTTACCGCCACACAGATACGGTCAATGAACTGCTGGCGCGGTACGGCGTCAAATTCGGGATTTATAAGAACAACGAATTCAAAGAGCAGCTGTTCCCGTTTGACGCGATTCCGCGGGTGATCGAGGCGGAAGAGTTTGAGTATCTGGAGAAAGGATTAAAACAGCGCGTGACGGCGCTGAACCTGTTCATTAAGGATGTTTACAGTGAAAAAAAGATCATCCGCGACAAGATCGTGCCGGAGGAATTTATTTATGCATCAAGCGGCTATCTGGCGCAATGCGAGGGCGTGATGCCGCCGAAGGGCGTGTACGCACACATTGCCGGGATCGATCTGGTGCAGGGCAAGGATAAGGAATGGTACATACTGGAGGATAATCTGCGTGTGCCGTCCGGCGCGTCCTATCCGATGATTGCGCGTGAGCTCTGCCGCAGGAGCAGCCCGACGACGTTCCAGAAGACACATATTGCGGACAACCGCAATTATGCGGAGCTGCTGCGCAAGACGATGGACTATGTCAATACCGGGGGCCATACAGTGATCCTGACACCGGGACGTTATAATTCCGCCTACTTTGAACATTCCTATCTGGCGGAGAAGACAGGGGCGCATCTGGTCACAGGCAGCGAGCTTCTGGTGGAAAATGACCATCTGTATTTTATTGATTATTCCGGACGCAAGGAGCCGGTCGGCGCGGTATACCGCCGGATCTCGGATGAGTACCTTGACCCGATGAATTTTTACGAGGGTTCCCTGATCGGCATTCCCCACCTGCACGATATCTTCCGCAAGGGCAATGTCGCACTTCTGAACGCGCCGGGCAACGGCGTGGCGGACGACAAGGGCATCTATTACTTCGTGCCGAAGATGATCAAGTATTATCTCGGCGAGGAGCCGATCCTGCACAATGCGCCGACCTATCTGCCTTTATATAAGGAAGATATGGATTATGTGCTGGAGCATTTTGACGATCTGGTGCTCAAAGATGTCGCGGAAGCCGGCGGCTACGGTGTGCAGTTCGGCAATAAGATGACCAGGCAGGAAAAGGAAGACTTCATCGCACTCTTAAAGCGCGAACCGCGCCGCTTCATCGCGCAGGAGGTCATCGATTTCCTGGATATTGATATTTTTGAAAACGGCGAGTGCGTACCGCGCAAGGCGGATCTGCGTGCGTTCGTGCTGATGGGTGAGGAGCCGATGGTGTGGAAGAGCGGACTGACCCGTTTCTCGCGCAACCCGGATTCCTTTATCGTCAATTCATCTCAGGGAGGAGGATTTAAAGACACATGGGTATTATCTCGGTAGAAAACACGGACCGGCTGTACTGGCTGGGAAGATACAGTGAACGCGTATATACGACAATTAAGCTGTTTGCGGAGAGCTTCGACACCATGATCGACATGGATGAGATGGACAGTCTGGATAATTTCTGCAAACGCCTGGAAATTCCGAATATTTACACATCGGGGGTGGATTTTGTCGGCCGCTACTGCTTTGATCCGGAGGATCCGAACTCGATTTATTCCAACCTGACCCGCGCATATGACAACTGCATCGTGCTGCGCGAAGAGATCGGGAGCGACACGATTTCCTACATCCAGCTCGCGATGTATGAGATGAACCGGGCACGGATTTCCGAATCGCCGCTGATCGAGCTGCAGCATGTGCTCGACGACATTCTGGCGTTCTGGGGCATTGTGGACGATGAGATCGACAGCGAGAATGTCCGCAATATCATCAAGGTCGGCAAACGTGTGGAGCGGCTTGACCTCTATGCGCGGCTGCATATGTCCCGCGAGGAACTGAAACGCGAGGTGGACCGTCTCTCCGGCCGCATCTGGCGCACCTGCCTCAAATACCGGCAGAGCTATCTGGACGATCTGAGCCGCCTCGTCGACGAACCGCGGATCGATTACATCACGATCGTACAGAAAACAGAGATGCTTCTGGAGGAGTAACGTATGAAGGACCTGCTCTTTGAATACGACATGCAGCTGGATTTTGCACCGCCCGTCGAGGAGCACCGTTTTACTTTGAAATGCATTCCGCAAACTGATGAACGACAACTGATCAGGCGACTCGACGTGGAGGTATATCCGAAGGAGTTTTTGTCAACCGATAAAGACTCCTTTGGCAATCACAGCATTTATGGCTATACCAAAGGAAAACACGACCGCTTTTTTGCGCGTGTGCGCGGACAGGTGCGCACCGGACTTGTCCCGTGCCTTCCGGCAAAAGCGGAGCATCAGGTCGGCCTTTTCAAATACCAGACAGATTACACCCGTCCCGGCCCGGCGATCCTGAAATTCGCGGAGCGGTTTGAGAAAGAGCGCACAGCGTACGAAAATTCCTGCGAGACCATAAATATCGCTGCTGCTTCTGAAAACTTTCATACTGCGGGTACGATTGCTTCGGAAGCAACTGAGCCTGCCCGAGGTTCGAAAGACGGAATGACAAATGCCGGAGACGCCAATATTCCGGCGAATTCCGCTCTTGCGCTTGCCATCACAATGATGCACGGTCTGTACGAGAACTTTTCCTACGTGCAGGGTGTCACAAACGTGCAGACGACAGCGGAGGAGGCGATGGCGCTCGGCAGGGGCGTCTGCCAGGACTACTCGCACATTCTGCTTTCACTGTGCCGGATGGCGCGGATTCCCTGCCGTTACGTAGTCGGCATGCTGATCGGGGAAGGATTAAGCCATGCCTGGGTGGAGGTCTGCAGCGGCGGACACTGGTACGCGCTCGACCCGACGAACAACCTGATCGTGGACGACCAGCACATCAAGATATCCGCGGGACGCGATTACCATGACTGCATCGTCAGCCAGGGTGTCTTCGTGGGCCACACGACCCAGACCCAGACCGTGGCGGTGCGCGTGCGGGAAGAATAACCAAAGGAAGGATATACCTATGTTACACACAATTGCACAAACAAATATGCCGGTGGATGAGGTGCTGCGCATCCGCAAAAACCGGATTACACCCGCGCACCGCCCTGCGCGCAGCGCATCGGAATGGGCGGTGCAACCTGCCGCCGAGCAAAGCGAGGGGGCACTACCCGCGCACAGCACAGCGGACGAAGCGGCTCTGAAGCGCATCAGCATTGTCACCGGCATCCATGGAGACGAACTGGAGGGGCAGTATGTCTGCTATGAGGTCTCGCGCAGGATCAAAGAGCATCCGGAATATCTGAAGGGGATCGTTGACATTTATCCGGCGCTGAACCCGTTCGGGATTGATTCCGTGACGCGCGGCATCCCGGCGTTTGACCTTGATATGAACCGCATTTTTCCGGGAAGCTCGGACGGCGACATGAACGAGTACCTTGCGTCGGAGATCATCCGCGACATCAAAGGCTCTGACCTTTGTCTGGATATTCACGCGAGCAATATCTATCTGACGGAGATTCCGCAGATCCGTATCAATGAACTGCACGAGGAGACGCTGCTGCCGTGGGCGATGCTCTCCAACGTGGATTTTATCTGGGTGCATGGCACGAGCACGGTGCTGGAATCAACGCTCGCGTTCAGCCTGAACAGCCGGAACACACCGACGCTGGTGGTGGAGATGGGTGTTGGCATGCGCATTACCGAGGAGTACGGCATCCAGCTGACAGACGGCATTTTCCGCCTGATGAAGGAAATGGGCATCTGGGACGGTCCGGTCAATGAAGTGCGCAATCCGGTCGTTTCCCGCAATCCGGACGACGTCGCCTTTTTAAACGCCCCGGTCTCCGGCATTTTTATCAAAACACGTTCGCACGGCAGCATGCTGAAAACGGGGGATGAGATCGGCCGGATCGTTGATCCTCTGCGGGGCGAACTGATCAGCACGATCATCGCGCCGGTAGATGGATGGCTGTTTACCGTGAGGGAGTATCCGGTCGTGGATGAGGGATCGCTGCTTGCACGGATTCTTAGAGGAGAAAATTCATGAAACAAACCGTTTTATTTGAGATAAAAGCGCTTTACCGCGACGATTTCCGCGTCACGGGATTTACTTTTGGGAGCGGGGAGCCGTCCATCTGCATTGTCGGAAGTATGCGCGGCAATGAGAACCAGCAGCTTTTTGCGTGCTCGCGTCTGATTCGCAAGCTGACTGAGCTGGAGGAGCAGGGGCGCATCCTGCCGGGGAAACAGATTCTGGTGATCCCCTGTGTGAACCCCTACTCGATGAATATCAAAAAACGATTCTGGACGATCGACAATACGGATATCAACCGCATGTTTCCGGGTTATGATCAGGGCGAGACCACGCAGCGCATCGCGGCGGGCGTTTTTTCCGCGATTCAGGACTACCAGTACGGTGTGCAGTTTGCGTCTTTCTATATGCCGGGGGCGTTTGTGCCGCATGTCCGCATGATGAAGACAGGGGTTAGCCCTGGCTCACGCGAAGCGTCTTCTGATAGCCAGGGCGTCTTACCGCCGATCGAAGAGAGGGGGTGCTTCCCGGATGATGTGGAGCTGGCGCAGCAGTTCGGGCTTCCTTACATTGTCCTGCACGATCCGCGTCCGTTTGACACGACGACCCTGAACTACAACTGGCAGATCTGGGAGACGCATGCGTTTTCCATCTACACGACCAATACGCAGCGGGTCGATAAGGTCAGCGCGAAGCAGGCGATCGAGGCAATCCTGAATTTTATGGAAAAGCAGGAGATCATCCGTTACCGCGGGTACAGCGGATACCATTCACGTGTGATCGAAAGCCGCGATTTCATTCCTGTCCGCGCGGAGGATTCCGGATTTTTTGAGACACTGGTACAGCCCGGCGACGAAGTCGATGAGGGGCAGCTGCTCGCGCGGATTTATGATCCATATCTCGGTACGGTTCGCTGCACACTGCACGCTCCGGCACACAGCACAGTCGCTTTTGTGCACGATGAGGCGATGACCTACCAGAGCACGGCGGTGCTGAAGCTGATTCCGGAGGATCAATAAAGTATGATCTTATATGAAGATGACGATATTATCGTTTGCCATAAACCTGCCGGGGTGCCGGTGCAGAGCGCGTCGGTAAGAACGAAGGATATGGTCAGTATCCTGCGGACGCATCTGCGGGAAAACTGCGGACAGAATGACCGTGGACAGGCACGCGACAACCATCGCTCCGACAAATTTGTCGGCAAGAATACTGGAATGAAAAATGCCGAAATAAAAACCGCTGGGACGAAATCTGCTCGCGAAGAACCTCGGGACGTGTATGTGGTTCACCGTCTGGATCAGCCGGTGGAGGGCGTCATGGTCTTTGCGAAGACAAAACGCGCAGCGGCGGAATTGAGCCGTCAGGCAGCAGGCGACGGTATGAAAAAGCGCTACTACGCGGTAGTGGAGCTGACGGACGCCGCGGAATTCTCTGAAGGCGCAGAGAAACCTGAAAATACCGGGTTCTCTGAGGGCGTCAGCATATCAGACGATACTACAGAAATGCGGAGAACCGCGCCATTTGGAATCGCTGAAGCGATGGGCGCGGTCTGCGTCCTGCATCCGGGAACGATGCAGGACAATCAATGGCATACTCTTGTAGATTATCTTGTGAAGGACGGGCGCAGCAACCGCTCTTTTGTATCCGGGGCCGGAAAAAAGGATGCCAAACGGGCCGAGCTGCGCTACCGGATTCTGAAGATGAAGCTGAGAGAAACTGGTCAAAGCAGTCAAAATGGTCGGACGCTGGCCGGACAGTCAGTCCTGATGCAGGCTGCAAAGGTACTTGCCCTTGCCGAGATCGAGCTTAAGACCGGACGGCACCATCAGATCCGGGTGCAGATGGCGCATGCGGGGATGCCGCTCTACGGCGACCGGAAGTACAATCCGGGGGCTGCCGGGTCATCCGGAACCGTTGAAGCAAAGAACGCGGGCGGGATTATGGATGAGAAGTCTGACGCACAGCCTCTTGCACTCTGTGCAGTGTCTCTGACATTCCGGCATCCGCGTACGCAAAAAGAGATGACGTTTTCTGTGGAGCCGGAGGCGGCGATTTTTCGCTAAATGGCCTGATACCGTTTTTGCAAATTGGGAAAGAGAAAAACAGAAGAATGAAAGTATAAACAGTTCCATTCCCGCGCATACTATATCCGTTAAGCTGCGTCCTGCTTCTCAAAACAATGCAGGATGGGAATTGGAGATCGGCGTGTATGTCGGAAGGGAAAAAGCTGTTGAGCCTCGCGGGGATCACACTGGCGGTGTATCTGCTGATGAAATATCTGCTGCCGTATGTCGTCCCTTTTCTGATCGCGTATATCATGGTACGTATGCTGAATCCGGTGACGGAAAAAATCTGCCGCCGGATCCTGTGGAAAAAAGAAGTGATCGTCTCTGTTCTTCTGACAATCCTGCTGGCGGTCTGTTTTTTCGTAATCTATCTGTTCTATGGGCTGGTGATGGAACAGCTGCAGCGCGCTGCGCTGAATTTTGATTCTTATTATTCCTGTGTCTGTGGATTTATCGACCGCTGCTGCCTGTTGGCGGAGGATCGCTTTGGGATTGAGGTAGAGTCGGTAAAAGAATTCATTTATTCCGGCATTGAGTCCGCTACGGATCAGATCCGCGTCTATATTGTTCCGGGAGTCGTAAATTATTCCGTAAAATACCTGAAAAAGCTGGCGGACGCCGGCCTTTTTGTGCTGATGCTGTTTGTCGCGATTGTACTTCTGATGAAGGATTATGATGAGATCCGGGAAAAACTCGGGGCATATCAGCTTTACCGGCATTTTCACAATATTACTGAGAGAATGTGGAAACAGGGCGGGATGTATCTGAAAGCACAGGCTGTCATCATCGGCGTGGTAATCGTGCTGTGCACGGCGGGATTGTGGCTTCTGGGAAATCCGTATTTCCTGCTGCTCGGCATCGGAATCGGCCTGATGGACGCGCTGCCGTTTATCGGCACCGGAACTGTGCTGGTGCCGATGGCAATCGTGTATTTTTTCCGGAAAAAGCTTCGCCTGGCGCTCGGGGTAGCCGGGCTGTTTCTGCTGACCTATATCGTGCGGGAATTCCTCGAGCCGCGCCTGATCGGGAAAAAGCTGGGCGTTTACCCGATCGTGATGGTGATCGTGGTCTATGCGGGGATGTACCTGTTCGGAGCAGCGGGTGTCGTGTACGGCCCGGTCGCGCTGCTTCTGGTCCGGGAAATATGGGAAGAGGTATCTCAGCTGTGATGATGTCACAGCCGGTTCTATATCCTGTACGGATACTATGTAACTGTTAAGTACCTTCACGGTTACAATACTTTCTTCCTCATCATTTCAATATTTGTGCAGTACTGCAGCGCAGTTTCCGCAGTGATTCTGCCTGTCTTGTACAATTGAAGCAGGCTGTTGTCCATGGAGATCATGTCCTCCTTTGCGGAGGTGTAGATCACGCCCTCGATCTGGTGGATCTTATTATCGCGGATCATGTTGCTGATCGCGGGAGTCATGATCATGATCTCAAATGCGGGGATCAGGCTGCCGTCTTTGGCCGGTACCAGCTGCTGGGAAACGACGGCGTGCAGCACCATGGAAAGCTGTATCGAGATCTGCCGCTGCTGGGACGGTTCGAATACATCGATGATACGGCTGATCGTGTTGGCCGCACCGATCGTATGCAGGCTGGAAAGGACAAGATGTCCGGTCTCCGCTGCGGTCATGGCGGTCTGGATCGTCTCATAGTCGCGCATTTCACCGAGCAGAATGACATCCGGACTCTGCCGCAGGGAAGCGCGCAGCGCAGTCAGATAATTGTTCGTATCCGTGGAAATTTCACGCTGGCTGACGATGCTTTTTTTATGCCGGTGCAGGAATTCGATCGGATCCTCGAGCGTGATAATGTGATCCGCGCGGGAGGAATTGATGCGGTCGACCAGACAGGCAAGGGTCGTGGACTTTCCGTTGCCGGCCGGGCCGGTGACGAGGATGAGCCCTTTTGTCGTATTGGAGAGGGAAAGTACAACGGGCGGAATGCCAAGCGTTTCCGGATCCGGAAGGTCAAAGGCGATCACACGAATGACCGCGGCAAGCGAACCGCGCTGTTTGTAGGTGCTGACGCGGAAACGGGAGAGTCCCGGCACAGCGAAGGAAAAATCGTCGTCGCCCGCAGCCAGAAAATGGTCGATCGGGCGGTTCCCTGCCATTTTGTAAATTTCCTGAATCAGCGCTTCCGTATCAGAGGGCATCAGGCGGTCCCCGATATGCTGAAGCGTGCCGTTTACTTTATATGTAGCGGGAAGACCGGCGACAAAAAAGATATCGGAAGCTTCAGCGTCTACAGCTGATTTTAAGAAAGAGGTAATATCAAGACTCATTGAAAAAATCCCCCATAATAATGGTATGGTGCTCAAAGGTGCCGATGGTTTAGCCGGCGGTGCCGGTACGATAAAGATTCTGACTGGTATCGGCGGACCAGTCCACGGTGGAGACGATCTGCCAGCTGATAATCTGATAAAACGTGTCGGAACCGGATTCCGGCCAGAGCACGGAAAGCTCGACGAAAAGCAGCTGTTCCTCCTTCACAGATACCTCATACTGCAGTGTACCGATGACGGTGGAATCCGCTCCCTCCGAAGACAGCTCCTCTTTGCTTTTTGCAGTCCAGGTGAGGGCCTCGTCCGATGCTGCAATCTTAGAACAGGCATCTGCGTATGCCCCTATGGCAGCGGCAGCGTTCCTGTCCGCGTCCTCATTGTCAGATCCTGTCTGCACTTCCCGCCAGGCGGCGGCAAGCTGCGTGTCAATCTCATTCAATATCTCGTTGGCTTCCGTAACGGCCGCATAGTATTCGGTGGTCCTTTCCGCTGAATTCTGCGCGAGCTTCGCGTCGGCGGTCGCGCCGGAAAGAGATAGCAGCGAGAAGGTGATCAGGCAGAGGGAGAGGAAGATCAGAAGCATCAGAGAGATGCCGGCAGTCTTTTTCATGAAAGCGCCTCCTCTCCTGTCAGGGCCAGATGATAAGTCACCGTGAGCTCATAAAGCGTTTCGCCGGAAACGTCCGTAAAGGTCATGGCGGCAGTCTGCATATGATCCGCAGTGTCCAGCTGCAGCGTAAGAGTATAGTAAACGGAATCGCTGCCGGAGGAACAGGCGGAAAAATCACTGTTCCAGGTCATCTGATACCGCTGCGACAGTCCATCGGAAGCGCCCACGGCTGAGTCTGCGTCAGTTGTCACGGCGGTACTGGCTGATCCGTCCGCGGCAGCAGCATCGGTACCTGCATCTGCAAGCAGGATCATCTCAGGAAAATAGTCTTCAACCTCTTCGCCGGCCGAGAGTACTTCCGCGATGGAGGCAGCTGTTGACTGCGCGTGCGCGAGTGCGTCCGCGTCGCGTGTGACCTTATGGGCGGCGACAAATACCCGCAGGCAGACCGTGCCGATGATCAGAAAGAAAAACAGTACGATCAGAAATTCTATAAAAAACGTGCGGGATTTTCCCGCGGCCTGTTTTCTCAAGCGCGTATCGCACCTCCTTTGCGGTCTGGTATCCCAAAGAGTCTGTGTCCCTTCACTGTGAAGGTACTGAACAGCTGCAGCTATGCAGGACAATAGTCGTACCTGCTGCGGGATCTGTATGAGCTGGAACAGTTACAGATGAATCAGCATGGACATTTCCTCGCCGTCCGGACTGACGGCGGTCACACGAAGCAGAGTGCCGTCCCATTCCATAGTGAAATCGGAGAGTTCGACCAGTGCGGTTCCCATAGCCGCTTCAGGAGTGGCTTCGGACCGCACGAACAGTTCACACAGAGAACCGTCATAAAAATAAATATAGGTGCAGGTGGCTGTTTCCGCGTCCTCGTCGGAGGAAAGCTTAAGTGCCGGAATCCCTTCCACAGAAGAAAGAGAAATCAGATCCTCCGCGTTGGATTGCCGCACTTTTTCCGCAACGTAGGAGATGGCGGTACGGGAGGTATAATTCTCGTTCAGGCTTTCGATGCTGTTGCGGTAGACGAGCGCGCCGGTCCCGGCCAGCACCAGCGCAAACATGGCAAACGTGATCAGAAGCAGGAAAGAGAACAGGAAATCCGTATTGTGTTGTTTTTTGCGGTACATAGAGCCTGCCTCCTTTCGCAGCTGTTCAGTGCTCCGCAGCAAGTGTGAAGTGTTGCCCTCAATAGCTGCCCGGTACCTTCACAGTTATCTTCTCAAAATGAAAAAAGAATTCAGGACAGCGGGATCACCGTGATGGTGGGCATCAGATTCGATCCCAGTATCTCATAGTCCACGACGTATTTGCTCGAATCCCAGCTGATTCCGTAATGTTCGCACAGGTATTCCAGACTTTCGGGCCAGGCGCCCTCCGTCGCATAGCATTGTACCGCGCTGCGCGTAAGGGCTGTCTGCAGGCTTTCTGCCTGCTCCGTGTTCGCACTTTCGCTGACCGCACCCGCACCGTAAAGCAGAAGGAAAGCCGCACAGCAGAAGATCACGGCCGTACTTACGATCTGGCGCAGCAGGGAATGCCTTTTTTTCTCCCGGGCAAATCGGTTCATAAAAAAATCACCTTCACTTTATCCAATGCTTGTCATGACGCCGAGCAGCGGCAGCATGACAGATACCAGGATCAGTCCGGTCAGGATGGAAAGAACAGCCGTGATCGCCGGCTCCAGTGCGCCGACGGCAGACTGGAGGCGAGCGTCCGCTTCATCCTGACATCGCAGTGAGATCTCTTCCAGAGCAGTCTCTGCGGAGCCTGTGCGGAAACCGATGGAAGCCATACGGGCGTTCAGCCCTGAAAAAACACCGGATTCACGCAGCGCTTCACCAAAATCAATGCCTTCATCCATGGCGCGGGAGGCTTTTTCCAGCTTCTCGCGGGCAGCCGGATCTTCCACGAGCCCGGCAGCCAGATTAAGGCCTTCCCCCATATCCAGCCCGCTGTGAAGAGCAAGGGAAAGTGTATGCGAAAAACGGGAGCAGGTCAGCAGATCGCTGACTTCCCGCATGAACGGCAGATGATTGAGGATGCTAAGAAGCGATACACGCAGCCGGGGCGTTTTCAGAGAGACGAGCACCAGTATCACAAAGGCGACAAACACGATCAGGATGAAAGCGGAGGCCCTCTGCATAAAACTGCCCATGCGGAAGACGACTGAAGTTACACCGGAGACTTCCATACCGAGCTGTTCAAATACTTCCTCAAAGACAGGCATCACCTGTGTCATCAAAACGGCCAGCACGGCAAACAGCATGGCCAGCAGAATGAGCGGCCATGTGAGCGCATCGCGGATGCTGCCGACCAGAGTGTGCTGGCGTTCATAATAGGAAGAAAGCGATCGCATGACATCCTCCAGTTCACCGGAGCGGTCGCCGATCTCCGTCATTTTTACAAAATAGTCCGGAAAGCATCCGGTACTTTTCAGGGCTTCTGTGAGATCGCCGGTCTGCTCCAGTGAATCACAGACCTCACCGAGGATTTCCTGTCCTTCTCCGGCGGGAGAATCTTCCTTTAATATAGTAAACCCTTCCAGAACTGAGATGCCGGAATGCAGGATCATCGCCATCTGCCCGGACAGAAAGGAAAGCTCACTGTCATTCAAAACCTGCCGCATAGTATTCCTCCTGTAAAACGGATCATCGTACATATAACACGGTATAATTATCACTGTCATTCATATATTCGCGTACGGCATCCTCGTCACTGTTGGAGGAGGCCAGCGTCGGATCGAGCAAAGACCATTCGTCGCCGCTGAACTGAACCGCGTTTTCCACCCATCCCCGCGATTCGATGTAGACGTCCACCCAGGCATGCTTTACGTCGTTGACATAGCCGATCTCCAGTCTGGCGGGGATGGACAGCGCGCGCAGCATGGCGGCAGTCAGCGAGGCATAGTCAAAACAGATGCCTTTTCCGGTGGCGAGCGTCTCATCGATATCCGGGAGATATCCGTTCTCCACCGTCGCTGCTTTTTCATCGTCATAGACGATATGGCTGATGACATAGTCGTAAATGGCATTGAGCGCCTCCAGGTCTGTCCCGGCGCCTTCGGAGAGCTCGGCGGCCAGTGCGACCGCATCGCTGTCCTCCGTGAAATTTACATATTGATTGGGATAAAGGAACGGAAGAAACTCACTGTCAAGCGTAACTTCCTTTATCCTGGAAAAGGAAGCGGTATACTGGTCGCCGCCGATATTTTCATAGCCCATGATCACATAGGAACCGTCGCCTGCTGTGAGCGGAAACGCAGTGACTTCGTCTGCTGTCTCAATGAAATACTTGTAGGTCACGCCGTCCGGGCCGGTGATCTGGATATTCACCTTCGCTCCGTCCTCCTTCAGCAGACAGGTAAAATACCCCTGATCCACATGGGACAGATCCACATCCAGAAGATTATTGCTCACGTCCGCGGTCTCAAACACGGGCTCAAGTACCGTAACCCTGCCCTCTTCGTACGATAAAGTATCCGGGGAGGCTTCCTGCGATGAGCCGCCCTGCCCGCAGCCGGAACAAAGCAGGCAGCAGGAGAGCAGTACAGCTACAAGACGCTTCCATTTCATGGTATCAAAATCTCCTTGTCAAATCCTGATAACTGTTCAATGCCTTCAAATCCATACAGACAGTATACCAGATTAAGAAAAAAAGGAAAGAGAAAAATTGAAAGAAACAGACCCGGATCAGGGAAAATGACCGGGCGGATCAGAAAAAAATAGTAAATTCTGGGAAAAAGGTGTTGACAAACATCTTGAAAAGGAGTAGTGTAAAGACAACAAAAAAGCTGATTCTGATTTAAAGGCAAACCCGCCGAAAGACGGGGACGCAAAGCCAAGGGTCTAAGGTCGAAAGACTATGACAGCCGGTTGCCACATTTCAAACGACATGTGCAGAATGTTTTTATTTGCGATATCCGTATCGCCTGTATTTGTCGTATGATTGGTGAGACATCAAGGATATCGACAGAAGGATTGAACCAGATCGAAATGTTTTTGGCAGCCGCTGATTATGAAAATAATCGAGCGGTTTTTATTTGCTTAAGGGTGCAGAAGAAAGATTCCGGCTGATACCGGGGCGCCTGTACGGCGGAAGCGAAGAAATGGCTCTGCAAGATCATTATGGCAGAATTGAGCAATTTGCAGCAATAGTTTTCAAAGGGGTAAAATTAAGGGAAATAAGTATCAGAGGAGGGAATACGTATGAAACGAGAGCAGTTAAAGGATTTATTGCAGAAGACTTCGGTCAAAGTGACAGGGATTGTACTTGCGGCCGCGATTGCGGTTGGCGGTGTATGGGCCGCGAATTATCAGGCGACATCCGTACCGGAGCTGGTACAGTTTGTGGATACGGAGGAAATTATTACAGTTGAGGAAGAGACGACACCGCTTGCAGATGTGAAGACGTCCACGACTACCCAGACGACCAAGTCGACGAAGAAAGTGAAGCTGAGCTCCAAAGCGAAGAAGACGTATACTTCGAAGGGTAAAGCAACGACAAAGACGACGACCAAGACATCGACATCTACCTCTAAGACGGCTTCTTCCGTCACGACAGTAAAGACAACGACCAAGACGGCTGTACAGACACAGACTACCAAGAAATATACCAAGAATTCAAAGGTATGCAAGCAGACGACTACAAAGAAGACGACGACGACCAAGACTGTGACGACCACCACGGCGACGACAGCTGCTTCGACGGCATCGGCTTCCTCATCCGCATCGACCGCGTCGGCGGCATCAACAACATCTGCGGCTTCAACGGCATCAGCAACGACCGCTTCGACGAATGTTGCGGCTACGATTGAAGCACTTGCACCGAAGGTGGACAGCAGAGTTGTCAGTGCATGGAACACACTGGGATTCAAGTTTACACTCAACTCGGGAGTATCTTATTCCGGATTGTTTGACGCAGCTACCCAGTCGATCACACTGAAGACCGCAGATGAGACTGTATACCATGAGCTGGGACATTTTGTAGCGTTTGTGGCGGGCAATGTAGATACATCCTCTTCATTCAATGCGGTTTACGAGGCTGAGAAGAGCCTGTATACGAAGTACAATGCTTCTTATGTACTGCAGAATGCTTCCGAATACTTTGCGGAGTCCTTTAAGGAGTACACGCTGGATGCGGCATCTCTG
Source organism: Lachnospiraceae bacterium (assembly GCA_021199235.1). Taxonomy (GTDB): domain Bacteria; phylum Bacillota; class Clostridia; order Lachnospirales; family Lachnospiraceae; genus Choladousia. The sequence continues at coordinate 23,651 of JAJQIL010000093.1, read as the reverse complement.
AAGGCTTCCAGACCGCAGACCTACGCGGCGATTGAGGCGGCGCTCAACAAGCTGACGACTTCTCAGATCACAAAGATCGCGACCGTATATTCATCAATCTGGAGCTGACAGAACAGCAGCTTTTTGAAACCTTTTTGAAACGAAGGGTTCTTATCTTCAGGGTTCCTGAAGGTAAGAACCCTTTTTCTGCTTTACCGGAAATCTCGTTCATATCTGAAATACTATCTAAAAATCCCCCAAAATATTCAAAAATAACCAGCACCTGAACGTTTTCCCGGGCTGAATTTATGAAAAATACACATATATATCCATAAAAGCGTTCATAACGTTCATAAACATAAGATTGATGCGGTCAAAACAAACAAAAATACAAAAAATAACAGCAAAATGCAGCGGGGAATTTTATAAAATTCTGACAAAATTACGAATAAAATCCCAAAACGAACATATAGGAGATAAAACAATCATAAAACCTGTTGCGGGTTTAGCATTATTCCCATAAAATCTAATGTATAAAACAAAAAAGAAATGCAGATTGCTTATGCGGGAAAGACAACTATGAAGACAAGCCGTTCAATTGTAAATAATCGAAGAGAAAAGATACTGGATTGCGTCCGCCAAAACGGTGATGTGTCAGTGCAGGAATTATCGGAACAGTTTTCGGTGTCTCTTCTGACGATTCGCCGCGATCTGCAGTATTTGGAAGACCATAAGCTGCTGGAACGGTTTTATGGCGGCGCCCGGAGCAGCGCCGACGGCCTGAAAACAGAGAATCCGGAGAGTTTAAAACAGTTTCGCCTGGAAAGGATCGCGAAATTTGCGGCCGGCCTGGTAAAAGACGGAGACAGTATTTTTATCAATACCAGTTCCACCGCTCTGGCGATGGTGAAGTACATTACCGGCAGAAACGTAAAAATTATTACGAATAATGGAAATATCATTAATGAAGAGATTCCTCAGACGGCTACTGTTGTACTGCTTGGAGGAGAGCTCAGATACGCAAAAGGTTCCATGGTAGGTGATTTTACCATCAACAATCTCACGCAGGTGACGGCCAGAAAATGCTTTATCGGATGCGGCGGCCTGTGTCCGGAGAGAGGGATGACAACCGAAGCTTTGAATGAAGTGCGGTTAAACCAGATGATGTTTGAAAGGACAAATGAAGAGGTGTATGTATTGGCGGACAGCTCTAAGCTGGGCAAAAGAAGCAGCTTTGTGTCGTGCCCGCCGCAGGTGATCGGAAATATTATTACAGACCGCGAGGCTCCGGCGGAGCTGGTAGAAGCGTTCAGAGAAAAAGGAACAGAGGTGTACCTGGTAGATTAGGTATCTGGTGGAGGCTGAATATGTGTGTGCTGATAATTGATACAGGGTCCTCAAGTATGCGGGCAATTCTGATGGATGAAAGAGGACGGACTCTTTTTTCTGCCAGAACCGAATATTTCATGGCGCAGGAGGCGGATGGTTCCTGCGAGATGGAACCGAAGATTTTTTCGAATGCGTTATACGAAGTCTGTAAGAAAGCTGCGGGGTGGGCGAAAGAAAGCCGCTGCGCGATCAGAGCACTTTCTCTTACGTCACAGCGTTCCTCCGTGGCGGCTCTGGCGGAGAACGGGGAACCGCTTGGGAATTTTATCATGTGGCACGACAAACGGTCGGCCGCTTACTGCGATGAGATGAACCGGCTCCATGGAGAGGAAATTTATTCGATCACCGGGACAAAGCTGACGCCGACTCTGTCGGCGCCGAAGATGGTTCTGATGCGGAACATCGCTCCGCATACATACGATCAGGCATGGAAGCTGGTTGGAATTCATGATTACCTTGTCCTGCTGATCACAGGAGAGCCGGTCACGGATACGTCCCTGGCGAGCAGAAGCGGTCTTCTGGATGTCGCTTCGGGGAACTGGTCTGACAGGCTGCTGGAGCTTTTTTCCATAGAAAAAGAGAAGTTTTGCCGGCTGGCACACCCCGGAGATGTGGTCGGAAAAGTCACAGGCGGCTTCTCCGGGCTGACGGGGATTCCGGAAGGGGTGCCGGTGGTCAGCGCGGGCGGCGATCAGCAGTGTTCTGTGCTTGGCCAGGGGATTACGGCGGACGGGCAGATCGGCGTTACGGTCGGTACCGGCGCCTATGCCTGCATGGCGATGGGATCTCCGGAGAAAGACCGGAAGCAGCGCGTCAATCTGAACGCAGCCGCGCTTCCGGGACAATGGGTGGCGGAAGCCAGTACGTTTTCGTCAGGGCTGACCTACAACTGGTTCCGTCAGAACTTTTTTGAAGATAAGACGACTGAAGATATGAACCGCGCGATCGAGTCGGTCGCACCGGGATGCGGCGGTGTACTGGCGCTTCCTTTGCTGGCAGGAAAAGGATGTCCGGACTGGGATCTTTCGGCGAGAGGTGTATTCTGCAATTTCAGTACGGAGACTTCGAAGGCACAGTTTGCAAGAGCGGTTCTGGAAGGAATCGCGGCTGAAGTGGCGGAATGCATCGGCGTACTCCGGCAGCTGGGGGATCCGGCAGACGCGGGTGAGACGATCACGCTGGCGGGAGGACTCGCGAAATCAGCCCTTTTTGGCCAGATGATGGCGGATATGACTGGCGCTTCCGTCAGACTTCTGGAAGTAGAGGAGACGACGGCGGCAGGCGCATGGATCCAGGCGATATTGGCCCTGGGGCTGTATGATTCCTGCGAAGAGGTCGTGCAGGCCTCGGAACTGTTCCGGGAGCGGAAACGGTTTATCCCGGATCCAGATACCGGACGGATCTATCAATCGGCAAACGCCGCACGCAGACTTTTATATGAGTCCATACCTTTTCAGAAGCTTCAGGAGCTGCTTGCCCCGGCTTCGGCAGTGCGGCATCCGGATGTATAAATCATAAATCACGGTTGACATTTATGCTGACAGATATCGGCATAATTGAGCAATAAACAACAAAAAAAGGAGGAAACAAAAATGAAACGAATTACCAAGAAGAACCTGGTGGCTGCTTCTGCAGCGGCGCTCCTGGTTGCAACGACTGCTTTCGCACCGGTTGCAAGCGCAGATGAGGTCGTTACATTGCGACTCGCTGTATGGGATTATGATATCGACGGGCCGACCACCTATGATCCCATCATTGAGGCTTTCGAGGAGGCGAATCCGGACATTCAGATTGAGATCGTCAACGCGTCTGCATCTGATTATGAGACAAAGCTGACGACCATGCTGGCCGGCGGCGATGACATTGACCTTTTCTTCGCGAAGTCCAACACTTCCCTTCCGGGACTCTATTCAAGAGGCTATTGCCTGAATCTGAGCGACCTGTTTGAAGCGGATGGCTATGATCTTACGAATTACGGAACCGTTCTGGAGCAGCAGATGACCTTTGACGGCGGTGTTTATGCGCTTCCGTTCCGGACCAATGACTGGCTTCTGTTCTACAACAAGGACATTTTTGACGCAGCCGGCGTAGAGTATCCGACAAACGATATGACATGGGAAGAGATCTCTGACCTTGCAAAGCAGATCGTTGACAATACGGATGACGACAGCATCTATGGTTTCTCATTCAACCCGAAGCTCGGCTTTATCTTCCCGTTCCTGACAGAGGGAGAAGATGGCTTTGATATTTCCACGACAGATTTCTCGAGCACAGAGAAGTGCATCGACTGGATCCTTGATCTGGTAGATTACGGCGCGATGGAAAGCTATTCAAGCGCACAGTCCCTCAGCAAGGATCAGACCTACTTCTACAACGGAGAATGGGCAATGATGTGGAACGGCTCCTGGTATGTACAGAACCTGACACAGAATGCAGATTCCGTTGACTTTGAATGGGGCGTAGCGAACCAGCCGTACTTTGAGGGTACCGAGCAGACCAACTTCGTTACTTCCACTCCGCTGTGCATCAGCTCCGCGTCAGAGCACGTAGATGAAGCATATCGTTTCCTGACCTTCGTCTGTGGCGAAGAAGGCGCATCCATTCTGGCAACTACGAACCTTGTGCCGGGCTACATGAATGATGCAGTTCTGGAGTCCTATCTTGCGAATGTTGATCTTGACGATCAGTCGATCGAGGCTCTGACAAACAACACGACTCATGGCTTCGGCGAGCCGACCACTACCTTCAGCCAGATCATTTCCGCAGGCCAGACAGAGCTCGAACTTGTCCTGACAGGAAATGAGGATGCGGCTGCATTTATTGAAAGCATCATTGACCAGAGGGAAGAGATCATTGAAAATGAGTAAATCTCTTCGAAGCAGCAATAAATAAGATCACTGCGGAAGTCCTTTGCAGCGGTCAAGGGGGAATAAGCCGGAGACTGATCTGAAGCATGTGATCTGATGATTTTAGGGGGCAGATGTTCTGAATGGGGCATCTGCCCGGATAGTAATAGTCTGAAAACGACGCATCTGCGGGTTCGTTTTCATTTAATCTGTGAAGAAAAGCGGAGTACGTGATGAGTAAAACAAATAATAAAACAAAAAGAGATCATGCGATCACAAGGAGAAACCGGCTTCACGCGTATCTGTTTCTCGCACCCAACTTTATAGGGTTTGTAATATTTACACTTGTGCCGGTTGTTATGGCTCTGGCTTACAGTTTTACGAATTATGACGGCAATACCAAAATGTCGTTTGTAGGCCTGAGCAATTACGCAAAGCTCTTCAACGATTCCAGTTTCATCATTGCGTTGAGGAATACGTTGATTTATACAATCGGAACGGTTCCGTTTGTCATTATTTTAGCCCTGCTGGTTTCCGTACTGATGAACAGCGGTGTAAAGGGATCAGCGGTCTACCGCGCGATCATGCTTTTCCCGCATATCGCGTCAATTATCGCGGTAGTAGTTGTCTGGAGATTCCTCTATGCGGAAAAAGGTCCGATCAACGCAATGCTTACCGCGCTTGGTTTTACGGATCTGCCGATCTGGCTGAGCAATAAAAACACGGCTCTCGGAGCGGTTATGATCATGATCATCTGGAAAGGCATCGGCTACTATATGATCACCTATCTGGCAGGCCTGAAGGGCATTCCGACCAGCCTGTATGAGGCGGCCACGATGGACGGCGCGAATGCGAGACAGAAGCTGATCTATGTGACGATCCCGCAGCTGCGTCCGGTGACTTTCTATGCGACGATCATGTGTATTATCAATTCCTTCCAGGTATTTACTCCGGTCTATGTAATGACAGGAGGCGGCCCCGGACGGGCTACAAGTGTGCTGGTGCTGAAGATCTATGAAGATGCGTTTACCAACTTTAAGTTCGGCTACGCTTCGGCGGAGGCCATGGTTCTGTTCCTGATGATTCTTATTGTTACGTTGTATCAGTATTATCACAACAAGAAGCTGGAAGCTTAGGAGGAATGGAATTATGGTAAAACAAAAATCTGCCAGGACGATTGCCTTTACGATTCTTAAATATGCAGTGGTCCTTCTTCTTACAATTTCAATGCTCGTTCCGTTTATCTGGATGCTTTCGGCATCTGTAAAGACGAACGCGGAAATTTTCACATTCCCGATTAAGTGGATACCGGAAACGTTCCACTGGGAAAACTACACAACTGTGTTTGAAAAGCTGGATTATCCCCTCCTGTTCTTCAACACGGTCAAGCTGACAGCGATCATCACGGTCCTTCAGCTGATTACAAGTACGCTGGCGGCATACGCGTTCAGCAAGATCAACTTCCCGGAGAGGGAGACGCTGTTCCTCCTTTATCTGGCGACGATGATGGTTCCCTATCAGGTGGTAATGATCCCGCAGTTTACGATCATTCGCAACATGGGACTTACCAATACGCATCTGGCGCTGATCCTGATCCAGGCGTTTACACCGATGGGCGTGTTCCTGATGAAACAGTTCTTTGACGGGATACCGAACGAACTGCTGGAAGCTGCGCGGATCGATGGTCTGGGTGAATTTGGAATTTACTACAGGATCATGCTGCCGCTGTCCAAGTCTTCCATGCTTACGCTGGCGATCCTGACGATCACCTCGACCTGGAATGATTTCCTGGCGCCGCTGATCTACTTAAGTGATTCGAAGCTGTACACGATTCAGCTTGGACTGCGAAGCCTGACCTCACAGTATACCTCCGAGTACGGACAGATCATGGCGGCTTCCGTGATCTCTGTCATCCCGATCTTTGTGATCTACTGTGTATTCCAGCGTTATTTCCAGGAAGGTATGGTTTCCGGCGCTGTGAAGGGCTGATATCTGTTATTGGTGCTTATGATTAAAATCGAGCAGGAGGCGGCCTGACGGCCCCTGCTCGCCTGCGCGGCGCTGGATGTCCAGTGGACATCCGTTTAGCGCCGACCGAAGCGGAGCGGAGACCCGGGCGCGGCTTTAGCCGCAATACACCTTGCCCGGCTCTGCGCATATTAAGATACCCCGCGGATCCTCTACGGGGTATTTAAATGATACAAGGGATAAAAAACATATAAACAGGGAGGTGCGAAATGGTAAATCTGAAGGAGCGGCCATTTTATTTAAGCGATGAAGATATATCCTGGGTGCAGGATACGCTGAAATCAATGAGCCTTGAAGAGAAGATCGGCCAGCTGTTTATCATGCTGGATCGGAAAAAGGATCGCGAGGAAGCCAGAAAGCTGATCCAGGACTACCATATCGGAGGCTGCCGGTATGAGAATGAGAGCGCAGAGGCGATTTATGAGCAGAATAAACATTATCAGGAATGTGCCAGGATTCCCCTTCTGATCGCCTGCAACTGTGAAAGCGGCGGCAACGGAGCTTGTTCGAACGGCACTTATGTCGCGAGCGCGGCTGCCTGCGGGGCCACATCTGATACGGAAACAGCAGAGAATACAGGCTATGTCAGCGGAGTCGAGGCTTCCGCACTGGGCGTAAACTGGAATTTTTCCCCGATCTGCGACATCAAATTCAACTGGCGCAATACGGTGATCAATACCAGGGCTTACAGCTCTGATACGGATACGGTCATCGACAATTCTCTGGCGTTCATACGAGGAATCAGAAAGTCAAAGCTTGCGGTAGCGGCGAAGCATTTCCCCGGAGACGGCGTGGAAGAGCTGGATCAGCACCTGGTGATGGGCACCAACAATTTAAGCTGTGAAGAGTGGGACAACAGCTTTGGAAGAGTATATCGGTCTCTCATTGAGGAAGGCGAGGTGGAAGCCTTCATGGTCGGGCATATTGCCATGCCTGCCTACGAGAGAAAATACAATCCGGACATTACGGACAGTGAGATCCTGCCGGCAACGCTTTCGCCCACGCTGCTTAAGAATCTTCTGCGCGGCGAGCTCGGGTTCAACGGCCTGCTCGTGACAGACGCGTCGCACATGGCGGGTATGACCTGCGCGATGCCCAGAAGACTTCAGGTACCGTCCGCGATCGCGGCAGGCTGCGATATGTTTTTGTTCTTCAATGACATTGACGAAGACTTCGGATACATGATGGACGGATATCGGAACGGCATCCTGACAGAAGAGCGTCTGGATGAGGCGGTTACGCGGATCCTTGGCTTAAAGGCAAAGCTTGGCCTGCCGCGCAAACAGGCGGAAGGGACGATCACTCCGCCGAAGGAAGGGCTGAACGTGGTCGGCTGCCCCGCACACGTTGAAATTGCGAAAGAAGCCGCAAGAAAGAGCATTACGCTTGTAAAAGATGTAAAGCATCAGCTTCCGATCAAACCGTCGACGCATAAGCGCGCGTATGTGATCGTGATAAGCAATCCGCCGATTTTCCGCGGCAATAAAGAGGATCCGGTCAAAGAGGTCATCCGGCGTGAGATGGAAAGCTATGGATATGATGTGACCATGCATGAGAGTTACTATGACCTGGCACTGAAAAACGGAACCGGTAAGGATACGCTTTTAAAATCCGTGCTGATCGGCAGCGTGGAAGAATTCAAAAGCAAATATGACGTGGTATTTACCTTTATCAACGTCAGCGGTTATGCGCAGGCGAACAATGTGCGCCTGGAATGGTCTGTAAAGCACTCTACGGAAATCCCGTGGTATGTGCAGGAGGTTCCGACGGTATTCATCGGTCTGAATTATACGAACCATCTGATCGACATACCAATGGCAAAAACCTTTATTAATGCTTACGCGCCGACGGAACATGTGATTGCTTCCGTGCTCAGGAAGGTCGCGGGGGAAGAAGAATTCCTCGGACATTATGAGGAGCAGGTGTTCTGTGGACGCTGGGATACAAGGGTCTGAATGATAACGAATCTGATATAAACTACGAAGAGGAGAATCTGTTATGAGCAAGATAGAGGAAATGACCAGAGAAAGCTGGATTATGTCTACCTTCCCGGAATGGGGAACCTGGCTGGTAGAAGATATTGAAAATGAAGTGGTACAGCCGGGCAACGTGGCAATGTGGTGGCTTGGATGCACGGGTATCTGGTTCAAAACTCCGGGAGGAGCAAATGTCACGATCGATCTCTGGTGCGGGAATGGCAAGCGTACACACGGAGACGGCAAAATGAAAGTGGGCCATCAGATGGCCAATATGTGCGGCGGACGCGCGATGCAGCCGAATCTGCGCAACGTGCCGTTTGTGATTGATCCGTTCGCTTTTAAGCAGGTGGATGCGGTCCTGGCGACGCATTATCATCAGGATCATATGTCCGCAGAGTGGGCTGCGCACGTGATCCAGAGCGGTATGACCACGACAGATGAAAACGGAAACGAGATTCCGGTGCCGTTCATCGGTCCGAAGAAGTCGGTAGAGACCTGGATCAAATGGGGCGTTCCGGCAGACCGCTGCGTGACCGTGAAGCCGGGAGATACGATCAAGATCAAAGACCTGGAGATCGTAGCGCTGGATTCCTTCGACCGCACCTGCATTGTCACCACGGATTCCACAGGTCCGGACCGCGAGGAGCTGACCGGAAAATGCCCGACTGACATGGACGACAAGGCGGTCAATTATCTGATCAAAACGCCGGGCGGAAATATTTATCATTCCGGTGATTCACACTTTTCCATTTATTTTGCAAAGCATGGAAAAGACTATGATATTGACGTGGCGTTTGGCTCCTTTGGTGAGAACCCGATCGGCATGCAGGACAAGATGACTTCCGTTGACGTGCTTCGTATGGCAGAAAACCTGCAGTGCAAGGTCGTGATCCCGATTCACTGGGATGTATGGACCAATTTCCAGGCAGACTGCGAAGAGATCCGTCTGCTGTATGATTTCAAGAAAGACCGCAATGAGTATAAGTTCCATCCGTTCTTCTGGCAGGTGGGAGGCAAATATGTCTATCCGCAGGATAAGGACAAGATGTACTACCATCACAGAAGAGGATTCGAGGACTGCTTTGAAGCTCCGCAGAACATTCCGTTCCGTTCGTGCCTGTAAATGAACTGTGAATGTGTACAAACGCATACGGACTGACTGCTTTGCGGCCATGCGTTTGTGCAAAAGGATGAATGTGGGAGGCATAACATGAAAGCGTATTCTCTGGGATTGTATGAAAAGGCTATGCCATCGGCTCTTTCCTGGAAGGAAAAACTGCTTGCGGCGAAGGACGCGGGATTTGATTACGTGGAACTGAGCATTGATGCGACGGAAGATAAGATTGAGCGGATCTATATGCCGAAAGCAGAACGGCTCGAAATGATCCGCACAATGTATGAGACAGAGCTTCCCATTCGTACGATGTGCGTCAGTGCCCTGACCAAATATGCGCTGGGCAGCGAGGACGCCGCGCTTTGCGCGAGAGGAATGGAGATTCTCGAAAAATCAGTAGAGCTGGCGGAGGATCTTGGCATCCGGGTGGTGATGATTCCAGGCTATGATGTGTATTATGAGCCATCGACCCTCGCAACAAAGCACCGCTTTTTGCAAAATCTGAAAAAAGGGGTGCAGATCGCGGAGCGGGCCGGCGTCATTCTCGGGCTTGAGACGATGGAAAACGATTTTATGAATACTGTGGAAAAGGCAATGAAGTATGTCGTCCTGTGCGGTTCGAATTACCTGAAGGTGTATCCGGATATCGGCAATCTGACCAATGCGGCCGTCCGCTATCAGACGGATGTGCTGGAGGATCTGGAGCTGGGGCGCGGCAATATTACTTCACTACATTTAAAGGAAACAAAGCCTGATGTTTATCGCGAGGTTCCTTATGGTACCGGACATGTGAATTTTGAGGCGGCCATTGCGAAAGCCTGGGAAATGGGCATCCGCAGATATGTGACGGAATTCTGGTATAAAGGAAACGAAGCGTGGAAGGATGATCTGACAAAAGCGTATCAGATGATGTCGGAAATATTAGACAGACAGGAGAAGGACCAGACAGTATGAAAGTAGAAAAAAAGGTAATATCCAATCTTACGAAGTGCTATTCGATCGCACCGCTGTTTTATAAAGGAAAAGAACACTTCCTGGTAGCGGCGGAAAAAGTGGATAAATGTCTGCTTTTCGATCCGGAAGGAAATCAGGAAGAGGTCGTCTGGGAAGAACCGGGCGGGGTGATGACGATGGTACAGGTGCCGGGGACAGACGGCCAGCTTCTGGCAACCCATAAATTTTATTCCCCGAACGATTCGAAGGAAGCGAAGCTTGTAGTGGTAACGCCGGATGGAACGGGCAACTGGGAAGTCAAAACGCTCGCTAATCTGCCCTGCGTGCATCGATTCGATATTCTGGAGCGCGGCGGCGTGCGTTATCTGATCGCCTGCACCATCAAATCCGACTATGAGTATAAGGATGACTGGCGTTTCCCGGGCAAGGTCTACGCGGCGGTACTGCCGGAGGATCTGAGCGGCTTTGATGATGACCATCTCCTTCCGATGACCGTGATCAAAGATGATATGCTGAAAAACCATGGCTATTACCGTGATACGGAGCAGGGAATTCCGGCCGCGGTGATCTCCAGCGACAGCGGCGTCTACCGCTTTGTGCCGCCGGCACAGCCGGATGGAGCATGGGAGATTCAGCAGCTCATATCGGATCCTGCCAGCGACGCGCTGCTTCTGGACTTTGACGGCGACGGAGAAAAGGAGCTTGCGGCATTATCTCCTTTCCATGGGGATACGGTCCGCTTCTATAAAAAGAAGAATGGGGCTTTCGCGCTCGAGTATGAATATGAGGAAAAATGTGAGTTCTTACATTCCATCTTCGGCGGGACGATCTGCGGGAAGCCGATGTTTGTGACCGGCCACAGGAAAGGTCAGCGGGATCTGATGGCATTTTATTACGATGCGGAAAAGGGAAGCTATGCGATGGAGTACATCGACAGAGACTGCGGTTCCGCGAATGTATATCATTACGTAAAAGATGGAAAAGATATGCTGGTATCTACAAACCGTGAGATTGACGAGGTCGCGCTGTACACGATCGAAGCCGAATGACAAACGGTTAGCGGCCGTAATCGAGCAGGGGGGATTTTCCCTCTGCTCGCCCGCGTCGGCCGCGTCTGGCGCCAGCCAGAGATATTCCCTGTGCGGCCGTGCGCATAAAAAGAAGAATCCCGCTCCGGCAATTGCTGAAGCGGGATTCTTTGTTTCGATTCATGATAACTGTTCCTATGTACCTCGCAGCAAGTGTGAGATATTGTCCGGAATAGTTACCACTATTCTTCTATTGTATTTTTCGTATCCGAATCGATGCCGGCATCCGGCAGCTCATATCCTGCAGTGGTACTGTCTTCCGCGCTGCCGATCTCATTTACGGCAGCAGTGTCTGCCACGCTGCCAATTTCCTTTACAGCTGCTGCCGCGTTTTCCGCGCTGTCGGCCTTCGCTGTATCATCGGCAGAAGCCTCATCCGAGGTCTTGCCGTCTCCCATGATCTCATCCACATCCCAGTGATCCGGGTCGCTGCTCTCCCCTTCCTTCGGCGCATATTTATTGAAGATTTTGCCGAGAAAAGAGGTACACCAGTAGGACATGGTCGCAAATCCGAACATGATCCAGAACAGAAGAGCCCAGGTCAGCGTTGTGCTGTTGAACAGGGTGACGATAACTGCCGCCACATAGAGCAGAAACATCAGGAACGTCCTCGGAAAATCCGCGATCGCCATGATGAATGAATTCCGGAGCGTGTTTTTGACTGTATTGTCAAAGCGGGAAAGTACCGCAAAGAGATACAGGAATACCATAAACCAGATGATGCAGACGATGATGATAATGACGGTCAGGACGCTGGCAAAGGCTCCTTCGGTACTTCTTAAGATCATGATGTCAAGCACCAGGATCAGGCCGGTGAACAGCATGATCGCCCAAAGGCCGGTTCCCTGTTTGAAATTCTGCCGGAAAGACCGGAAAAAGCTTCGGACGATATAGCCCTCTTCCCCATCGTGCATTTTCAGCGTCACGTAATTGAGGGCGGTCAGGGAAGCACCGATGGTAAAGATCGGGATGCAGCAGATGATGAACACGATATTTAAGATCATCAGGTCCGCCACCTTTCCGAGGCCTCGCCAGAGAGCATTGTCCATGTTGAAAAAACCACTCATTCGTATCACTCTTTCTTTTTTTGGGGTAACAGTTCGGAACAGTCTTCGGCCTGCTGTACCGAGCGGTTATGTTTGCTGTTGTTTTTGAGTAGTGTCATGTAAATATGAAAAACAGTATAGTCGATTTGGCCTAAAAAATCAATGAATATCGCACATTTTTCACGATTCATAAATTGACAAGCCTGTAAAGGGTGGGCTATAATAAACAAGTGTGCCTGCTGTACGGACATCCCTGACGCTGAGCTGGGTGAGCCGGCTTTTGAAGCAGGGGTATTTCTGAATGGAGCGATACATGGGGATGTGCCAGAAAAAAGATACAGGGTGCGGCCGGGTATGCACGGGTATGGTTTGAGGATGAGGAGGAAGCAGATCATGCTGTATGATAAGGTAGAGACAAATCGGAATTATGTGGAATCCGAGAAGAAGATCGGCGAGTTCTGGAAAGAGAACGGGACTTTTAAGAAGAGTATGAAGATCCGTGAGGGGCAGCCGACGTATACGTTTTATGATGGACCGCCTACTGCGAATGGCAAGCCGCACATTGGGCATGTGCTGACGCGTGTGATCAAGGATATGATTCCGCGCTATCACACAATGAAGGGCGAGATGGTGCCGAGAAAAGCCGGGTGGGATACACACGGCCTGCCGGTGGAGCTTGAGGTGGAGCGCTCGCTCGGCCTGGACGGAAAAGAGCAGATTGAGGAGTACGGCATGGAGCCGTTCATCGAGCACTGCAAAGAGAGTGTCTGGAAGTACAAGGGGATGTGGGAGGATTTCTCACAGACGGTCGGCTTCTGGGCGGACATGGATGATCCGTATGTGACCTATCACGACGACTTCATTGAGTCCGAGTGGTGGGCATTAAAGGAGATCTGGAACAAAGGGCTCCTGTATAAAGGGCACAAGATCGTGCCGTACTGCCCGCGCTGCGGGACGCCGCTTTCCAGCCACGAGGTGGCGCAGGGATATAAGGACGTCAAAGGGCGCTCGGCGATCGCACGTTTTAAAGTGAAAAATCCGGAAAAGACCTGCTTCGCGGACGCGATTGCGAAAGAAGCGGAAGCTGTCGGCGATATGGTGTATATCCTGGCGTGGACGACGACCCCGTGGACACTGCCGTCGAACGTGGCGCTGTGCGTGAACCCGCATGAGACCTACGTGGCGGTGCGGTATACAGATAAAGCTGCGGCAGACGCAGAAGGAAAAACATATATTTATATCCTCGCTCAGGCGCTGTGCGACACCGTGCTGGGAGAGGGAAATTACGAGGTGCTTGGCAGCTGTGAGGGCAAAGAACTCGAATTTACCGAATATGAGGCGCTTTACCCGGTAGAATTGAAGAAAAAAGGCTACTATGTCGTCTGTGACGACTATGTGACGATGTCCGATGGTACCGGCGTGGTTCATATCGCTCCGGCATTTGGTGAGGACGACTACAAGGTAGGCCAAAAATACGACCTTCCGTTCCTTCAGCTCGTGGACGACAACGGCATGATGACGAAGGAGACCAAATGGGCAGGACATTCCTGCATCCTGCGTAAAGACCTGGAGAATGAACCGGGTGTGAATCTGGATGTGATCAAAGATCTGGATGAGCGCGGCCTGCTTTTCTCGGCGCCGAAGTTCGAGCACAGCTACCCGCACTGCTGGCGCTGCGATACACCGCTGATCTATTACGCGCGTGAGTCCTGGTTCATCAAGATGACTGTGGTCCGCGATGATCTGATCCGCAACAACAACACGGTGAACTGGATCCCGGAGAGCATCGGCAAGGGGCGTTTCGGCGACTGGCTGGAGAATGTGCAGGACTGGGGCATTTCCAGGAACCGTTACTGGGGCACTCCGCTGAATATCTGGGAGTGTGAGTGCGGTCATATGCATTCGATCGGCAGCAAGGAGGAACTGTTCCGGCTGTGGAGAGAATGGGAAGAAGATGAAGATGATGCCGGCATGGCGGAAGGTTCGGATGCGCAGGGAGCATCCGGCGATATTCCAGATGATATTGAGCTGCACCGCCCGTATATTGACGCGGTGAAGATCCGCTGTCCGAAGTGCGGCGGTACGATGCGCCGTGTGCCGGAGGTGATCGACTGCTGGTTTGACTCCGGGTCAATGCCGTTTGCGCAGTATCACTATCCGTTTGAGAATAAAGACTATTTTGAGGCGCATTTCCCGGCGCAGTTTATTTCGGAGGCGGTAGATCAGACGAGAGGCTGGTTCTACTCGCTGATGGCGATCTCGACGCTGCTGTTCAATAAGGCGCCGTTTGAGAACGTGATCGTCCTCGGCCATGTGCAGGATGAGAACGGTCAGAAGATGAGCAAGTCCAAAGGGAACGCGGTCGATCCGTTTGACGCGCTGGATCAGTACGGCGCGGATGCCATCCGCTGGTATTTCTATATCAACAGTGCACCGTGGCTGCCGAACCGTTTCCACGGCAAGGCCGTGACGGAAGGACAGCGCAAGTTCCTTGGCACACTGTGGAACACCTACGCATTCTATGTGCTGTACGCGAACATTGATGATTTCAACCCGATGGATTATGTGGATGAATTCAGCGGCGGATACGCGATCGCGGGTGAGGAGAACAAAGACGCTTCGGAAAAAGCCGCCATGTATCTGAGTGAGAATTATGAGAATCTCCCGGTTATGGATAAATGGCTGCTCTCCCGGATGAACACCATGATAAAATCCGTGGATGAGAACCTCGGCGCATACCGGATCCCGGAGGCGGGCCGCGCGCTGCAGGAGTTTGTGGACGATATGAGCAACTGGTATGTCCGCAGAAGCCGTGAACGTTTCTGGGCGAAAGGCATGGAGCAGGACAAGATCAACGCATATATGACACTGTATGTGGCGCTTGTCAATACCTGCAAGGCGGCGGCGCCGATGATCCCGTTCATGACGGAGGAGATCTACCGGAATATCGTGGTGAAGATCGATCCGTCCGCTCCGGAGAGCATTCATCTGTGCCTCTTCCCGACGGCTGACAAAGAGCAGATGAATCCGGAGCTTGAGAAAAATATGGATGAGGTACTGAAAGTCGTGGTGATGGGACGTGCCTGCCGCAACGCTGCGAACTTAAAGAACCGCCAGCCGCTGGCAGCGATGTATATAGCATCGTCCAATGCGAAGCTTCCACAGTATTTTATCGACATCATCCGCGACGAGCTGAATGTGAAGCAGGTGCAGTTCACCGACGACGTCAGCGCGTTTATCTCTTATACGTTTAAGCCGCAGATGCGTACGGTCGGCCCGAAATACGGCAAGCTGCTCGGGAAGATCCGCCAGATCCTGCCGGAGCTGGACGGCAACAAAGCGATGGCTGAGCTGAAAGCGAACGGTGTCCTGAAGCTGGATATTGACGGCAATGAGGTGCTTCTGAGTGAGGAAGACCTGCTGATCGATACGGCGCAGGCAGAAGGCTTTGTCTCTGAGAGCGGCGGCGAGATCACCGTGGCACTTGACACAAAGCTGACACCGGAGCTGATCGAGGAAGGCTTTGTCCGCGAGCTCGTCAGCAAGATCCAGACGATGCGCAAGGAAGCCGGCTTTGAGGTGATGGACAGGATCCGCGTATCGCTGACCGGCAATGCGAAGCTGACCGGCATCATGCAGGGTGCTGAACAGCAGATTCTCTCCGAGGTCATGGCTGTGGAAGCCGTCTATGACGCGGCGGTCGGCTACAGTAAGGAATGGGGCATCAACGGCGAGACGGCAACGCTGGGAGTGGAGAAAATCTAAAACAATATCGCTGAAACTGCGATTTTCATATAAATTATGGAAAAGACATAAAAAGACAAAAAAGATAACAAAAGACGGAAAAGAGAGGACTTTGTTATGAACAAATTAATTGACAAAGAAGTTTTCAAGGATCGCGTGAAGGACAATGTCCGGACGCTCTACCGCAAGACGCTGAAAGAAGCGACGCAGCAGCAGCTGTTCCAGGCGGTATCCTACGCGGTGAAGGATGAGATCATTAACAACTGGCTGGCTTCCCAGAAGCAGTTTGAGATCGACGATCCGAAGATGGTTTACTATATGTCGATGGAGTTCCTGATGGGGCGTGCGCTGGGCAACAACCTCATCAACCTGACTGCGTACAAGGAGGTCAAGGAAGCGCTCGACGAGATGGGCTTCGACCTCAACGTGATCGAGGATCAGGAGCCGGACGCGGCGCTGGGCAACGGCGGTCTCGGCCGTCTGGCGGCGTGCTTCCTGGATTCCCTGGCATCTCTCGGCTATATGGCATACGGCTGCGGCATCCGTTATCACTACGGTATGTTCAAGCAGAAGATCGAGGACGGCTACCAGAAAGAGGTGCCGGACAACTGGCTGAAGGACGGCAACCCGTTTGAGCTCCGCCGTCCGGAGTACGCGAAGATCGTCAAATTCGGCGGCTATGTACGCGTGGAATACGATGAGAAGACCAGAAGAAATAATTTTATTCAGGAAGGATATCAGTCTGTCCGCGCGGTACCGTATGACATTCCGGTGCTGGGTTACAACAACAATCTTGTAGATACCCTGCGTGTCTGGGACGCGGAAGCGATTACGGATTTCCAGCTGGATTCCTTTGATAAGGGCGATTATCAGAAGGCGGTAGAGCAGGAGAACCTGGCAAAGAACCTCGTAGATGTGCTTTACCCGAACGACAATCACTACGCGGGCAAGGAGCTGCGCTTAAAGCAGCAGTATTTCTTTATTTCCGCAAGTGTGCAGACCGCGGTGGAGAAATATAAGAAGAACCACAGCGATATCCGCAAGTTCTACGAGAAGGTGACCTTCCAGCTGAACGATACGCACCCGACCGTAGCGGTAGCAGAGCTGATGCGTATCCTGCTCGATGAGGAGCATCTGGAGTGGGAAGAGGCGTGGGAGGTTACCACAAAGACCTGCGCGTATACGAACCATACGATCATGGCAGAGGCGCTGGAAAAATGGCCGATCGAGCTGTTCTCCAGACTGCTTCCGCGTATCTATCAGATTGTCGAGGAGATCAACCGCCGCTTTGTGAATGAGATTCAGGCGAAATATCCGGGCAACCAGGAGAAGATCCGCAAGATGGCAATCATCTATGACGGACAGGTGAAGATGGCGCATCTGGCGATCGCGGCTGGTTATTCTGTCAACGGCGTGGCGCGTCTGCATACCGAGATCCTGGAAAAGCAGGAGCTGAAGGATTTCTATGAGATGATGCCGTGGAAGTTCAACAACAAGACGAACGGTATCACACAGAGACGTTTCCTGCTTCACGCGAACCCGCTGCTCGCAGACTGGGTGACGGATCACATCGGCGATGAGTGGACCACGGATCTGCCGCAGATCGCGAAGATGAAGGTCTATGTGGACGATAAAAAGGCGCAGCAGGAGTTCATGAACATCAAGTATCAGAACAAGGTGCGTCTGGCAAAATACATCAAAGAGCACAATGGCATTGACGTAGACCCGCGTTCGATCTTCGACGTGCAGGTAAAGCGTCTGCATGAGTACAAGCGCCAGCTGCTGAACATCCTTCATGTGATGTATCTGTACAATCAGATCAAAGATCATCCGGAGATGCCGTTCTATCCGAGAACATTTATCTTCGGCGCGAAGGCGGCCGCAGGCTATCACCGCGCGAAGCTGACCATCAAGCTGATCAACAACGTGGCGGACGTGATCAATAACGACAAGTCCATCAACGGCAAGCTGAAGGTTGTATTTATTGAGGATTACCGTGTATCGAACGGCGAGCTGATCTTTGCGGCGGCGGATGTATCCGAGCAGATTTCCACCGCGAGCAAGGAAGCGTCCGGTACGGGCAACATGAAGTTCATGCTGAACGGCGCGCCGACACTCGGCACGATGGACGGCGCGAACGTAGAGATCGTCGAGGAAGTCGGCGAGGAGAACGCGTTCATCTTCGGTCTCTCCGCAGACGAGGTTATCCGCTATGAAAACGAGGGCGGCTATCATCCGACCGATTACTTCAACAACGATCAGGACATCCGCCGCGTGCTGATGCAGCTGATCAACGGGGAGTTTTCACATAACAATCCGGAGCTGTTCCGCGACATTTATGATTCCCTGCTGAACACCAACAGCTCGGACCGCGCGGACACCTACTTCATCCTGGCGGACTTCAAGTCCTACGCGGAAGCGCAGAGAAGAGTCGAGGAAGCATACCGCGACGAATCCCGCTGGGCGCGGATGGCAATGATGAACATGGCCTGCAGCGGCAAGTTCACCTCTGACCGTACGATCCAGCAGTATGTCGACGAGATCTGGCATCTGGATAAGGTCGAGGTCAAGGTCGATCCGGAATCGTTTGATCAGTAAAGATTAAAATAATAAGAAAGACGCGTTTCGGCGGGTGCAATGACCAGCCGGAGCGCGTTTTTTTCTGAAAATAGTTATTTTTTGACGAAGTGTAGCCGTTTTTCCATTCAAATGACCCTGTTCAGGGAGCAGCCTTCCATTTAAAATGAGCGTATATATCAGAATATGTGAGTATATTGTGCGGACAAAAGAGGTGATCCGCGCGGGGAAGGAGGCATCGTATGAAGATGAACTGGAGGAAAAGGGGGATTGCGTGGCTGCTGACAGTGGCGATGACCATGACGTCGGTCGGAAACAACTGGCTGATCGGATCAGCGGCGGAAAATGACGGGACGGCTGTTCAGACAGAGAGCAGCACAGAGAGCGCGGCTGCGGAGGGCGTGTCCGCGCAGGAGACATCCGGACAGACGGAGCTTTCGCTGTCGGATATATTTACATATGGAGAAGAGGAGCTGACATGGGCGCAGGCAGGCCGCATACTTTCCGGGCTGCTTGGTTTCATTGAAGAAGATGGAGCGAACGTGGATCTGACCGCTTACGCGGAGCGGATCTCTTCTTTGAGCCTTGACGACGACAGCTTCTATCTGGCAATCCTGGCTGAGAACGGCTATCTGGACGGCGTGAGTGAAACGATCGATCCGTCCGCGGTGATCAGCGTGGAGGTTTATGAAGAATTGCTGACTGCGGCGTTCGCGGCGGCGGTGTACACACAGGAAGATGCGGAAGCCCTTGTTTCGCAGGAGAATCCGGAGAACCTGGCGATCTCCGGAGAGGATATTTTCCTGAACGCCTATGAGGCGGGACGGATTGTTCTTGGGAAAAGCGGCTCTCTGGAGCTGAGCTCTGTGACGGCCGAGACGCTCTCCGTGACCGACGCGGATGCCGAGATGGACTTGAACGCTGCCGAGATCGGGCGTGTGCTTGTCAATGGCGGAGCGGAAGACGCGGATGAAGAAGAAGCGGACGCGGCGACGGCGGATGAGGAAGCTGACACTGCAGACGACGCAGAAGCGGACGATACAGCTGACGCGGCGGACGACGCGGACGCCGGGCGTCTGTATATCCATATCGACAGCGAGTCCGGGCTGCCGGAAGTCATTCTGGAGCAGGCGGACGACGTGGTGATCGAGGGCAGCGGTTCTCTTGGCGTGGTGCGCGTCATGGGTGAGACAGACTCCCTGACGGTGCGGGCGACGGGTTCCGTGATCAATGAGACAGACGCGGATATTATCGTGACCGGACCGGATCACGAGGAAGTCACCCTGAAGCCGGGTGAGCAGGTGGAATTTATACTCAGCGGATATCTTGTCTCCTTTGTGACGGATGGGACTCTGGTTGAGTCCCAGACCGTCTCCCCCGGAAGTGCGGTGGATTTCACGGCGGCGCAGACGGAACTGGAAGGCATGGTTTTCACGGCGTGGTATACGGATGAGGACTACACGGAACCGTATTCCATGCTGAATACAGTGGATGAGGAGACGACACTGTACGCGCGCTTCGTCGATGAAGCGGATGCGGTGACCGTGACGTTTGAGACCTTTGGCGGCCGGGAGCTGGAGCCCCTTGTCTTTGCCAGAGGCGAGACGCTCCTCACAAAAGACATCTCCGGGCTCTATACGGGCAAGGATGGATATACCTTCGGCGGCTGGTGCGTGGATGAGGACTGCACCGAAGCGTTCAGCTATACTGACCCGATTGAGGAGAGCATGACATTGTACGCGCTCTTCGCATCGAACGAAATTGTGGAGGAAGAGGATTTCGGCACGGTCGCGGAGCTTGATGAGATCGACTGGCAGGCAGGTATCGGTCTGGTGATCCCGGACGATATGACGGCCCTGGAGGCGATGACAAGCGTGACCATCACAGCCGGTACCGGCGGATACGAGCCGGAGCTTTCCTTCCGCGAGACGGACGGCGGCATGGAGATCTACGGCGCGTATTATGAGGACGGCGGCGAGAGCGGTTTTGAACCCGGCGCGACCTTTACGCTTAACGTTTCCAATGGCGTCACCTTTGACGGCTACGAGGAGTACATCGACACACTGACCGTGTCCGTATACAAAGAGACCGTCGAGACGGTGACCTTTATGGACGGCCTGACCTGGGTGCTCTGGGAAAATGTCACCGACTATGTACAGCCGGCGGACGACGGCTATGATTACGAAGTAGAGCTCTCCGAAGACGGTACGGTCGATGAGAGCGAGATAGAAAATGAGACGATTCCGGGGACGCTTACTCTGACGGATGCAGGCGTGAAGATCGAGGCCGGCGATATCGTTGTCTTCTATGACGGCGAAGTCAATGAGGATGAGAAAAACATCTCCGTCTGGGAGGAAGGCAGTCTGGACGGCTATGTCCTTTACGCGGAGATTGCGGATGTGGAAGAGACCGCGGATGGACGTACGGTTTCCTTTGTGAACGCGAACCCGGCGGATTATCTGGCGGAGCTTGATGTGCATACCACCCGCGACGTAGATCTGGAGGAAGCACTCGGGGAAGATGCGCTCGCGCAGCTGGAGCGCGCGATTGAAGCGCAGGTGAGTGCAAATGAGGAGCTTTCGGCGCAGCTGCTCATCTCCGTGATGAGCGCACAGGAGACGCAGGATGAACTGGATGAACTCTACGGCGAGGGCACCTATTCTCTGGCGGCGCTCACCGCGAGCATCAGCGTGAACACACCGTCCATCAAACTTACTTCTAAGGACAGTACGGTGACGGCGGGGATCACGGTTTCCGCGAAGGTAACGCTGAAAAACGGAAGCAGGACGGTGCTGACCGTGACACCAGCGCTCACCTTTGAGCAGGCTGTTACGGTAAAAACCTCTGTGGACGGCGGCGCGGTCTGGATCGACATGGCTGTCACCATTCAGACAAAGTCGACCATCCGTCTGGAAGTAACGGCGACCAGCGGCGGAGACTCCAGTGTCCTTTCCAATGCGAAAGAAACGTTGGAGACGCTCATTTCTCCGGATGGACTGACGGACGGCATGGATTATGATGAGTCGGCCAGCCAGCTGATGGAGACAATGCAGTCTCTGATCGCGACACAGCTTTCCTATAACGACCTCTTCTCCGTGACGCTGCTCTATGTGCAGATCAGCTTTTACGGAATCGTCACATTCTCCGTGCAGCTGGACTTCGTGGGACAGATCGGTGTGCTGGCGACGTTCGGTATCGAGATCATTATAACGAACGGACAGCGCATTGGATTTAACTATAATTTCCTGAAATTCGAGGGCGGCTCCTTTACGGAAAAGCTTCCGGGAGACGTGACGACAAATATCTACCTGATCGGAAAGGCAGGTGTAAGGCTTGGATTACGGCTGACCTTAAGTTTGTCTCTCTGTGGGATTGCGAAAGCTTCCATAACCGGCGAAATCTTTGCCTATGCGGAGCTGACCGGTCTGTATTATTTCACCGCATCGCTGATTTCCGGCAGCAGCACCAGCGTGGGAGCACTCTATTTCGAAGTCGGTCTGGATGCGGCAGTGAAGCTTTCTCTGAGCGTGAAGCTTATAATTAAAACATACAGAAAGAGCTGGACGGTATGGTCGGACCGCTGGCCGCTCTACAGCCTGTCGAGGTCGAGTTCACTGACGTATATGGATGTGGAAAAACTCGATACCATGTGGAATACCGCAACAGATAATGCGGATAAAAAGTCCTCCTATGGGTTCTCCTATATCCCGATGAAGACTTATAACCTGCTGGACGGCGAATTTGTGCAGAATGAACTGCTCTGGGAGAGCACGAAGAAGGTGTCTCTGGAAGTGGTTGCTGTTACGGTAAATGGCGAGGAGATCACCGAAAACGATGAACGATGGGAAATCTTTTATGTCGGGGACGGCTCGGAAGGGTCCACACTCGGACGCGTTTACGCGAACGAAGATCTGGCGGTGGAGTACGAAGTTACGAATGCATCCTGCGACATAGCAATCCGATATAAGGATACCAGTACATCCGCGTTCGTGAAATATCAGGAGCATCTCTTCCATCTGGAGAGGAAGTTTGAGATTGCGACGACGACCGTGAATGTGTCGGTAGCTCTCTATGACTGGTGTGCGCACGCCTGGGGGCTTGAAACCGCTTCATGGGACAAGGCTGTTGTCTATACGACATCTTTTGAGACCGGCCATATCCTCGGATCCGCAACGGAACCGACAGCGACCGGCGACCTGGATCTCGCAGCGGCGGAAGCGGCGGCACTGAGTATGTACGGGGAACTGGATACGGCGACGTTCGCCTGGTATGACCCGACCCGCAACTCCCTGTACGGAGCGGTGGAATACAGTGTCCCGAAGACCAGCAATTTCTGTTACCTGACGCCGGCGACCGGTACGGTCCGTTACGATGTGCGTCCGGGTACGGATGAATACTCTATCACGTTTTATCTGTACGCAAGAAGCTACGAAGGCTATGATGCGAGTATTCAGTATATCGTCCGCCTTATAGGCGAGACGGAGCAGTCGTACAGCTTTGCTGTGAATATGAGCAGCCTTTCCAAAACACTGTGGTTTACAAAGAGCCAGACGGCGGAAAATGAGTGGGTACTGAATACCTGGAGAACATATTTCAGCGGAAAGGGCAACACCCTCTGGATGAAGGTGAACGGAGGCTCGCAGAAAGACACCGGTTTTGTGATCACCGGGCGGGAAGTGCCGGATACCGTGGTATTTGAGATCAATCTGGAAGAACTGGAGAGCGAGACGGAAACAGAGACTGAGACGGAATCCGAACTCGAAAGTGAAGCGGAGACGGAGGCAGAATCCGGGACGGAGGCTGAGTCCGAGAGCGAGACCGCAGCGGAAACAGAGACAGAGCCAGTCACGGAGAAGCAGACGGAAAGCGAGACCGCACCGGAAACAGAGACAGAGCCTGGCACGGAG
>JAJQIL010000080.1 GCA_021199235.1 Lachnospiraceae bacterium | reverse complement strand
AAGATGAGAAGCCAGGCACCTTAGATATCATCCCCATCCCGTGAATAGTAACTATCGAGGGCTTTGGATGAAAACAAATCATTCAAAGCCCTCGACACTATGGAAAAACTGTGTTAATCTAAGTGAGGTATGACGGATCGGAAAGACACCCCGGACATCTGCCGGATGGGATATTCGCTGACCAAAGTGCAGCGTAGAAGAAAGCAAGGAAAGGAGAATCAGGCAATGGGGATTTATTTAAATCCTGGCAATCATGGATTTGAGGAAATCAGAAGAGATATTTATGTTGATAAGACTGGACTGATCACCTATATGAATGATTTGATTGGCAAACCAAAGCCGCTGGTCAGTTTTAGCAGACCCCGCCGTTTTGGAAAGTCTTTTGACGCGAATATGCTCTGTGCGTATTACGATAAAAGCTGTGATTCTCGATTTTTATTTGAAGACCTGGAAATTGCGAAGCAGGAGAGTTTTGAAACACATTTGAACCAATACAATGTGATTTCTTTTGATGTGACGGGTCTGGTTGCAGAGGCGAAAGAAAGCGGAGAGAATGTTATCACGGAGATCAGACTGTCTCTTTTAAAAGAACTTCGGGAAGAATTTTCGGACTGTGTTGATCCGAAAGAAAACAGTCTTGGAAAAGTTCTGTATTCTGTCGTGACGAACGGGCATGGAAGGTTCGTTTTTGTTATTGATGAGTGGGATGCGCTGTTTCGGGAATTTAAGGAAGACATACAGCTTCAGAAAGATTATATACTGTTTCTGCGCAGCCTTTTTAAAAATAAAGATCTGACGAACAAGACGATTGCCGCGGCGTATATGACAGGTATTCTTCCGATTAAGAAATATGGGACAGAATCCGCTTTATCGGATTTTAAAGAGTTTTCGATGGCTGATCCGCTTTTACTGTCTGAATATGTTGGATTTACAGAGGATGATGTTCGAAAGCTTTGCTCAGAATTTCAGGTGGATTTCGCGGAAATGAAGCAATGGTACGATGGGTACTCATTTGAAGATACAAAGTCTGTTTACAGTCCTAATTCAGTGATCAGCGCGATTACATTTAAGCGCTTTCGGAATTACTGGACAAAGACAGAGACCTTTGAAAGTCTTAAAAGTTATATAGATGAGAATTTTGATGGCCTTAAGGATGCAATCATCATGATGCTTGGCGGTCAGCGTGTGAAAATCGACGTCAGCACCTTTAAAAATGATCTTACGTCCCTTGGCAGCAGAGATGATGTGCTCACGCTTCTGATTCACCTTGGGTATCTTGCCTATGATCTGGAAAAGGAAGAAGTATACATCCCGAATCGAGAAGTGACAGAGGTATTTCGTTCTGCTGCTAAAGGAGGAAAATGGCGGAGAGTAGAACAGGCGATTGATCAGTCTGAAAAATTGCTGGAGGCTACGATAAGTTGCGACAGTGAGACAGTGGCCGGAATGCTGGAGCTGGTACACGAAGAATGTACTTCTGTCCTGACTTATAATGATGAAAATTCACTGGCATGCGCTATTTATATCGCGTATTATACAGCAAAAAATGATTATATGATCATCAGAGAATTTCCTTCCGGAAAAGGATTTGCTGATTATGCGTTTATTCCTTATAAAAATACGGACAAACCGGCTATGATCATAGAATTGAAATATGATAAAGATGCGGATACAGCAATTCGCCAGATTCATGATAATCGTTATGCCGGGAACCTGAAGGACTATTCGGGTGAACTGCTTCTTGTTGGAATCAATTATGACAGGGAAGCCAAAGGCGCCGGAGCAAAGAAGCACAGCTGTGTGATTGAACAGATGTAACGATTCAGGACAGTATCTCGCACCTGTGAAGGTACTGAACAGCTACGAGTGGTTTTAACAGGAATGCAGAAAGGCGTTCATATGAAACAACTTGGGATTGCATATTTTACCGCACGCGGCGGACAGACGGCAGAACTTGTTGCCGCGGCGTTTGCTGATGAGTATGATATTCTGCGATATGAAGGCGGCGGACGCAGAACCGGTTCTTCCTCCGGCCCGGAGAGCATGGGCAGCCTAAACCTGAAAGACTGGTGCGGCAGCCTGTTCTTATCCGGAGCGGACGGGATTATTTTTGTGGGAGCATGCGGCATCGCGGTGCGCACGATTGCACCTTATATAAAAAGCAAGACGACGGATCCGGCAGTGCTGGTGATCGACGAAGCAGGACAGTTTGTGATTTCTCTGCTGTCAGGACATCTCGGTGGAGCAAATCGTCTGGCGGAGCAGGCGGCCTCGATACTTGGAGCCACGCCCGTGATCACAACCGCGACAGATGTGAATGGGAAATTTGCAGTTGACGTATTTGCCAAAGAAAATCATCTTCGGATTGGCAGCATGAAAGCGGCAAAAGAGATTTCCGCGGCAATCCTGCGCGGCGAGAAGGTTGGAGTAATATGCGAGGGAAGGATAGAAGGGAAGCTGCCGCCGGAGCTGGTGCTGATGCAAAATCAGATTCAAAAGACAGTGCCTGATTTGAGCCCGGCAGAAAGCGGCTCCAAAGGAAATGCACGGATTCAGACGGGTGCTTTGATAAGTATAGGGGTGCCTTTTTTTGCCCTGAAATTAACAGATCCGATTTCTGAACAAACGGAGTCTGCCAAAAGTGCTTTTCTGACGCCGCCGGTTATTTTAAATCTTTATCCAAAGAGCTTCGTCCTCGGCATAGGCTGCCGCAAAGGGAAACCGGAGCAGGAGATCACAAAAGCGGTGCAGCGGGCCATTGACATGCTGGGGATTACCATGGAAGAAATCGTGGGCGTCGCGTCAATCGATTTAAAAAAAGAAGAACCGGGGTTGTTGGAATTTTGCAGAAAAAATGAGCTGCAGTTTGAAACGTATCCGGCAGAGATACTTGCTGCTGTGGAAGGCGATTTCTCGCCGTCTTCTTTTGTGAAACATGTGACCGGTGTGGACAATGTCTGTGAGCGTGCGGCGCTCTGTATGGCGAGGAAGATGTCCGGACAACCGGATTCAGAACCTGTGACGAATAAATTGCCCGCCCGTTCAGAACCCAAGGGAGCAGTCGGATACGGACAGCCGGATCCGACTGAAGCAGGCGGACGGCTTATCCTGAGAAAACAGGCGGGAGACGGCGTAACCGTTGCCGTGGCGGAGAAAAGCTGGAGTGTAAGATTTTGAAGCTTGTTGTATTGGTGGAAGGTGAAATCGTATGGGAGAATATTTGAATCCGGGAAATGATGGGTTTAAGACAATATTGGATGATGTTTATGTTGATAAGACAGAATTAATTGATTATGTAAACAGCACAATCGATACATCGCGCAAATTGACTCATTTCAGCCGCCCAAGACGCTTTGGAAAATCGTTTGCTGCAAAGATGCTCTGTGCGTATTATGACAGAAGCTGTGATTCGCGGGAATTGTTTGACGGACTTAAAATATCAAAGATGGAATCATATGAAGAGTATTTGAATAAATATGATGTGATTTATCTGGATATGGTTCAGTTCCTTTCAAATTGCGGTGAAAAGAAGAACATTGTTAAAGAATTGCAGGCAAGAGTCATTCGGGAATTAAAACAGGAGTTTTTAGAAATAGCAGATATTGAGGAAAAGGTTTTAGCTTATGTATTATCTGCTATTGCGACAAAAACAAATAAAAAATTTATTTTTATCATTGATGAATGGGATGCTTTGTTTCGTGAAGCGAAAAATAATCAGGAATTACAGGAAGAATACGTTCTTTTTTTGAGAGGTATTTTTAAAGCAGGCCCTGCAACAGATAAAACGATAGCTGCTGCTTATATGACCGGTATTCTTCCTATTAAAAAATATGGAACGCAGTCTGCATTGACTGATTTCAGAGAGTTCACGATGACCAGACCGGCAAAGCTTGCAAAATATGTGGGATTCACAGAACAAGAAGTGAAAGTGCTTTGCGCGAAATACCATATGGATTTTGAAAACATGAGCGCCTGGTATGATGGTTATTCGTTCAATCAGATTCAGCACGTGTACAGTCCGAATTCTGTTATAAATGCGATAATGAATGAGGAGTTTGGGAATTACTGGACAGATTCTGAAACCTATGACTCGTTGAAAACCTATATTAGTATGAATTTTGATGGTTTAAAGGATGCAATTATAGCTATGCTCGGCGGTGAATCAGTCAGGGTTCGGATAGGGACATTTCAGAATGATATTACGTCATTCAAAAATAAAGATGATGTACTGACGTTGTTGATCCATCTGGGGTATCTGGGGTATGACGCGGTAGAACGGAAAGCATTTATCCCGAACAAGGAAGTTGCGGAGGCATTTGCGGATTCGGTAAGCGGAGATAAATGGGAAGATGTAGCTGAACTTTTGCGGGATTCGGAAGATCTTCTGGACGCAACTATTGAGGGTGACAGTGATGCTGTAGCGGAGGCGTTGGAGAAAGTGCATTCTTTAAATTCTTCTGTGCTGCGCTATAATAATGAGGCGTCTTTGAGCAGTGCAATCATAATCGCATATTATACTGCAAGAAGGTTTTATAAGATTATTCCGGAGCTTCCTCAGGGTAAGGGTTATGCGGATCTGGCATTTCTTCCAGGCAGGGGAGTGGACAAGCCGGCCATGATCATTGAACTGAAATACGATAAGGATGCGGATACTGCAATCAGACAGATTCATGAAAATCGTTATGATGGTGACTTGAAAAAATATTTTGGAAATCTGATTCTGGTCGGGATTAACTATAATAAAGATGTAAAAGGCGAAGGAATGAAGAAGCATTCCTGCATGATAGAACGAGTGTAACTGTGAAGATAGCGAAGAGTTACGAATGTGTTTGAAGGAAAGCGAGGAACGATTGTGAAAAAGAAGCTGTATGTAATAGGTATGGGACCCGGCGAAGCGGGGCTGATGTGCCAGAGGGCGGCGGAGGTGCTGGCCGCGTGCGACACGATCATCGGCTATACGGTCTATGTGAATCTGCTTAAGGAGTCATATCCGGGAAAAGAATTCCTGACGACGCCGATGACACAGGAGGCAAAGCGCTGCGAGATGGCGTTTGAGGAGGCGGCAAAGGGCAAACAGGTCGCCATGGTCTGCAGCGGGGACGCCGGCGTCTACGGGATGAGCGGGCTGATGCTGGAGATCGGGGAGGCATATCCGGATATCGAGGTGGAAGTGATCCCGGGGATCACGGCTGCCTTAAGCGGCGGGGCAGTGCTGGGAGCGCCGCTGACGCATGATTTTGCGGTAGTCAGCCTGAGCGACCGACTGACCCCCTGGGAAAAGATTGAGAAAAGGCTGGAGCTGGCAGCGGAGGCGGATTTTTCCATCTGCATTTACAATCCGTCCAGCAAAGGACGCCCGGACTACCTGAAGCGGGCCTGTGATATCCTGCTGCGCGTGCTGCCGCCGGAACGCATCTGCGGGACGGTGGAAAACATCGGACGCGAGGGGGAGGCGGCCAGGCTGTATACCCTGCAGGAGCTGCGGGAAGCGCAGGTCAATATGTTCACGACCGTATTTATCGGGAATTCGATGACAAAGGAAATTAACGGGCGGATGGTGACGCCGCGCGGATACCGGATCTGAGCCGGAGAACGGCAGAAAGGGAATGAGTATGAAAAAAGAAACCGGAGGTTTGCTGAAACTGATCGTACGTTTGCTGATCACAGCGGTTCTGGGAGGCGTTTATTTTTACGTGATGCTGCCCCCGATCAACCTGAAATCAATGGAATTCTGGCTGTTTCTGTTTGTACTGCTGGTGATCTATATTGTGGTCACGGTAGTATCGTCGGGAATTAATGTTACGCGCAGCGGGGTGACGCTGCCGCAGGGCGTGCTGTGGGCAAACTGTAAAATTCCGCTGATACTGGCTGCGCTTTTGTTTTTGGGCTCAATCGTGGGTGGAATTGTTTCTTCGGAGATTTTTCACGCGACTGCTTACTATAATCTGCTGGATGTGCAGACCGGCGATTTTACGGAGGAAGTGGCGGAGATTTCCTATGATAAGATTCCGATGCTGGATAAGGATTCCAGCGTGCAGCTGGGAAGCCGTGCGCTCGGCAATTTGAGCAGCAACAGCAATCTGGTGTCGCAGTTTGAGGTATCGGATGAGGAGTATTCGCAGATCAATTACCAGAACGAGCCGGTGCGCGTGGCTCCGCTTCTGTATGGCAATCTGATCAAATGGTTCAACAACCGCGCGGATGGCCTGCCGGGCTACATCATCGTCAATATGGTGACGCAGGAGGCGGACCTGGTGCAGCTCGACGAAGGAATGAAATATTCGACCGGCGAACATTTTGGCAGAAATATCTATCGGCTTCTGCGGTTCCGCTATCCGACCATGATGTTCGGCGATGTGAATTTTGAGATTGATGAGGACGGAACGCCCTGGTGGGTATGCTCGCGCACCGTGCACAGGATCGGCCTGTTCGGCGGCGAGGACACGGAAGGCGCGGTGCTGGTAAACGCGATCACGGGAGAGAGCACGTACTATACAGAGGTTCCGACCTGGGTGGACCGCGTCTACTCCGCGGATCAGCTCGTGGCGCAGTATAATTATCACGGCACGCTGGTCAACGGCTGGATCAATTCCTGGCTTGGCCAGAAGGGTATCACAACGACCTCGGACGGCTACAATTACATTGCGATGAATGACGATGTGTACCTGTACACCGGCGTGACTTCGGCGGGAAATGACGAGTCCAATGTTGGCTTTATCCTGGTAAATCAGCGCACGAAGGAAGCGCGCTACTACAACATCACCGGCGCGACAGAGTATTCCGCAATGTCTTCCGCGGAGGGCGCGGTGCAGCATCTGGGCTACGCATCGACGTTCCCAATCCTGCTGAATATTTCCGATGAGCCGACCTATTTCATGTCCCTGAAGGATTCGGCGGATCTGGTAAAAATGTACGCGATGGTAAATGTTTCCGACTACCAGATCACGGCGACGGGCAGCTCGGTGGCCGAATGCCAGTCGAACTATGAAGAGCTGCTGGTCGAGAACGGGATCAAAGTGACCGACCCGGTGGAGCTTATTGATGCTGAGACAGACACAGTCACGGGCACGATCACGGACATCCGCTCCGCAGTCGTGGACGGCAATACGATGTTTTATTTCTCACTCGGCACGGAGGATTACTATGTGATATCTGCGGCGGACGACTCAGATGCGGTGACCTACGATGTGGGGGATGAAGTCGCAATCACATACTATGTGGATGAAGAGAGCACGATACTGACCGGCATCTCGATCGAGGGAACGGCAGGAATATAGATATTTTAATAGAAAGAGAATCAGAAACTATGGTTGGAACAGGCACATTGATAAACGTCGCAGCAATTGTGGTAGGCGGCCTCATTGGTATGGTCGGAAAGAAGCTGATGAACGACCGGCTGCAGGAGACGATGATGAAAGCCACAGGTCTCTGCACGATGTTTATCGGCATATCCGGGGCACTGGAAAAAATGATGACCATCAGCAACGGTGCTTTAAGCTCAGGCGGTTCGCTGATGGTGATCGTGAGCTTCGCGCTCGGCTCACTGATCGGAGAAGGACTGAATATTGAGCAGCGGATTGAAACATTCGGAGAATGGCTGAAACGCAAGAGCGGCAATGCCAACGACAATTCCTTTGTCAACGCTTTTGTGACCGCTTCATTCACGGTCTGCATCGGTGCAATGGCGATCGTCGGCTCCATACAGGACGGCATGTCCGGCGACCCCACTACGCTGATGATGAAAGCCATTCTGGACTTTCTGATCATCATGGTGATGTCGGCTTCGATGGGAAAGGGGTGCATTTTCTCCGCCATTCCGGTCGGCATCTTTCAGGGCTCCATTACGATACTGGCAAGCGCCCTCTCCCCGCTGATGACGGAGGGTGCCTTAGATGCCATCTCGCTGGTGGGTTCCATGCTGATCTTCTGCGTGGGCGTCAACCTGATCTGGGAACACAAGCTGAAAGTGGCAAATATGTTGCCTGCGATCGTGATCGCGGCGGTTTGGGGGGCGATTGCATGAACGACATTCTAATTTTTGGCGGCACGATTGAAGGACGTCAGGTATCCGAATACCTCGTTGGACGCCATATCAGACATACGGTCTGTGTGGCGACAGAATACGGAGAGGAAGTGCTGCAGACAGACGCCGATTCCGCGTGGCGCACGATTCATCAGGGGCGGATGGACATGGAGGAGATGCGGAAATTTCTGCGCGACAATCCATTTGTGCTGGTAGTGGATGCGACGCATCCGTATGCGGTAGAGGTGTCTAATAATATCCGCGAAGCGTGCGAGAAAGAGCAGGTGCCGTATGTGCGGTACTTAAGACCGGAAGGTGAGGGCGCGGCCGCGGATGACTGTGCAGCTGAAGTCATGGACGGGATTGAAAATGATCATGCAGCAGGGAGCGATGATAAGAAAAATATCCGGACAATTTATGTAAACTCTGCTGCAGAAGCGGCTGAGTATCTGGAAAAACAAAAAGGCGGCATCTTCCTGACTACTGGCAGCAAGGAACTGCACGTGTTTACGGAACGCATTTCCGATAAAAAGCGCCTGTTCGTGCGGGTTCTCCCGTCAGCGGAGGTGATTGCGTCCTGCCGCTCACTCGGACTGGAAGGAAAACAGATCTGCGCCATGCAGGGACCATTTTCTGCAGAGATCAACACAGCGATGCTGCGGCAGACTCACGCTTCTTTTCTGGTGACAAAGGACACTGGTATCTCCGGAGGTTTCCCGGAAAAAATGGAAGCAGTACGGGAGTGCCGCATCACAGCGGTCATTATCCGCAGGCCGCAGGAAAGCGGAGCCGGATGGGAGGAAGTGCGGGCGAGAATTGAGGAGGCTCTGGCAGAAACTGATGAGGTGCCGGCAGAACCTGCTGTGATAGCGGCAAATCCTGCTCGCCGTATCAGCTGCATCGGAATCGGCATGGGTACGCCCGACACAATGACACGCGAAGCGGCCCGCGAAATCCGGGAAGCAGAGGTGATCTTTGGGGCAAAGCGGATGCTGGAATGTGCGCAGACGCTGCTGGATTCATTTCTGACAGAGCAAACGGAGACTGTCAGGATTTCACAATCGAGAACGGTGGGACCGAATATAAAGACTCAGCAGATGGTCGCTGAATACAGTGCATCGAAAATCTATGCCTGGCTGGAGGCACATCCGCAGGTACGGCGCGCCGCAATCCTGATGTCCGGCGACGTCGGATTTTACAGCGGGGCGCGGCAGATTGCGGAGACATTCCCGGCCGGGGAAGTTCGATATTATTGCGGTATTTCATCGGTCGTGTATTTTGCTTCGCGGATTCCTACATCCTGGCAGGATGCAAAGCTTCTGAGCGCACATGGAAAAGAGCTTGCGCTTGTAAATTACGTGAAAAAATATCCCAAGATCATTCTTCTGGTCAGCGGAGAAAAAGACATTTCCCGCCTTTGCCGTCAGCTGGTGGATGGCAAAATGGGGGATGTGAAGGTCACCATCGGAGCTAATCTTTCCTATCCGGATGAGCGGGTTGAAACGGGAGCACCCGGAGATTTTCTGGATTATGTCTCAGATGTGGAGCAGCATCGGAAAGAAACTGAAAAAACTCTCCAATCTGTGCCGGGCCTGTATGTCATGATGGTTGAAAATGCAAAAGGCGGCCAGATCATTACACCGGGCATCCCGGATAAAGAATTTGTGCGCGGCGAGGTGCCGATGACCAAAGAGGAAATCCGGGCGCTTTCTATAGCGAAGCTGCGCCTGAAAGAAGACTCGGTGGTGTATGATATCGGTGCAGGTACCGGTTCGGTATCTATCGAATGCGCACTCCTTTGCACAGCGGGGCAGGTCTATGCGATAGAACGCAATACAAACGGAACAGACCTGATTCAGCGAAACAGCTATGAGTTTGGAGTTGCCAATCTTTCCATTATAGAGGGAACCGCGCCGGAAGCATTGCTGGAGCTGCCGGCTCCGACCCATGCATTTATAGGCGGCAGCTCCGGAAACATGCGCGAGATCATTGACGTGCTGCTCCAAAAGAATCCTTCTGTCCGCATCGTTATCAATACGGTCACGCTGGAGAGCATCGCGGAGGTCATGGTTCTGATCCGGGAGCTGCAGCTTGCGGATGCCGATGTCGTACAGATATCCGCCGCGAAATCCCGCACTCTTGGCAATTATCATCTGATGACCGCGCATAATCCGGTGTATATTGTGTCGTTTGGCGGGGACACATAAAAGGCACATTTTAACGTCACACTTTTTAATCAGATAAAAACAGAAATAGAACAGGTCCAGCGGGGCCCTTCCTGTTTGTGAATACCTTACACAGCAGGCGGGTAATCCGGTGGACTATTTTTTGATCTAAAATAATAAGAGGAAATGATTGCATTTATAAGAAACATGTGATAAAATGCTCTTAAATTGCCGATTTGCAAATGCACGGCAGCACTTCTACAAAAGAAAAACCGACGGAACGTCGGACAAAATACCTTTTAGAATCCCATATGGAAAAAATAATGAAGCATCTATTGCATAAAGCCGATGGACTTATAAAAGTCTGTTTATTTAAAATGCGGCCGATTTCCCTGTAATTCGGCTCGGGACTTACAACGAAAAGGAGAAATTTATGGAACGAATTATATTTGTAAAGGATGGAAAAGAAATCCGGGTGGAAAATGCGGAGAACAGCGCAGAAGGAAAATGTACGGGATACACGTTTGAAGAAGCAGCCCCCATGCAGGTGTCGGAGGCGCTGGCGGAGTACGCGGTCTCAAAGCATCAGGGAGAGTACTCGCTGGAAGATTATCTGGCACTGCCGGATGATCAGAGAGTGGAGCTGATCGACGGTGTATTTCACGATATGGCTGCTCCGACTCTGATCCACCAGGCAATCAGTTCCAGAGTCTGGCGCAGCTTTGATACGTACATAGCTTCAAACGATGGCTCCTGCTTGGCATTTACTGCGCCGGTGGATGTGCAGCTGGACTGTGATGATAAGACGATTGTTCAGCCGGATGTTTTGATCATCTGTGAACCGTCTAAGCTGCGTCGGGAACGTGTTTACGGTGCGCCGGAACTTGTGGTGGAGGTATTATCTCCGGGCACTTCAAAGAAAGACAGGCTGCTGAAGCTGACGAAATATAAAAAAGCCGGCGTCCGGGAATACTGGATCATCGACCCGGATCGAAAGAGAGTATTCGTTTATGAGTTTGAAAAAGGAGATGGCTGCAGAATCTACAGCTTTGAAGATTCCGTGCCGGTCGGTATTTATGGCGGCGACTGTGTGGTGGATTTCGCGCAGATTTATGAGGAGATTCAGGGACTGTATGATACGTGTGTATAAAAATATTCTAACCTTTTAGAATTCCTATGGAAAATAAGAAACTGCTTTACCACGCCCTTCAGCGCAGGACTTACAATGAAAAGGAGATATTTATACAAAAACAGTTCAGGAACGATTGAATTTGATGCAGGATGGGCGAGCCAGCATGATATCCTGCCCTTAATAAATTCGTGGTCAGTCCTGCGCGCTGCGTTTCCTGTTAAAATAGCGGTTTAGTTCTGGGCAAAGAACCTCTTCAATAATAAATACGTAGTCAAACCTCACGCAATTCCATCCCATAATAAATTCGTGGTCAAACTTCTCGCGCAGCTTCATCCCATAATAAATTAGTGGTCAGCCCCGGTCATTTCCATCGTTTCCAGCAGGACATTGATGCCATGCTGGAAACGATGGAAATGACCGGGCGTCAGGTATGAATCCTGTTGCAGAGAGAATTCTTTGTTGCAACAGGACGTGGAAACAGATAAAATCAGAATTTGAACACTGACAATGGATTAGCGGCCTTTCAGTATACGGAGAGCCGGGCTATGAAAATCGCTGCGCGATGCGCCCGGCCTACGTCATGATTCGTAATTCGAATCATGACCGGTTACGGAAAAGAAAATAACGGGGAAATAAAAACAGCCGTTCCTGCAAAATCGGAAGCGGCATTTTAAAAGAATATGATGTGGTTTTGGGCTTGTCAGTCTCTGGAACTATCCGAAAGTACACTA
>JAJQIL010000124.1 GCA_021199235.1 Lachnospiraceae bacterium | reverse complement strand
TCCGGTATAAGAATTTCCTGCTGTTCTGGGGCGGCGAGTATTCCATCACGAAGCGGTACCTGGCGCTGCTGACGCCTTATCTGGCGACCATCAATAACCTGGACACGGCAGTGGTGAAGACATCGGACATGACGATGAAGATCACGTACACGCTGACGGAGACGGCCTTATGGATATCTTAAAAACTATGCGGTCTGAAAGGGCCGCTTTATTTATGCACACGGCCGCGAGAGGAATGGTTCCGGCATAAGCCGGACGCGGCCGGCGCAGCGGACAGGGAAAGCCCTGTCCGATATATATAGAAGAAACAGGAAGGGGGAATGCGGTATGGTGAACATTATCTGCGCTCTGATCGCGGCGGTGGCTTCGGTCATCTGTGCTGTCTGTGCGGAGCAGGGGAACCGGCTCCTGAAGGCACAGAAAAGGAGCGAGGCGCACGCGAAGATGCGGGCGGAGGAGGCGCGGCTGCAGCTGGAAATGATTGCGGCGAACAATGAACTGACGGTGGGCGTGGCGCTTGCCCTGAAGCACGGCCACACGAACGGCGAGGTGGACAGCGGGTTAAAATCCGCGGAGTCTGCGAGGAACAAGTACACAAGGTTTCTGGAGGAGGTCGCGCTTGCGGCCATCAATGAGAAGGAGGATGCGGAATGAGTAAGAAATGGTGGAAGAATGCGGGGATCCGGGCGGTCAAGACGGTGGCGCAGTCGCTGGTGGCGGCGATCGGCGTGGGAGCTGCGGTGAGCGAGGTGGACTGGCTGCGGGCATTGAGCATTGCAGCGGTGGCCGGGCTGGTATCGGTTCTGACGAGCCTTGCCAGCCTGGATGTGATCTGCGAGGACACGGAGTATGCGGATGCATATGATGATTATGAGGATGTGGAAGGAGAAGGTTAAGATGGCTGTGAAGATTACAAAAAAGACAAGCACGCATAATACGACAGCATCCGCCGGGAGAACGATCAAATATATCGTGATCCATTATACGGCGGGCGTTTCCTCTGCGAAGGGGAAGGCGGCGAACACGGCGGAATATTTTGCCGGCACGACGAACCAGGCATCCGCGGATTTTATTGTGGATGATGAGACCATCGTTCAGTACAATCCGGATCTGGAAAACCGGTACTGCTGGCACTGCGGCGGCAGTAAGCTTTCCACGAAGGGCGGATCCCTGCATGGCGTGGCGAAGAATGCCAATTCCATCGGGATTGAGATCTGTTCGACGAACAGCACGGGGAAGGTGCCGTCCGCGAATGATAAGACATGGAGTTTTACGGATGCGGTTGTGGCGAAGGCGGTGGAGCTGACGCGGTACCTGATGGAGAAGTATTCCATTGACGCGGATCATGTGATCCGTCATTACGATGTGACCGGGAAGCTGTGTCCGGGGATCATTGGATGGAATGCGGATTCTGGGGATGAGAGCCAGTGGAAGGCGTTCCAGGCGGCGCTTGCGTCCGGGGCGGCGGACACTGCAGCATCCGGGTCGGTGCTGTACCGGGTGCGGAAGACCTGGACGGACAGCAAGAGCCAGAAGGGAGCCTATAAGATTCTGGCGAACGCGAAAAAGTGCGCGGATAAGTATGAGGGCTATTCTGTATTCGATGCGGACGGGAATGTGGTGTATGTCGGCGCACTGACGGCGGCAGATGCTTCCGGAAGCGCGGAGACGGAAAGCTTCCAGGTGAAGGTGAGCATCAGCAACCTGAATATCCGCACGGGTCCTGGAACTGGGTTTGCGAAGACCGGGAAGTATACCGGGAAGGGCGTGTTCACGGTTGTGGAGACATCCGAGGGGACTGGATCGACTGCCGGATGGGGGCTGCTGAAAGCGTACCAGAGCGGACGGGACGGGTGGATCAGTCTGGAGTTCTGTGAAAAGATTTGAAAAGACTACGAAGGTTTATACGAGCGAAGGGGCATACTATATTTTGCCTCTTCGCTCCCCTTGTCTCTGGTGAGAATCTCCGGTTTCTAAATTAATCTTTCTTTTTCCCAATAAAATAAAAACCGTTTGATTTATGCCCATTCATTGTTGTGAATATTAAATGCCGATATTCCAGTTCAGTAAAATCGTCCAACAATTCTTTTATCCATTTTTCGTCATGGTGTCTGCATACTGCTCCTTCTGGTAGTTCAAATACTCCATATACCCCATAAACATCCTGATATTTTTTATAACGGGTAACATTTCTCTCATCTGTATTCAGAAGGAAGTCATTTACATACAAAATTCCGTCCGGTTTCAATACACGTTGAATTTCTCGGAGTAGCTGCATCTGTTCTGCATTTGTACGAAGACAGGTTAAAACCGCGAATAGAATTACGGCGTCAATACTCGAATCGGGCAAATCAATTTTATCTGTTTCTTTCACACGCAGATCAAGATAAGGAAACTGTTCTTTTCCTCTGTCGATCATGCCTTTTGAAAAATCTATGCCGATCAGATCACGATAACCATTTTGATACAGTTCATTGAGCGTTCTTCCATAGCCGCAGCCTACATCCAGAACTTTTTCTTCCATCCCTACATATTTAGAGAAGCTGTCTGCATGAAACGGTGTCGTAAATTCTTTTTGTTCTGAAACACTGTCCCAATATACCTTTTGTTCCATCGCTGAAATTCTCCTTTTGATTTTATTATGTTTTTTCTTTCCATGAGTTGAATTTTAACAAAATCCACAGTAGAATGGTATGAGAAATCTCACATAGATTCGCAGGGAGCAGTGCTATGATCAGAATTAATAAACAGGAGACCAAAGAAGATTACTACAATCATTTCCCACTATCAGATTACTTTGATTTTGATATACGCCCGTATACTTCACTTGTAAAATTTGATAACGAAGAAGCCATTCTGCAGGAGGGTGAAAAACCAAATTATCTGTATTACATGATAGATGGACGCGCAAAACTGTTTCTTTCTCATGAAAACGGGCGCATTTCTCTGATCAATTTTCTGAACGCACCCTGTTTTATAGGGGAAATGGAGCTGCTTGGCGCACAGGAAGCTGCTAATGGTGTAACCGCCATTACTCCCTGTACCTGTTATGCTGTGCATATCAACGATTGCAGGGACAGCATTTTAAACGATGTGAAATTTCTGCGTCACCTCTGCCTGTTTCTAAGCAGGAAGGCAATAGGGAACACATATAATTATTCTCGAAATCAATCCTGGCCATTAGAAGTGAGGCTGGCGAACTTTATTCTTCTGACAGCCTGCAATGGAATATACAGAGAAAAGCACACGGAAGCAGCTGAATTTCTGGGGGTAACATATCGTCATTTGCTTTATGTTCTTGCTGATTTTGTAAAGAGGGGGATTTTAAAGAGAACAGCGCAGGGATATTATATTCAGGACTTGGCTACCCTGCGAAATATTTCAGAAGGAAGATAATTATTTTATAAATAAAAATTGTGTCTGATCTTATATAAGATCAATGACGGATCCGGTTTACTTTGGCCTGTCAGTATCGTGAAGAGATGCTGGCAGGCCTTATTTTTTTGTCCCCGTTTTGGCCAAACAGCCGACTTCTTTCCTTTCAGAATCAGGAGACACTGTCTCACTTTTTTCTGGAGGATGATGTGGCATGAAGGTGACAATAGAGGAACTGAAACGGCTGGAAGGGATGGATGTGCGCAGACTCCGCAGGGAGGATCTGGATCATGCCGGGGAGATTGCGGTTGACCGGACGAAGCCGGCGGACAGGCGGATGGCTGAATTTTTGGAAAAGACGAAGAATCCGTATGCGGAAAATGTAGGGGATTATGTCCTGATGGTAAGTTTTTCCAAAGGGGAGACGATGACGCTGGAGGACCGTCTGGTGCAGCTGGCGAGGAAGATGACGCGGATCCCGCTGTAAAAGATGTACATAGTGGTTTCTGTGGCAGGCATGGTATTCTTGGGGTAGGCTAAATCAGCGCCTTTGATTATGCTGGTTCGTTATCCCGTAGGACGGATGGTTAACCAATATGATCAGGAGGTCGGATTTTTATGAAGGGAAAGGAATATTACAACACTGCCGTGTACCTGCGCCTGTCGAGGGATGACGGGGATGAGGGAAAGGCGGAGAGCAACAGCATAACGTCCCAGCGGGATCTGCTGCGGAGTTTCATCCGGAAGCATGACGACATGGAAATCTATGATTTTTATGTAGATGATGGCTGGTCCGGCGCGAATTTTGACCGGCCGGGTTATAAGCGGATGATGGAGGATGTGAAGGCGGGGAAGGTTGACTGCGTGATCGTGAAGGATCTTTCCAGGCTGGGAAGGGATTACATTGAGGCCGGGCGTCTGATCCAGAAGACATTCCCGGCTTATGGTGTCCGGTTTATTGCAGTCAATGACAATTATGATTCGCTGACGGCGGATTTTAACGAGGAAGCGCTGGTGCTTCCGGTGAAGAATTTCATCAATGATTCCTACTGCAGGGATATTTCCTCAAAGGTGAAGAGCCACCAGAAGATCAAGCGGGAGAAGGGGCAGTTCATCGGAGCCTTTGCGGTCTACGGATATGTGAAGGATCCGGAGAATAAGAACCGGCTTGTGACGGATAAGTATGCCGCAGGAATTGTGCAGAGCATTTTTGACTGGAAGCTGGAGGGATACAGTTTTGAAGCGATTGCGGACCGGCTGAACGGGCTGGGAATCCTGTCGCCGATGGAGTATAAGCGGTCGAACGGGGAGAAGTTCAGCACCGGGTTCCATACAGGTATCCGGACGAAGTGGTCTGCGGTGGCAGTAAAGCGGATTTTGACGAATGAAATTTATACCGGCGTGCTGGTGCAGGGAAAGACGGAACGGGTGAATTACAAGGTAAAAAAGTCTGTGGCGAAGCCGGAGACGGAATGGGTGCGGATCCCGGATGCGCATGAAGCTGTCGTTGCGAAGGAAGAGTTTGACATCGTGCAGGACCTGCTCCAGGCGGACTGCCGTGCGGGTGCCGGGAGGGAGAAGCCTCATATGTACGCAGGACTTCTGTACTGCGCGGACTGCGGCGAACCGATGGTGAGGCGTGTTTCCAGATATAAGGGAAAGACGACGGTGCGGTATATCTGTTCTAACCATAATAAGAACGGGAAATGCACACGGCACAGCATCACGGAGGAGCAGCTGGATAAGATCGTGCTCTACGGTCTGAAAAGCCGGATTGACCGGATTGTGGAGCAGTCGAAGGTGGTGGCGTCCGTCAGGGGTCTGGAAATGCGTTATGACGATATTATTGCCTTTGATAATGAGATTGTGGGGCTGAAGGCAGAGCAGGAGAAATACCGGAAACTGCGGGCGGCGCTCTATGAAGATTTCAGGGGAGATATTATTTCGGAGGAGGATTTCAAGACATTCTCGGCGATTTATGAGAAAAAGTACACGGAACTGGAGAAGGTGATCCGGCAGCAGACGGAAAACATAAAAGAACTTTTCAAGAATGGCCTGGAGGCCGGGGTGCGGCTGGAGCAGTTCAAGGAGGTTCTGGAATTGGATGCGCTGAACCGGTCGGTGCTTGTGACGTTTGTGGAGAAGATCCTTGTGTATGAGGATAAGCGTCTGCAGGTGGTGCTCCGGTGCCAGAATTTTTATGAGAAGACAGCCCTGCTGTATGATTTCATCAAAAGCACCGGGCTTGACGGACAGGAGGCGTGCTGATGGCGAGGACATCGAAAAGAAATAAAAAGACAGCCGGGGCGCAGGCATCCGGGAAAGTATATTCCGTGGGGATTTATGCCAGACTTTCGGTAGACGGCACAGACCGGAAAAATGAGTCTCTGGAGAACCAGACGGAGCTGTGCCGCCGGTATGTGGCGGAGCATGATGACCTGGAATTGTTTGACTGTTATTCTGACCTTGGCAGGACAGGGACGAACTTTGAGCGGGAAGGATTTGAACGGCTGATGCAGGATGTCCGGATGAGGAAGGTGGACTGCATTGTGGTGAAGGATCTTTCCCGTTTCGGCAGGAACCATCTGGAAATGGGGAATTACCTGGGAAAGATTTTCCCGTTTCTGGGTGTCCGTTTTATCGCGGTCTGCGACCATTATGACAATATGGACGGGGATCCGGAGACGCTGGCCGTGCAGCTGAAAAATCTTGTGAATGAACTTTATGCAAAGGACATTTCTGTGAAAATCCGCTCTTCCAGGGAGAAACAGTGGGAGCGCGGCAGCTTCTGCGGGCGTGATCCCGCATATGGATACGGCGTGGTGAAAGAGGGGAACATCCGGAAACTGGTGATCGAGGAAGAGCCGGCGGCGGTTGTGCGTGAGATTTACCGAAGGTTTCTGGACGGAAGCGGATATCCGGAGATTATCGAATGGCTGTATGAGGAAAAAATTCACAGGCCGGGGGATTACCGGAAATACAGGCAC
Source organism: Lachnospiraceae bacterium (assembly GCA_021199235.1). GTDB lineage: Bacteria > Bacillota > Clostridia > Lachnospirales > Lachnospiraceae > Choladousia. The sequence goes on along the minus strand of JAJQIL010000124.1, from coordinate 5,721 downwards.
GTCCGGCAGCAGGACGGCGAGGAACTGCATAACTGGCACAAGGCCACCATCAACCAGATCCTGAACAACTGCGTTTACATCGGGTATCTGATCTGTGAACAGGTGGACGGGAAACGTGTGACGGGGCGGAAGAGTTTTGATGTCATCAATGACAACTGGAAGGTGCGGAAGGACAATCATGAGCCGATTATCAGTAAAGAAGATTTTGAGGCAAGCGTGAGGAAGTTTGAAGGGCGGTCGCTGAAATATTCATCCGGCCCTTCCAAAAATCTTCCGCTGGATGAGGATATTTATAAGGGGCTTCTGGTCTGCGGGGAGTGCGGCGCGAGGTTTGGCAGAGCCGCCGGGCTGACCGGAAATGGAAAAACGAGGAATTACCAGTATGTGTGCAGTAACCGGGAGACGATTGACAGCAGGAAATGTGGAAATGACCGGATCTCCCTGATTATGCTGAACCGCCTGGTGCTGGCGGCGTTTGAACGGGAATTTTCCCTTTCTTCGATGCGGCAGAAGGATCTGACCGCGGTGAGCAGCCAGAGGGCGGATGAGGAGAAGAAAAAAGTGCGGGAGGAAATCCGGAAAGCGGAGGAACGCGCGGCGGATCTGAAAAAGAAGGGCAGCGAGGATTACCTGAAATTCCGGACCGGCGGCATGACGCAGGAAGAATTTGAGGACAGGAACGGGAAGCGGACGGCAGAGTCTGCCGCGCTGGAGGAGAGCCGCAGGATCCTTTCCCGGAGGCTGAAAGAAATTGACGGGGAGACTGAGAAGAGGAACCGCTATCTGCGGATGCTGATGAAGGGGAAGGAGGACACGCCTCTGACTTCGGAAGTGCTCCACACGCTCATTGAGGAGATCAGGGTGTTCCCGGACAAGCGGGTGCAGATCGTGTTTAAATTCTCCGGGAAGGAACTGCAGGCGCTGGAAAGGATGGGCGGCAATGAGTGAATACAGGATCGGGCTTTATATGAGGCTTTCCAAAGAGGATGAATTCAGCCATGTGGAAAGCAACAGTATTACGATGCAGAGGATGCTCCTGCGGGCTTATGCCCAGGAGCATTTTCCGGATGCAGAGGTAACTGAGTTTGCAGATGACGGTTATACCGGAACAAATTTTGAACGTCCGGGCGTGCAGAGTCTTCTGGAGCAGGTGAAGGACCTGCGGATCAACTGCATTATCGTGAAGGATTTTTCGCGGTTCGCAAGGGACTATATCGAACTGGGTTCTTACCTGGAACAGATTTTTCCCTTTATGGGTGTACGGTTTATTTCCGTCAATGACGGGTATGACAGCACGGATTACAAGGGCAGCGTGGCAGACCTGGATGTGAATTTTAAGAACCTGCTGAATGACCTTTACAGCAAGGATCTGTCGGTGAAGGTCAAGGCATCCCTGCGTTCTATCAAGGAGCAGGGGAATTTTGTCGGGTCGGAAGCTCCGTTCGGTTACCGGAAGGATCCGGAGAACCGGCACAGGCTGCTGATCGAGGAGGATGAGGCGGAAGTTGTGCGCAGAATTTTTTCCTTGTATGAGGGCGGGATGTCGTCCGTGCAGATCGCGAAGGTGCTGAATGAGGAGAGCGTGAAGACGCCGGCGCAGGTGCGGGTGGAGAAGGGGCTGCGGACATTTCATCCGAAAAACGGGATTTACCTGTGGCAGCACATGGTGATCCTGCGGATGCTGAAAAACCGGGCATACCGGGGAGACCTGGTGCAGGGGACGATTGAATGCCGCACACTCAGAGGAAAAAAGAAAGCGGTGGATCCGGAGCACTGGATTGTGACGGAGAACCATCATGAACCGATCATCGAACCGGAACGGTTTGACCGGATCTAGGAACGCTTTTCCAAAAGAGGAACATGGCATAGATCAGATGACCATGTCCTGGTCGGGCGGCTGAAATGTGGCTGCTGTGGGCGGATACTGCGTCACTCAACAAAAGGGCATCCGTATTACTGGTGCGCGGCGAAGAACCAGAACGGGCTGACCGGATGCGTGGCACGTGCGGAGGATTTCTTCCTGGAAGAGGTACTGACGCTCCGGCTGCAGGAGCATATCGTGGAACTGGGTGAGAGCAGACGGCTTCTGGAAGCGGAGAAGGATGCAGCCCGGAAGAAGCTGGATGAACTGAGAACAAAGTGCAGGGAGACAGAGCGGGCGATCGCAGAGAACCGGGAGAAGAGAATGCAGAATTATGAGAGGTATGTGCTTGGCGGCGGATCCTTTGATGCGGACGCGGATAAGGGGAAGCGGCTGGCGGAATTTCTGAAGGAACTGAAGGGGCAGCTTCGGGCGGCAGAGGATGAAGTGCTGCGGCTGGAGAAGGAAGCAGGGTATGAAGTGTTCGGGGTGAAGAAACTGACACCGGAACTGATGGATGAGTATTTTGAGGAGATTGTGGTCCGGGCAGAGGACGATGTGGAGATTGCCTGGAAGAAGTGAATGAAGGGTTGGGAGCCTGTCACGGAAGTGGCGGGCTCTTTGTCTATGGGGATGGATTTCGGTTAGAGGAGACAAAGGTTCTGCTTGCAGGGGCAGGGAAATACGGGTATAATTTGGGAAAATGGACGTGGGGCATTTATCTGACACCAACGAGAAGGATTTCTGACACTGGAAGAACACGCCCACCGGGGAATTTGAGGTCAGGAGCGGAAAAAGTAAGGAAAACCGGGGAAAATTGGGCAAAAAAATTTGAAACAATAGCTTGACACCAGCGGGCAGCGGGAAAACTCTGACCTCTTACAAGGCGACGAGGAATCTGCTGATGGATATTCCGGCACTGGATAAAACGATTTTTCTGATTGACCGGAAGGATCTGGATGCACAGACGACACAGGCATTTCAGGCGTACGCGAATAATGATCTGATTGATATCGATGAGACGGAAAATGTGTTTGATCTGAAGAAAAAGCTGAAGTCAGATGACAGGCAGGTGATCGTGACCACTATTCAGAAGCTGCAGCGGCTGGTGACGAAGCGTTTGAAAGAAGGGACGCCGGAGTATAATAAGATCAAAAATCTTCGGATTGCTTTTGTTGTGGACGAGTGTCACAGGGCCGTCACGCCGACAACGAAACGGGAGCTGGAACGTTTTTTCGGCAAGTCTATGTGGTATGGCTTTACTGGAACACCGCGTTTTGCGGAGAATCCGTACCTGCAGCTAGGTGATCTTCCGCGGACGACGGAGGAATTATATGGAGAATGTTTGCATCGCTATACCATAGAAAACGCAATCCATGATAATGCGGTGCTTGGTTTCCAGGTGGAACATAACGGACCAAAGCATATGACGGATGAAACCGATTCGCGTCTTTATGAAAACGAAGCGCATATGTTGAATGTGCTGAATGTTATTTTGAACAAATCCTATCATAAACTTGGCTTCCAGAATGGGAAAGGACGGACTTATGAGGGATTGCTTACTACAGGTTCCATTGAACTGGCTCAGAAGTATTATGAACTGCTGACCCGCGTGAAAAATGGAGAAACGGACCTGGTGATTGACGAAAAGATCAGGCAGGTTCTTCCGGATTTCCCCAAATTTGCGATTACATATTCGGTAACTGAGAATGAGGAGGGATCACAGGTAAATCAGCAGAAAATGCAGCAGTCTCTCAATGATTATAACCGTATGTTCGGTACGAAATACGATACGGCGCAGATTCAGGGATATAATGCGAATCTGAATAAGAGACTTGCCAGAAAGGATGACCGCTATAAACGCAGAAGCGAGCAGCTGGATCTGGTTATTGTGGTGGATCGTCTGCTGACCGGCTTTGACGCGCCCTGTATGTCCGCGATTTTCATTGACCGGCAGCCGATGGAACCGCATGATCTGATTCAGGCGTTTTCCAGGACCAACCGTATCTTTGATAAAAATAAAACCTATGGACAGATCGTGACATTTCAGGCGCCAAAACTTTTTAAGGAGTCTGTGGATAATGCGGTAAAACTGTATTCTGCCGGCGGAACAAAGGAGGCTCTTGTGGCAGAATGGGAGGAGGTGGAACCGGCATTCCGAAAAGCGCTGGCAGCTCTGCGGGTATCGGCGGAGACTCCGTCGGATGTGACGGGTATGTCAAAAAAAGAAAAGGAAATGTTTGTAAAAATCTTCCAGAATTTTGACCGTTTATATGCGCAGCTTAAATCATTTACGAATTATGATGACAGTATGCTTGAAGACTATGGAATTACAGAGACGGAATACGTGGATTATGTTGCGCATTATCAGAATGTTATTGAGGAACTGAAACAGGACAGGGCGGATTTCGGGGATGATCCTGAATCCCCTGTTGTTGATACGGATTATGAGCTGATGGCATACAGCCACACGAAAATTGACTATGAATATATCATCCATTTGATACAGAATATTGTAACACCGGAAAATGAGGAGGTGGATATTACTCCGGAAGAACGGCAGAAGAAAGTGGAGGAAGTCCGGCAATATATAGAGGATTTGCGTACGGAGAATCCGAAAGTGGCGGATATTATGGCGAACCTTGTATATGAGATTGAGCTCGATGACAGCAAGTATCGCGGGCAGTCGATTCTTAATATTGTGGAAAAAACGAAACAGGAATGCGTAGAACAGGTAATTGACGATTTTTGCAGCAGCTGGTTTGCGTCGAAAGACGAGGTGAGCTATGCGGCATCTCATTACAGAAATAGTGAGATACCGAATGAGACTGCAATAAAAGATACGGTGGATTATGCTGTTTACAAGCAGACCTGTGAAAACCCGTTGCCGAAATTCAGGTATTATTCCAAAATGATGGCCGAGCTTAAAAAGACTCTGGAGGAGGAGATCAAACCGCTGACAACTCATTGAATCGGGCAAGGGGATTTTCATCTATTTGCTGCGCAGTGCGCGGTTGCTTTAGTGATATACTTTCTGGCGTATCTCTGTGTAAAGAAAGGAGGACCCGCAGGTCCTCCTTTCGGTTTATACCTGCTTACACCTGCTCCGGGAACAGCTGCGTTCGGTATTTGGACAGTGCGGCGAGCAGGATCAGGCCGAAGACTCCGCAGGAGATTACTTCGCCGGCGGTGACTGTCACAAAAGAAAACCACAGCGGCCGGATGCCATAGCCGTACAGCAGGACAAGCGGTACAACGATCGCGTTTGCCACGATCGGGGGAATCGGCGAGAGCCATTTGCTGTGATGGCGCAACGCATAGGTGCCGAGCGCGCCGATCAGCGTGGCGACCGGTCCGAATATGATATCAGGCAGTGCGCAGCCGGTCAGAATGTTGGCGAGCAGACAGCCGATATAGAGTCCTGGTATGGCAGCCGGTGTGAAAAATGGCAGGATGGTGAGCGCTTCGGAGAAGCGGACCTGGATGTTGCCGTTTGCGAGACCGAGTGCATTCGCGATGTACGTGAGCACTACGTAGAGCGCGGCAATGAGCGCCGCGTGCGTCAGGAACAGAACGCTCCGTGACTGGGGTGTTTGATTCTTCATTTCTTATTCTCTCCTTAGTTTTATTTTACGTCTGGATGGTTTCGAACAGACGGATCGGGCAGAATGTGCTGCTTAAGTCGGGCACGCTGTTTGTATGAGCTGCGCTCCTGTAAGTGGGACAGGGACCGTGCCTTCTGCCATGTGGTTCAGTCTATCAGAAAACGATGATTTGTCAAGAAAAATTACGGGCACAGCTGTGAGAGTATGGGCCATTTATGATAATGTCCTTATATACCACAAGAGAAAATGTCCCAA
>JAJQIL010000012.1 GCA_021199235.1 Lachnospiraceae bacterium | reverse complement strand
CTGTCATCCATTTTTTCATTCTGTTCATACTGATCTCTCCCTTTTTCTGTTCGTTATATATAATTATCCTATATCTGAAAGATTAATCCTGTCATATCCTCCTTTTTTCTTATCTTCCGGATGAGGTTCTAATCCAATAATTGTAATTTCCTGCTTTCCCGGACCATATATCCAGAACATTCTCATAGCACCGCTTGTTTTATTTTCCAGATAAGACTGCCACACTTTTTCTCCATATCTTCTGGATAAAGGTATAATTTCATGAGATTGTAAACCAGGATAAAATGGATTTTCCGATAATTTTTTTAACGCTTTTCCCCATTTTTGATACAGTACTTCATCTTTTTTACTTATTTTTCCTGTTTTATGTTTCTTCTGTAAATCTGACCATAGATCAGACATTTCAGGAACCCCCATGCGAATACTATATTGCATAAACTCACTCCATTTTAAAAATCCGATAAATCAATAACTGAAGATACAACTCCTTTTTTGAAATTTTCCACAGCCTGATCCATATCTTCCAACGTTCTTTTTGAAATACTATCCGGCAAATTTAATTCTCTTGGTTCAAGAAGAATACATCCATTTTCATATTCCTTCACATTATAATATTGATAGGTTGCTCCACGTAACGTAACTCTTTTCTTACTGTCAATATGAACATTATAATCTTTTAACGCATTCATTCTATCACCTCTGTTATTATATGTGGGATTTCCCACTACATTTTATCATATGTCCTTTGATTGCTTTTGTCAATATTATCTTTTTGATAAAATATTATTATTTTCCGGTAAATCTCTCCACGATATACCGGTTTGCCTCCAGCTCCTGCTCATCATCCAGAGAGCTAAGCTCCCGCGTCCCGTATTTGTGCTCCAGCGCGTTCCCAAGCAGATAATCGCAGACATGCGGATTTTTCGGAAGCAGCGGGCCGTGCAGATACGTACCGACGACATTTTTGTAAAGTACGCCCTCTGCGCCGTCCTTTCCGTTATTTCCAAAGCCAAACTGTACTTTTCCAAGCGGCTTATTTTCCCCGATAAAGGTCCTGCCGCCGTGATTTTCAAAGCCGACAATCGGATACGGAAAATCGTCATTGGCAATCACAATATTGGAAATCAGGCGCGGACTGCCCTGCTCCGTATAAAGATCCACCAGAGACAGACCTTCAATCCGCCCATCCGCCGTATCATAATAATGCCCGAGCAGCTGATAGCCGCCGCAGACCGCAATCACGCTGCCGCCATCCTCCACATAAGCATGAAAATCCTCACGAATGGTCTTCAGCTTTTCACACACCAGCATCTGCTCCCGGTCGGAGCCGCCGCCCAGCAGCACAATATCCAGATCTGAAAATTTCACCTCATCCGTGATCTGAAATTCCCGCACCTCGACCTCTATGCCGCGCCACTCGCAACGCTTTTTCATGCATTGAATGTTGCCACGGTCGCCGTACAGATTCAAAAGATCCGGGTAAAGATGCCCGATGGTTAGTTTCATGTGTGCTCTCCTTTTTTGTTTCATCCATTATATTTCCATCTGCTATCCGCTATATTTCTGCTATTTTGTTTCCTGCATCCCCGCCAGAATATTTCTCGTCGAAAACAGTGCCGTATAGTTCACCAGCACATACAGGTTCCCGCAGCCGTCGGCAAGCCGTGCCTCAATCGCGCTCTTCACATCGCCAATCATCTCACAAGGAATATCCACATACTTCATGCGCAGCCGCATATCCTGGCAGCGGATGCCGCTGACCGTGATTGAGCGGATCATATTCGTTTTTCCTGCCTGATCTGCATTTCCGGATTCTGATCCGCAGTCTTTCCTGTCCCCGAACCGGTCAAAATCCACATCCCACAGCCATGAGATATCCGTCCCATCCTGCGCGTTGTCGTTGATCACGATAATAATATCCTTTTCCTTTTTATCCTCCATCACCGCGGAAATATTCTGGTTAAATCCGGCCGGATTTTTCGCCAGATTCAGCATCACATCGCTTCCATTGATGTTGAAATGCTCCATCCGCCCATTCTGCGGATGAAAATCCTTCAGCACTTTCTCATAATCTGCCAGCTTCAGTCCGGCACTCCTGCCCGCCGCATAGGCGGCAAGGATATTGTAAATATTATAAAAGCCCCGGTAATCCGCAGAAAGATGGCGGCTTTCATATCGATGAATGATCCTGTCTTTTCCTGCATCTATGTCCGTTTTTTCTTCTGCCCCATTATCACTGATACCTGCTTTATCATCCGCTTCTTCTCTGGTTGCAGCAGCCTCTTCCTCGTGATCCAAACCCGTGCCATCGCCCGCCTCCAGATCATCCATCGTAATTACGCTGTCCAGTTCTTCCTCCGGAAGAAGATATCGTTCCAGCACATCAAAGGAAAGCCCCTCGGTCATATCGATATGCAGTGCCTCAAAATCAATCTCCGGTCTGGTAAAATCGCAGTTCGGACAGTTATATTTGCCGATCTGGCTGTAATGATAAAACTCATAATCCAGCCTCGCCCCGCACTTTTTGCAGAAACGCCCCTCGCGGATCTCATGCTGCTCACCCTGTTCCTCTTCCGAAAAAACACGCTCTGTGATCCCATAAGTGATAAATTCATGCCCGCTCTCCATTGCCAGATACGCGGAAAGAGCATCGTCCGCATTCACAATAATCTTCATATCCGGCGCCATCTGCATCGCACGGTTCAGCATATCCATTGTGATATCAATCTCACCGTAGCGGTCCAGCTGATCGCGGAACAGATTCGTCAGCACCATATAATCCGGCTTAAAATGAGGAAACACGCGCAGCGTAGAAGCCTCATCGATCTCAATGCAGGCGTAATCCGCGTCCAGAGTCCCGTTATTTTTTGCCGCCAGCACAAAAGCCGCCGCCACGCCGTCCAGCATATTCGAGCCGGTGTGGTTGCAGACGACGCGGTTTTTTTCCGTCTCAATCGCCTGACACAGCAGATTATTTGTCGTTGTTTTTCCGTTTGTGCCGCAGACTACAAAAATCTTCTTCCTCACCTGCGCGGATAAATCCTTCAGGATATTCGGATCAATCCTTAATGCAACTTTTCCGGCAAACGTAACACCCTGTTTGCCGGAAAGCCTGCACGCAGCGCTGATGATTTTTGCCGCCCATATGGCAATCATCCTGCGTAATTTCATATGCTGTCCTTATTACTCCTCAGTCTCTTCGTCATCCGCTTCATCGATAACATCAGAATCTTCCTCAATCATCCTCTCCGGATTTTCCTCCTGCGGCTGCGTCTTCCCCACCTTGGAGATGCTCGCAACCTGATCCGCAATGCACGTCTTCGGGTCGACGTCCAGATTCATCAGCTTCACGCCGCTTGCCGGACGTCCGCAGATGGATATATCCTCACACGCCATCTGAATAATAATCCCATCCTTGCTGATGAGCATGATCTCATCGTCCAGGCAGACCGCTTTTGCGCCGACCAGATTGCCGGTTCTCTCCGTGATCTTATAGCACTTCATGCCCTTTGTATTGCGGCCATGTGTCGTAAACTCACTGGTGCGTGTCAGCTTGCCGATACCTTTTTCCGAGACAAGCAGCAGATATTCACCCTGCACATCCAGCTGCATGGCAATGATCTCGTCACCCTCTGCCAGCTTCATACCGATATTGCCCATCGAAGTCCGGCCGGTAGGACGCAGCGTCGTTTCCTTGAAGCGTACACACTGTCCGAATTTTGTCACAAGGAAGACTTCTCTTTTATTATCTGTAAATTTCACCTCAATTAATTCATCATCCTCGCGGAGAGTAATGGCAGCAAGACCATTTTTTTTCACGAATGCAAATGCCATGATCGAGGTCTTCTTTACAAGACCTTTCTTTGTAGCCATAAACAGATAATTGCCTTCCCTGTATTCCTTGATCGGAATCATCGCCGTGATCTTTTCCTCCGGCTGCAGCTGCAGCAGATTGATGATCGCGGTGCCGCGCGCCGTGCGGCTTGCTTCCGGTATCTCATATACTTTCAGGCGGTAAACACGGCCTTTATTCGTAAAGAACATCAGATAATGGTGCGTATTCGTCACCAGAATCTCTTCTATGTAGTCCTCCTCCAGCGTCTGCATCCCGCGGATGCCGCGGCCGCCGCGGTTCTGACTGCGGAAATTATCCGGCTGCATGCGCTTGATATAGCCAAGCTTTGTCATTGCAATAACAACCTTTTCATCTTCGATCAGATCTTCCGCCGAGAATTCTGTCGCGTCATAACCGATCGTTGTCTTGCGGTCGTCGCCGTATTTTTCAGAAATCAGGCTGATCTCCGTCTTGATCACGCCGAGCAGAAGCTTCTCATCGGCCAGGATTGCCTTGTAGCCCTTGATTTTTTCCATCAGTTCCTTATATTCCGTCTCCAGCTTCTCGCGTTCCAGACCGGTCAGAGCCCGCAGACGCATGTCCACGATAGCCTGCGCCTGCGCGTCCGTCAGACCAAAACGTTCCATCAATCCGGCTTTTGCCAGCTGCGTGGTCTGCGACCCGCGGATGATCTTAATCACCTCGTCAATATTATCCAGCGCGATCAGCAGGCCTTCCAAAATATGGGCGCGCTCCTGCGCTTTATTCAGGTCATATTTCGTCCGTCTTGTAACGACTTCCTCCTGATGGTTCAGGTAAAGCTGCAGCATTTCATGAATATTCATGACTTTCGGCTGATTGCCGTCCAGCGCCAGCATGATCACGCCGAACGTATCCTGCAGCTGCGTATGCTTATAAAGCTGGTTTAAGATCACATTCGCGTTCACGTCGCGCCGCAGCTCAATGTTGATCCGCATACCTTCCCGGTTCGACTCATCTGTGATCGCAGTAATGCCGTCGATGCGCTTTTCCTTCACCAGATCCGCCATCTTCTCGATCAGACGTGCCTTATTCACCATGAACGGCAGCTCCGTCACGATAATACGGCTCTTGCCGTTGCTCATCGTCTCGATATTTGTCACGGCACGGACACGGATCTTCCCCTTGCCTGTCCGATACGCCTCCTCAATCCCTCTTTTGCCCAGGATCTGCGCTCCGGTCGGAAAATCCGGTCCCTTGATGATCTCCATGATCTCCTCAATCGACGTATCCCGATCCTCATCCACACGGTTATCGATCATCTTCACGACAGCAGAAATCACCTCACGCAGATTGTGCGGAGGAATATTCGTCGCCATACCGACCGCGATACCATTCGAGCCGTTCACCAGAAGATTCGGATATCTCGACGGCAGCACCACCGGCTCCCGCTCCGTCTCATCAAAGTTCGGCACAAAATCCACGGTATCCTTATTGATATCCGCCAGCATCTCCATAGAGATCTTGCTAAGTCTGGCCTCCGTGTAACGCATCGCCGCCGCGCCGTCGCCGTCCACCGAACCAAAATTCCCGTGTCCGTCCACCAGCGGATAATGCGTCGACCACTCCTGCGCCATATTCACCAACGCGCCATAGATCGAGCTGTCCCCGTGCGGATGATACTTACCCATCGTATCACCGACAATACGCGCACACTTCCTGTGCGGCTTGTCCGGCCCGTTATTCAGCTCAATCATCGAATACAGCACCCTGCGCTGCACTGGCTTCAGACCATCCCTCACATCCGGAAGCGCCCGCGACGCGATCACGCTCATCGCATAATCAATGTACGACTCCTCCATCGTTTTCTTCAGGTCAACTTCCTTAATCTGATCAAAAATATTGTCTTCCACGAGAAATCTCCCTTCCCTGACCTACAACTTCTATTCCATCCACTTTATACTTCCAAAGCCCGTGCAGGGCAGTTTTATTTCTTTATAAGCGCGAGCGTGTCCGAAATTGTCCCCCTGGACGGTCGTACATTGGCTGTACATTAGATGTCCAGATTTTTGACCCTGCGTGCGTTTTCCTCAATAAACTCCCTGCGCGGCTCCACCTGATCTCCCATCAGCGTCGTAAACGTCAGATCAATCTCCGACGACTGCGCGTCGTCCATCGTCACTTTTTTCAGGATACGCTTCTCCGGATCCATGGTCGTCTCCCAGAGCTGCTCCGCGTCCATCTCACCAAGACCCTTGTAGCGCTGGATCTTATTATTCTGGTCGCGGCCCACCTCATTGATGATGCTCTGCAGCTCCTCATCGCTGTACGCGTACCATACTTTTTTATTTCTCTCAAGCTTATAGAGCGGTGGCATCGCCAGATAGACATAGCCCTGTTTGATCAGCTCCGGCATAAAGCGATACAGGAATGTCAGCATCAGCGTCGCAATATGTGCGCCGTCCACATCGGCATCCGTCATAATAATAATTTTGTGATAACGCAGCTTCGTGATATCAAAATCCTCATGGATACCGGTACCGAACGCCGTGATCATCGCCTTGATCTCCGCGTTGCCGTAAATACGATCCAGACGCGCCTTTTCCACATTCAGGATCTTGCCGCGAAGCGGAAGGATTGCCTGCGTTGCGCGGCTTCTCGCCGTCTTCGCGGAGCCGCCTGCGGAGTCTCCCTCTACGATAAATATTTCACAGTTTGCCGGGTCTTTATCCGAACAGTCCGCCAGCTTGCCCGGAAGCGCCAGTCCGTCCAGGGCGGACTTTCTTCTGGTCAGTTCGCGCGCTTTTCTCGCGGCCTCACGCGCCCGCTGCGACATGACTGATTTTTCTACAATAATTTTTCCAACCTGCGGATGCTGCTCCAGATAAATCTTCAGCTGATCCGCCACCACGCTCTCCACCGCGCCGCGGGCCTCACTGTTGCCCAGCTTCTGCTTTGTCTGGCCCTCAAACTGCGGATCTTCGATCTTGATGCTGACGATCGCGGTCAGTCCTTCGCGGATATCGTCGCCCATCAGGCTCTGGTCGCTGTCCTTGATCAGCTTATTCGAACGTGCATAGTCATTAAACGTCTTCGTCAGCGCATTCTTAAATCCGGTCAGATGCATGCCGCCCTCCGGCGTCGTAATGTTATTCACAAAACTGTAGCAGCCCTCGGTATAAGAATCATTGTGCTGCAGCGCAACCTCCACGAAAACGTTATTACGCATGCCTTCACAGTAAATAATATCTTCATAAAGCGGCGTCTTCCCTTTATTTAGATAGGTCACAAATTCCTTGATGCCGCCCTCATAATGGAATGTCCGCTCGACAGGCTTTTCCTCACGCTCATCTGTCAGTGTGATTTTAATACCTTTTGTCAGGAATGCCATCTCGCGCAGACGGTTTTTCAGCGTATCAAAATCAAACACGGTCTCATCAAAGATCGTATCGTCCGGCATAAACTTCACGACCGTACCGGTCTTCTCCGGCTCACAGTCGCCCACTACCTTCAGCGCATACATCACCTTGCCGCGCTCATAGCGCTGCTGATAAATCTTTCCTTCATGAAAAATCTGCACCTCCAGCCAGTTCGAAAGCGCGTTCACGACCGAAGCACCCACGCCGTGCAGACCGCCGGAGACCTTGTATCCCCCGCCGCCGAATTTGCCGCCCGCATGCAGCACCGTAAACACGACCTCCACCGCCGGAAGTCCCGCCTTATGATTGATGCCGACCGGAATTCCGCGGCCATTGTCCGTCACTGTCACAGAATTATCTTCATGGATCGTCACCGTGATCGTATCACAAAAGCCGGCCAGCGCCTCATCCACCGCATTATCCACGATTTCATAGACCAGATGATGAAGTCCGCGCGCCGACGTACTGCCGATATACATACCCGGACGCTTTCTTACCGCTTCCAGGCCTTCCAGAATCTGAATCTGATCCGCACCGTATTCCACGCCTTCCGCGCTGGTGATTTTTGACTCATCGATCTCCATGTCATTCTCTGTATCATTCTTCATTTCATCATGATCCGGTATATTATTCTTCTCCGGCAGATCAAACACCTTGTCCATCTTATCCTCGCTGCCCATGCCTGTTGTATTACTCATTGCACTCCTCCTGCCACTGCCTGAAACACCATAACTGTTCATTCAGTCTTAACATTAACTGTTTCGACCTGTCCTGAACAAACATAAAACGTTTTATCTATCTGAAAATTATTTTTCACAAAATCATCCACACCGGTACAGGTGATCATCGTCTGGATATCATGAATATGATCCAGAAGATACCTCTGCCGGTTGCCATCCAGCTCCGAAAGCACGTCATCCAGCAAAAGCACCGGCGTCTCCGATGTACTCTGCTTCACGATCTCAATCTCCGAAAGCTTCAGGGAAAGAGCCGCTGTCCGCTGCTGTCCCTGCGAACCAAACCGCCGGATATCCGTATCATCCACCATAAAACACAGGTCATCCCTGTGAGGACCGACCCCCGAAAATTTCATTTTGATGTCTTTTTCCCTTGCCGCAGCTAATTTTTCCGAAAACTCCGCTTCTTCCACATCATTTTCATATACCAGCGTCAGTGTTTCCCGGCCTCCGGAAAGATTCCCGTGAATCCTTCCGATCAGTCCGTCCAGCTTCTTTGAAAAATCGCGCCGGAGCTTTATGATCATCGAACCAAACTTTACCATCTGCAGATCCAGCACATCCAGCACGCTGTCCGCGTCCCGGCTGAACGCGTAATCCTTCAGCAGACGGTTTCGCTGCGCCAACACCTTATTATAACTCGAAAGATTGAAAAGGTAAATCTTATCCAGCTGACAAAGCTCCATATCCAGAAATTTTCTGCGCTCAGAAGGTCCGTTTTTGATAATATTCAGATCTTCGGGAGAGAAAAAGATATAGCTGCCCAGTCCGACCAGCTCCGCCGCCCGTCTGACCGGCATGCCATTGATTGCGATTCCCTTTGATTTATATTTTTTCAGATGCATATCGATCCGATAAGGAACCTCGTCCTTTCGGATCTGCATCCGGATATGCGCCTCCTCACCGGAAAACTGAATCATATCCCGATCCTTGCTGCCGCGGTGGCTTCGCGTCGTCCCGCACAGGTAGACCGCCTCCAGAATGTTCGTCTTTCCCTGCGCGTTATCCCCATAAAAAAGATTCGTCCCGGGGTCAAATTCCAGATCCAGACTTTCATAATTCCGGAAATGATCCAGCTTAATCGACTCCACAATCATAGACTCACATCCCGCATCATACGTAACTGTTCAGTACCTTCACAGTTACCATCATACTTATTACATTCCAAAGCCGCTCAGGAGTGAATCTTTACAGTCACATCCCCGCAGACCACCTCATCGCCGTCATGCAGCTTCTTCCCTCGCTGCAACTCCACCTGTCCGTTCACCAGGACCTTTCCGTTCTGGATCATAAATTTCGCGTCCACGCCGGATTCGGCAATCCCGGCCGCCTTCAGAGCCTGACCGAGCTTAATGTACTCGTCCCGTAATTTAATATCTGTTATATTCATTTTTCTTACTGTCCTCACATTAAAGTTCAAACAGCAGGCCACAGACCGCCTGCTTTGAACTGTTAGTCCACGAAGTTCACCGGCAGCACCATATAATTATAGCTCTGTTCCTCATCCCTGATAAAGCACGGCGCCTTAGAATTCATAAAATAAATATCAATCGTCTCGTCATCGATCACGCGCAGCGCATCCAGCATAAACCGCGGATTAAAGCCGATCTTGATCGGTTTTCCTTCCAGTTCAATGTCCAGCACGTCATTCATCTTACCAATCTGGGAGCTGATCTTCATCTCCATCACATTATCCGCAATGTTCAGAATGATCGGGCGCTTGTCCCCTTCCTTGACCATCAGAGTCGCGCGGTCCAGACAGCTCGTGAAATCCTGGCGGTTGATCGTGACCTTCGTCTCGTAATCATTCGTGATCATCTGATCCACATTGAAATATTTGCCTTCGATCAGCCTGGATACGACGACGTTTCCATCAAATTCAAACAGGATCAGGTTCTCCGTCAGATAGATTTCCACATCATCCTCCGTCCCGCCGGAGAGAATTTTGGAAATCTCATTCAGCGTCTTCCCGGGCACAATTGCCCTGCGCGCTTCCAGAGAATCTTTCAGCAATATGTTGCGTATTGAAATACGGTGTCCGTCCAGAGAAATGACTCTTAAAGAATTCTCCTTAATATCGAACAGTTCACCGGTCATGATCTTGTTCGTCTCCGTCGAGGCAATGGAAAAAATCGTCTGCCGGATGACTTCTTTCAGCGTAAACTGAGACAGGATGACCTGATAATCCTTCTCAACAAAAGGAAGATATGGAAAATCTTCTCCGCTCTGTCCCATAATATTGAATTTTGCTTTTTCACAGGTGATCGTTGTATTAAAATTCTCATCTGACGCGATCGTCACATCGCTTTCTTCCATTTTTCTTATCATATCAGAAAAAAGCTTTGCCTCAAGGGCAACTACACCCTGTTCCAGGATCACTCCGTCCACTTTCGTTTCAATACCAAGTTCCATATCATTGGCAGTAAATTTAATCTCCGATGCGGATGCGTCGATAAATACACATTTCAGGACCGGCATGGTGGTATTTGCAGGTACTGCTTTTGTGACAATATTAATGGCTCTCATGAGTTCCTGTTTGCTGCAGGTGATCTTCATAGAAAATTCTCCCTTCGGTGTTGATCTGTCTATTAATAATAAATAAAAAATCAGTAAACGTAGTCTTAAGGCCTGTTGATAAGTGAAAAACCGGTTTTCTCCGGCGAAAACAGCGGATTTTCGTGATGGAAAACCATGTGAATCTGCTTTGTATGAAAAATGGAAAACCCGGGATTTATCCACATCCTCTTTCTCCGGTTAAAAATCTTTTCGGAACCGAAAAAACAGGATAAGCAAATATCCTCATCTTTTCAACACCATATTCTGTGGGTTATCATGTGGATAAGTGGATAAAATTGTGGATAACTTTTATCCTGCCCGACGCCTCCGTGAACAGCCCGGCTTTGGCTGAAGATGGAATTACGACCGGCCTGTTCAGTTCGGGTTGAGTTTCTTCTTTATAATATCTACCGTATTTCTGGTATTTTCAGAACTCTTAAGCTCGTCGTAAATCTTTTTCCGCCCATGGATGATCGTCGAGTGATCGCGGTTGCCCATGATCGCACCTACATGTTTGGTGCCGGCATTGGTCATTTCCAGGCACAGATACATGGCAATCTGCCGGGGATATACGATCTCGGAGCTGCGCTTGCTGCCCTTGATATCCTCCGGTGTGATCTGAAAATGCTCCGCCACTGTATTGATGATGAGCTCCGGCGTGATCTCCCTTTTGCTGTCCGGGGAGATGATGTCCTTGATGGCTTCTTCCGCCAGGGCAACATTGATCTCCTTCTTATCCAGACGGCTCATGGCGATGAGCTTATTCAGTGCGCCTTCCAGCTCACGGATGTTGGACTTTACATTCATGGCGATGTATTTGATGACTTCGTTATCAATGTTGTAGCCGTCCAGCTCCTCTTTTTTCTGCAGGATCGCCATCCTGGTCTCGAAATCAGGGGAGGAAATATCGGCGATCAGGCCCCACTCAAAGCGCGAACGAAGACGGGCCTCCAGTGTCTCAATCTCCTTTGGCGGCTTATCGGATGAAATAATGATCTGCTTCTTATTATTATGCAGCTCGTTGAAGGTATGGAAAAACTCTTCCTGGGTGGATTCCTTTCCTATTATAAACTGGATATCATCGATCAGCAGCACGTCCACACTACGGTATTTCTCACGGAATTTGGACATGGAAGTCGCGTTGCCGTTACGGATCGCGTCAATGACTTCATTGGTAAAGGTCTCACTTGTCACATAGATCACTCGCTTCGATGGATCCTGGTTCAGAATATAATGTGCGATCGAGTGCATAAGGTGTGTCTTTCCGAGTCCGGCTCCTCCGTAGATATAGAGAGGGTTATACATTCGGCCCGGCGATTCGGAGACAGCGAGAGCAGCTGCGTGGGCAAACTTATTGTTGTTGCCGACTACGAACGTATCAAATGTGTATCTCGGATTCAGGCCTGCCTTTTCTGTCACTACGCGGGTAGAATCTGCGCCGTCGCCCTGCGGAAGTCTGTTTTTTCTGTTGTTGTTCGCGTTTTCCGCATCCTCCGGCAGGATAAATTCAAGCTCGTATTCCTTTCCGGTGAATTCTGCGATTGCTACATTCAGAGGAAAGATATATTTTTTTGTAATATAATCAATGCCGACCTTGCCGGACGGTACAAGAATCGTGATCTTATGATCCGATACTTCGTAAATTGTAAGCGGCTGCAGCCATGTTTTGAACGCGACATCGGAAAGCTCATGCTCTTCTTTTATCGTATAGAGAATGTCATTCCATTTTTCTTTCAGTAAGTCCATCTTATTATCTCCAAAAACGATTTTTTCCTACGCTAATATTAAACCAAAAACGGGGAATTATCAATGTAAAATTTTGATTCTTTT
>JAJQIL010000056.1 GCA_021199235.1 Lachnospiraceae bacterium | reverse complement strand
GCTACTTGGCGTGGCTTTTAGCTTCATCTACTCTGGCTAGGGTGTGACCTGTAACCTTCTGCCATAATGAATTTCATTTATTAATGAAAAAGTGAGAATCTCTTTTTCTCCGGCTCGCCGGTCGTGATCGTCCCTACCTTATAGCCTGTCTCTTCTACCGTGGCCCTTAATTTGTCCTCATCCAGAGCTGCCTCTGAAAGGATCTCCGTGATGCCCTTACTGTGGTTCGATGTTACCTTCTGTACATCAAACACCTTGCGGATGGCGTCGTTTACGTGTGCCTCACAGTGTCCGCACATCATTCCTTCTACCTGCATTGTCGTCTTTACCATGTTCGTCTCCTCCATATTATTTTCATGTCCGGCATCTGCATCGTTCCTGATGGAAGTACTTTCTGCCGGGTTATCAGTTACCATGTGTGCTGTATCCATACGTTCTGAATCCGTATCTCCTGCAGCCATATTTCCTGCAGCCATATTTCCTGCAGCCATATCTCCTGCAGCCGGATTCACGCTGGTCGAAATGACCGTTTCCGTATCTTCCTCCGCAGACTTTACGAGCCCGTGGATTGTCACCGGCTGAATCTTTTTATCGCGTCCCGCATCTCTGATTTTAAACAGGTTCAGGCGCAGCGCGTTCGATACCACACAGAAGCTGGAAAGACTCATTGCTGCCGCTCCGAACATCGGGTTCAGCTTCCAGCCGAAGAGCGGAATCCATACGCCCGCAGCAAGCGGAATGCCGATGACGTTGTAGAAAAAGGCCCAGAACAGGTTCTCGTGGATGTTGCGCAATGTCGCACGGCTTAAGCGGATGGCCGCCGGCACATCGCTTAAGCGGCTTTTCATCAGCACCACATCCGCCGCGTCGATAGCGATATCCGTACCAGCCCCGATGGCGATACCAATGTCTGCCCTGGTAAGCGCCGGAGCATCATTGATACCATCCCCGACCATCGCGACTCTGATTTCATTCGAATGTTTTTTCCGCCCCCAAAAGCCTTTCCTTGGCTCATTCGTATCATCATATACTGCATTTTCCTTTAACTGGCGGATGACACTTTCCTTCCCATCCGGCAGCACTCCGGCAATCACCTCATCAACACCGGCCTGCGCGCCGATTGCTCTTGCCGTGCGTTCATTGTCTCCCGTCAGCATCACCACGCGGATACCCATGTTCTGCAGCTCCTTGACGGCCTGCGGGCTGTCCTCTTTGATCACATCCGCTACGGCTATGATGCCAAGCAGTCTGCCATCCATTACAAAGAGCAGCGGCGTCTTCCCCTGTTCTGCAAGCTGTTCTGCCTGTGCCTCCATCTGTGTGGAAACCTTTGTCCGGCTTTTTATAAATTTCAGGCTGCCGCCTGAGAGCTCCTTTCCTTTTTCCTGAAGCGTTCCCTTTTCTGTACAGATCGTTGCGGAAAGGCCATTCCCCGGCAGGGCCTTAAAATCACTGACATCGGTCGCGGTGATCTTCTCTTCCCGCCCGCGCTGCAGAACGGCCTTTGCCAGCGGATGCTCACTTTTCTGCTCCAGCGCGTATGCGTAGAATAACAGTTCCCGTTCTGTCACGCCGTCCGCAGGAAGCAGATCGGTCACCTTCGGCTCTCCGCTGGTGATCGTGCCGGTCTTATCCAGTGCGACGATCTGCACCTTGCCAGCTTCTTCCAGAGACACCGCCGTTTTAAACAGAATGCCGTTCTTCGCTCCCATTCCGTTGCCGACCATGATCGCCACCGGTGTCGCAAGGCCAAGAGCGCACGGGCAGCTGATCACGAGAACAGAGATCCCTCTCGCCAGAGCAAACGCAACCGTCTGCCCCAAAAACAGCCATACAATCGTCGTGATCACCGCTATGGTAATCACTGCAGGGACAAAAACGCCCGATACCTTATCCGCGATCTTCGCGATCGGCGCTTTAGTCGCAGCCGCATCGCTGACCATCTTAATGATCTGGGAAAGCGTCGTATCCTCCCCGACTCTGGTTGCCTCACACTTTATAAAGCCGGACTGGTTGACTGTCGCTGCGGATACCGGATCGCCGACTGTTTTATCAACCGGAATGCTCTCACCTGTCAGCGCAGCTTCATTGACGGCGCTGACGCCTTCCAGAATGACGCCGTCTACCGGAATATTTTCACCCGGACGAACGACAAAAACATCTCCTTTTTTCACCTGATCGATGGGTACGGTCTCCTCCGTACCGTCCTTGCGCACTACCACGGCGGTCTTCGGAGCCAGCTTCATCAGGCTTTTCAGCGCATCCGTCGTCCTGCCTTTGGAACGTGCCTCCAGCATCTTTCCGACCGTGATCAAAGTAAGGATCATTGCCGCCGACTCAAAGTAGAATTCGTGCATGTAAGTCATGACTGCTTCCATGTCGCCGTTCACCTGCGCATCGGTCATCATAAACAGGGCATACACACTCCAAACAAAGGAGGCCGTCGAACCAAGCGCTACCAGCGTATCCATATTCGGCGAACGATGCCACAGACTCTTAAACCCGCTGATAAAAAACTTCTGATTGATCACCATGATGATCGCAGCCAGGAGAAGCTGTACCAGTCCCATCGCCACATGATTGCCATCAAACCAGGCAGGCAGCGGCCATCCCCACATCATATGCCCCATTGAAACATACATCAGCACAATTAAAAATCCAACGGAAGCGATCAGCCTGCGCTTCAGTACCGGCGTCTCATGATCCTCCAGAGCCGCCTCCTGCTCCGCGATTGACTGTGACATGGAATACGCCGCCCCTGAACCGTCAGATACTCCGTACCCCGCACTTTTAGCGGTTCCGGAACCACCCTTTTTTGAAGCACCATATCCCGCGTCCTGCACGGCGCGAATAATAGCATCCGGTGAGGCCGTGCCTTCCACTCCCATGGAATTCGTCAGAAGACTTACTGAGCAGGATGTCACACCGGGGACCTTCGAGACTGCCTTCTCCACCCTCGCCGAGCAGGCTGCACAGCTCATTCCTGTTACTGTATACTGATCCATTTTCTTTGAATCACTCCTTCCATAAATACTCATGTTGCATTGCTGCCGCTTCTATCCTTAGCTGCATCTGTCCCGATCAGGCACATCTTACAGGCACAGTGAAAAACAGTATGCATCCTGTTTGTCTTAGAATAACAGCTATTTCATCAGTTTCTGCATCGTAGCCACCAGTTCATCCACAACCTCATCCTTGCCTTCGCGGATGTCCCGCACTACACAGGTATGAATGTGGCTGGATAAAAGCTCCTTATTAAAAGAATTGATGGCCGCGTTCACGGCCGCTGACTGGATCAGAATGTCATTGCAGTAGGCATCGCGCTCCAGCATCCCGCGGATACCGCGGATCTGCCCTTCGATGCGGTTCAGGCGGTTGATCAGTTTCCTGCGTTCCTCTTCTGAGCGCATCGTCTTTTTGCAGCTGCAACAGACTTCCCCGGCAGAGTTTACCTCTGGGCTTTCCTCAGAGTTCTCCTTGGGATACTCCTTTGAAACACCATTCGAAGCATATATTTCCTGCACATCCTCGCTGTTCATTTTATTGTCCACGATATTTTCTCTCCTTATTCCGGCAGCAGAACAAAATGTACGATCCACGTAATTGTCCGGTACTTTTCAAAATCTTCCAGAATCAGAATACCCCTCTAGGGTATCTGCATGGATATAATATACCCCCAAAGGGTATTTGTCAATTCCTTTTTTCTTATTCGGATCGAGTAGGGAGACTTGTCCCCTACTCGCCGCGCGGTTGCTGCGTGCCAGTGGCACGCGTTTAGCAACGACCGGAGCGGTAGCGGAGACGTAGGCAGCAATGCTGCCAAAATTCCTCTTGCGCCCCTGCGCATAAAAAAGACCCATACAATCATTGTACAGGCCCTTTTACCATCATTAAAATACGAAATGACTGCTCCGGAACCGGCTGCTGCAGTCTGTTCTCACTTTGAGGTCTCCACGCCATTCTTCTCACAGATATCCTGCAGGCAGCACCGTTCGCAATAAGGCTTTGTCCGCGCAGTGCAGACTTCCCTGCCATGATAAACAAGACGATGGCAGAAGCTGCTGCCCTCCTCGGGCGGGATGATCTTCCAGAGCGCCATCTCTACCTTTTTCGGTTCTTTGATCCCATCCACCAGGCCCATCCGGTTGGTCAGACGAATACAATGGGTATCGGTGACGATCGCCGGTTTTCCAAAGACGTCCCCCATGATCAGGTTTGCGCTTTTTCTTCCCACTCCTGGAAGCTTTAACAGCTCATCAAAATCATCCGGCACTTTCCCGCCGTACTTCTCTTTTAACATACGCATACAGGCACTGATGTCCCGCGCCTTACTTTTTCCGAGACCGCAGGGTCTGACAATTTCTTCAATCTCCTCCGGCGATGCCGCAGCGAGCGCATCCGCATCAGGAAATTTTTCATACAGCTTCTCCACCACAATGTTTACACGCGCGTCCGTACACTGTGCCGCCAGACGCACACTCACAAGAAGTTTCCACGCTTCATCATAATCCAAAGTACAGTCCGCGTCCGGATATTCGTTTTTCAGGCGGCCGATGGTCTCCAGAGCGAGCGCCTGTCTTTGTGCTTCTGTCTTTTCCATTAACCATATTCCCCGCTTTTTATGAAAATCAGACATTCGCTTCTGCATTACAGCAATCCGCAAATGTCTGATCTCTAATTTCTCTGAGTTATAATTCAGGCAGCAAGATTGAGTTTACCTCTGCCCTTTATCGTAGGGAATACCCTCGGCCTTCGGTGCGCGGGACTTCTTGGAAGTGAATGCCAACACGATCATGGTGATCAGATACGGCAGCATCCGATAGAAGTTCGAGCTCAGCCCGATTTTCGCCAGCATATAAACGCCGTCGCCATTGATATCGATACTTGCGTAAGAAGCGGCGATACACTTAAACAGGCCAAAGAGCAGCGCTGCGCCCGCAATATTTCCGGGCTTCCAGTTGCCGAAGATCATCACGGCCAGTGCCAGGAAACCGAAGCCAGCCACGTCGCCGTTCGCGGAGCAGTTCGCCGTGGTCAGCGCGTAAACGAAGCCGCCCATACCGGCAAGCGCACCGGAGATGATCGTACCGGCGTAGCGCATTTTATACACATTGATTCCCAGCGAGTCTGCCGCCTGCGGATTCTCACCGCAGGAACGAAGGCGAAGACCAAACCGGGTCTTATACAAAAGCACAGCCAGAATAATATAAACCAAAATGCAGAGATAGGTCGCCAGATAAACCTTGTTGATAAAAATCTCACCCAGAATACCAATGTCCGCGTTCCGATCAAATCCCAACGTACTCTTTTTGATCATAAACCAGCTCGCCGCATCTCCTTCTGCCATATAGAGCGTGCTCTGGTTTGCCAGAATACGGATCAGGAAAAGGACAAGCGCCGGAGCCAGAAGGTTCAGTGCTGTACCGCTGATGGTCTGATCCGCTTTGAGGTTAATCGCCGCAAATGCCAGCAAAAGAGAAAAGATTGCTCCGCACAGAGCTGCCACAAGAATCGCCAGAATCTCAAAGCCCTGCAATGCCACCCAGTTGCCATTGTCCTTAGCAGCCGCAAACCATCCGGCCTGCTGTACCACATTTACAAAAAATACACCCGTAAAGGCTCCGAAAATCATAATACCTTCGAGAGCCAGATTGATGACACCGCTCCGCTCCGCAAATACACCGGCCAGCGCGACGATCATCAGGGGAACTGCATAAAGCAGCGTCTGCTGAATTAAAAATGTCATAACGCCTCGCCTCCCTTCGCATTTACTGCGGATGCTGTGTTTTTATCTTTTTCCGGATTACCGCCTGTTGTTTTATCCGCTGCGGCATTACCGCTGTTATCCGCATTTGCGTTTTCTTCATGGCCGATGCTCTTTTTACTCGTCAGAAGCATACGGATCAAAAGGGCAAACGCGCTTAAGTATACGATCACGGCAATGATAACGTCCGTGATATATTCGTTATAAGCGGTCAGGTTGGTCAGCTGCAGTCCGCAGATGTCCAGCATGGACATGAAGCATCCGGTAAATATAACGCCGATCGGATTGCAGGACGCAAGGAGCGCCACCGGAATACCGTTGAATCCGGCATCCGGAAGCGACTGATAGGTCGACCAGAAGAACTCCGTGTTGCCGGCCAGATAATAAAGCGAAGCGCCCGCTCCGGCCAATGCTCCTGCCAGTGCCATGGAAAGAACAATGTTTCTCTTGTCAGCAATACCGGCATAGCGTGCCGAATGGCGGTTGCTGCCGCAGGCCTTCAGCTGATATCCCATGGTCGTCTTATCCATCAGGATGTATACGAGAATCGCAAGTATAATGGCCACCAGAATACCGCCGTTGACCTGAGAACCGGAAAAAATCTTATCCAGGCCGAGCTTGGCTGTCACCACGCCATTATAACTGGTCTTATAGATGTAGCCGGTCTTTCCGGATTCAATGGTGTTGCACAGACTGCTGCCCTCAAAAATCCAGGTGACCAGATTGGCCGCGATCCAGTTGCACATAATGCACGCCAGCACCTCATTGATGTTCAGATACGCCTTCACCAGACCGGGAATCGCACCCCAAAGCGCGCCCGCAAGCATACCGGCGAGGAATGCCAGCAGCCAAACCAATGACGCCGGAACACCGCCATTTTCATAAAGAGTAGAGGAAGTGGTCGGTATCTTAAGGGCAACGAAAAGAGTCGCCGCAGTTCCCATCAGGTACTGTCCAGGTGCTCCGATGTTGAAAAGTCCGGTTTTGTAGGCGATTGCCACAGAAAGTCCGGTCAGGATCAGCGGAGTCGCGCGGAACAGCATGTTTCCAAAGTTTGTCGAGTTAAATCCGAAAGTCAGAGAACCCGCGGCATTCCGGCCGGTACTGAACAGACCGCCGAATACCAGCTGGATACCTTCTCCGACACTGTTAAAGCCCAGAGACTTGTTGGAAATACCGACGAGCAGTATGATAATACTTCCTACCACCATACCGATAATTATAGAAAGCACAGAGGAAAGCACGGTCTTTGTGCCGTCTTTCGCATAAAAACGGGCTAACTTCTCTTTCATGCCTTACCCGCCTCCTTCCCGCTCTGGCGTTTTGCTCCGGCCATATAAAGACCCAGCTCCTGAACATCTGTCTTCTTCGGGTCAAGCTCACCTACGATCTCGCCCTCATAGATCACGAGGATCCGGTCGCTTAAGCTCATGACTTCATCCAGCTCCAGAGAGATCAGAAGGATCGCGTGCCCCTTATCCCGCTCCGCGATCAGCTGATTATGAATATGCTCAATCGCGCCGACGTCAAGGCCTCTGGTCGGCTGAACCGCAAGGATCAGCGGTTTATCCCGGTCAAGTTCACGGGCTATGATCGCCTTCTGCTGATTCCCGCCGGACATGCTCCTCGCTACGGTAACAGAACCCTGTCCGGAACGCACATCATAGTCCTCGATCAGCCTGTCCGAATACTCCCGTACCGCTGCCGTATCAATAAAACCATTGTGTGCAAACTGCGGCTCCTGAAAACGCTGCAGCACCATATTCTGCTCCAGGGTAAAATCCAGGATCAGACCGTGCTTATGGCGGTCTTCCGGAATATGGCTCATATTTTTCCCTCGCTGACGGATCGTCGCGTGAGAAATATCCTCGCCGCACAATGTGACTGTGCCGCCGGAGCTTTTTTCCAGACCGGTCAGGCCATAGACCAGCTCGCTCTGCCCGTTCCCGTCGATACCGGCAATACAGACGATCTCGCCGGCGCGGACATCAAAGGAAACACCATTGACCGCGTCGCGTTTATGTACGGCAGACGGAACCTTCAGATCACGAACCTGAAGAACCGGCTGCTGCGGCTTTGCCTCGTCCTTTACCACCTCCAGCTGCACCGGACGTCCGACCATCATGTTGGACAGGCTCTGTTTATCCGTGTCTTTTGTATCTACGGTACCCACGTATTTTCCTTTGCGGAGTACTGTCACGCGGTCTGCCACGGACATGATCTCATTCAGCTTATGAGAAATAAAAAGAATACTTTTTCCCTCTGCGGCAAACGCTCGCATCGTCTCGAGCAGATCCTCAATCTCCTGCGGAGTCAGCACCGCTGTCGGCTCATCAAAAATCAGGATCTCATTGTCGCGGTACAGCATTTTTAAAATCTCTACACGCTGCTGCATCCCGACTGTGATATCCTCCACGTGAGCGTCAAGATCAACCTTGAGGCCGTATTTTTCTGAAAGCGCCTCTACCTTTGCCCGGGCTTCCTTTTTCTGCAAAAAGCCAAGCTTTGTAGTCTCCGCGCCAAGAATGATATTATCCAGCACGGTAAAGACGTCAATCAGTTTAAAGTGCTGATGCACCATTCCGATACCAAGCGCAGTCGCGTCATTCGGATTGTGAATCTTTACTTCCTGTCCGTTTTTGAGGATTTTGCCTTCCTCCGGCTGATACAGACCGAACAGAACACTCATCAGCGTGGACTTTCCTGCTCCGTTTTCACCGAGCAGGGCATGGACTTCGCCTCTGCGCAGCTGGAGCGTAATGTCGTCATTGGCAATGATTCCCGGGAAACGCTTGGTAATATGAAGCATCTCAATGACATTGTCTGGCTGCATTGCATTCTTCCCCCCTTCTTATAATTCCAGCACCTGAATATTTTTCAGCCCTGTTTTTCAAAAAAAGGGGAGGTGCGTGATCCGCCCTCCCCTTTCAAGAGCAATTTCTGTGAGCCCCGTTCTCACGGGATACTTCCTGTTACTCTACATAATTGTACAGTATCTTCACAGTTACTCTACGATCGTAACAGCTGCGTTCTCAAAGCCTGTCAGATCTGCGTTCTCATAATCATTGTCAACTACGAGTGTGCCGTCTACAACCTCTGCAAGAAGCTCTTCATAATCTTCAACCGTGAAGTTCTCAAGCGACCAGGTATCCGTCGGGAGACCTACAGCACCGTCAGCAGCGCCAAGTGTGGTGGTGGTACCGCCAAGCGTATCCCACTCGCCGTCATAGTAAACGCCGATCGCATACTCGGTAGCCGCAGCCAGACCCTTCATAGCGGAGGTAATAACCGTGTCAGACTCGCTGGACTGGTCAACGTCAACACCGATCACATAACCATCGTTAGCGGAAGCTGCCGCTGCGATCGATGAGAACATCGCGCCGCCGCAGGCGAATACAACTTCTGTGCCGTTGGTATACCAGCCGCTTACCATGGTCTGCAGCTCAGCAGATGCTGAGTAAGAAGAACCATACAGCCAGGAATAGTTGATATTTACTGTGGTGCCAAGTGCAGCAGCCGCGTCATTCGCGCCCTGTACAAAGCCATAGCCGTAACGGCAGCATGCCGGGTTCGTTCCGCCGCCGCCGCCGGAGAATCCGAGCTCAGTGAAGCCTTCCATCACTACCGCATAGCCTGCGAAGTAACCGCACTGCTCTTCCTGGAAATTGATGCCTGCAACGTTTGCAAGAGCATCCTCACCATTGTAAAGAGTATAGCCATCGATGAATACGAACTGTACGTCCGGATAATCAATCGCTGCCTGAGTCAGAGCTGCTTCCTGAAGATAACCGGCGCAGACAACGACCTGCGCACCTGCCTCGCAGGCAGCTGCCATCGCATCGTAACGGTCATCATCCGTTGCTTCGCTTTCATTCGCCGGCTGATAATACTTATAGGAAAGGCCGTTCTCATACGCATACAGCTTCACGCCGTTCCATGTACCCTCATTGAAAGACTTGTCCTTCAGGGAGCCGACATCCGTAACGAAAGCAATCTCATAAGTACCATCGTCAGAAGTCATCGTATCCTCGATGTCGTCCGCCGATACGCTTTCCTCAGCCTGAACCGTGATCGCGCCCATAGATACGACCATGACAGCTGAGAGCATCAATGCAAGCAGTTTTTTCTTCATTTTCTTTCTCTCCTTATAATTTATTTATCCTGAAGCCTTATGTCGGCTCTGGATCATTATCGAACCCCCTGTGTGCGTCTCCCTTCCACACAAATCTACATCAGTATAGCATACTTTTCGACAAATTGAACTATTTTTTTCATGTTTTTTACGAAATATTTGTTTCGCTGTTACTATTCACAGCTAAGCTGTGAAAGATGCTGCCGCAGAAAATCAGCGGCACATCTCCCCGGCGATCTGCGATGCCAGCTTCGCGTTATTGTATACAAGCTGGATGTTCGCGTCGAGACTGTCGCCGCCGGTGATATCCTTTACTTTTGCGAGCAGGAACGGAGTCGTCTGCTTTCCTTTGATTCCCTTTGCCTTCATCTCCTCGATTGCCTCGTCAATGCACTTGTTGATATACTCACAGTCCATGGAATACTCTTCCGGAATCGGGTTCGTCACCAGCATGCCGCCTTTCATCCCCAGATCCAGCTTCGTCATCCACGCATCTGCAATCTGTTTCGGTGTGTCCAGACGATAATCTACGCCAAATCCGCTCTTTCTGGTATAGAATGCCGGAAGCTCCTCGGTCTGATAGCCGATCACCGGTACGCCTTTGGTCTCCAGATACTCCAGCGTAAGTCCAAGATCCAGGATAGCCTTGGCTCCGGCGCAGACGACCAGTACAGGCGTGTCCGCCAGTTCTTCCAGATCGGCAGAAATATCCATCGTCGTCTCTGCTCCTCTGTGCACGCCGCCAATGCCGCCGGTCGCAAATACCTTCACACCGGCCATCGCCGCGATCAGCATTGTTGTCGCTACCGTAGCAGCACCATCCTCTTTTTTCGCCACCAGGATCGGCACGTCGCGGCGGCTCGCCTTGATCACATCCAGACCTTTCCTGCCGAGATAGTCAATCTCTTCTTCGCTGACGCCGACCTTAAGGCGCCCGCCTAAAATTGCGATCGTCGCCGGTACCGCACCGTTCTCACGGACGATTTTTTCCACTGCAAGAGCCGTCTCCACATTCTGCGGATAAGGCATACCGTGTGAGATGATCGTTGACTCCAGCGCCACGACCGGCTTTCCGTTCGCAAGCGCCTCCTGCACCTCCGGTGCCACATCAAGATATTTGTTCAGCTGTTCCATGTTCGTTTCCTCCTGATTCGTATCTGTAATTATTAAATTCTGCTGTAACTGTTCAGTGCCTTCACAATTACATCTGCTACTTATATTTCTGCGGTATTATGTTCAGGATCACGCCATGATATCCTGCGTGCTCATACCATATCCGCCGGAAATCCTTTTTATAAGCCCGCCCTTTCATGCATCATCTGTACACTCAGTTCCTCATTGATCGTCTGATCACTTTCCGCGCAGATTGCTCCGGCGGCCAGCGCCAGCCGCGCCGCTTCTTCCGATGAAAGTCCGGCTCGATACGCATAAGCAAGCGCAGCCATAAAGCAATCCCCTCCGCCTGTCGCGCTGCGCACATTCGTCTGAATTCCGGGAATCAGAAGCATCCTGTTTCTGCCTGCGCAGAGAACACCCTTTGCTCCAAGGGTAATATACACATTTTCTATCCCTTTATCAAGCAGAACATCAGCTGCTTTTTTAAGCGAATCCTCATCGTTGATCTCAATTCCGCTTAAATATTCCGCTTCCAGCCGATTGGGCTTCAAAGTATGTATATGGCCAAGAATTCTCTCCAGCTTATGCATCTTCGCCGTAGACACCGGATCCGCGAAAATGGGAACCCGCAGGTGTTCTGCCAGATATTCGATCGTCTCCTGCGGCAGATTCGTATCGATCACACAGAGGCAGGACCGGTTGAGTACATCCAGACGATTCTCCATAAACTGCGGCGTCATATACGTATAGATGCCCATGTCTGAAATGGCAAGCTGCATCTCGCCTTTTTCGTCCGTGATAAAAACATAGCATGAGGTAGATGCCCCACTGACCGTCCGTGCATTGCTTAAGTTGATTCCCAGCTTTTCCAGATGTTCCTGAATTCTCCGTCCGTTCACATCATCTCCGAAAACCGTGATCAGAGATACCGGCTGGCCAAGCAGGGCAAGATTGTGTGCAATGTTGCGTCCCACACCGCCCATCGACAGGGATACCCTGCCGGGATTGGAATCCGCTCCTACCAAAGGCTGATATGGCATGCCACAAATATCCATGTTCACTGCGCCGACGACCGCAATCGAAGCCCCGGCAAGACGTTTTTCCATTGCAGATGGTTCTTTTTCTTCTGTTTCTTCTGTCATTTCTCTCTCCCAACCCGCATCGTTCGAGGCAGTTGTTTTAAGCTGATTTCTTCTTTTAAAGATGCGGAATATCTTCTTGAATGATATGGATATTTGGGGCCTGTGTCAAGAATTATTTATTTTGAATCTCACCGTAACGAGCAAAAAACCCAGAGGGTAGCAGCCTCTGGGGTTTTCGATTTTGTGCCACATGGCATCACTGTGTTTCTCAGCTGCGTTTATAATATGCCATAAAAGAATAAAAGTCAATCATTTTTTTACAAAAGAATTCTCCCG
>JAJQIL010000159.1 GCA_021199235.1 Lachnospiraceae bacterium | reverse complement strand
AAGATGAGAAGCCAGGCACCTTAGATATCATCCCCATCCCGTGAATAGTAACTATTCAGATAATTCTCCAAAGCGTTGATTTTATGCGTTACATTTTGTTGGATAATCAAAGCATAAATGGACGGCGCAACGTTCTTCTGGAGAAGCTGGTTTTGCTCTTTAAATTCCTTTACCAGCTTTTTCGCACGAACTGAGCTGAAATCTACACGCTTCAACAAGCAACACACAATAATAATGTAATCCACCAGGGAATAAAGCGTAATGTTTTGTATACCAGTTTCCTTTTCCACCCACTTTTTTAATACAGAATTGATTTTTCTGTCTTTAAATCGTGTGTCAAAAATAATGTTATTATGTGCTACTGCGTTACGCAGAGACTTTATTGTATACAGCATACTGCTAAGCAGATTACGGTTTGTGTCTATCGAGTTGTCAAACATATCCAACTGAACCATAATATGTTCCCGCATGGATTCATTAAGACACTCGAAAAAACTGGCGAGATCACTGAGATATAAAATTTCAAAAACAACCCATAGAGGCACATCCTCACCACGGTTGTAAAAGTGACGAACCATCTGGTTATCTTTCTCTTCTTCGTCATGAAACCGGGTGGATAGCTTTGAATATACAGAGTTCCGCAACCGAAGGCGCTTAGACTGTAATTTCGTATTTGCCGCATTATCGCACATGCGTTCTTTGTATGCAGGTGGCGCCGGTCATTTCAGGATAAAGAAAAAGACCTTTGCCACAATTACGTTGTCGCAAAAGTCTTGTTTTTAATTCATCCCGTGCAGGTCAGATCATCTGCATGATAGTCGGTACGAAAGCCTGTCGGCCAACTACTCCCTCTTGTTAAAAGGATTATATATTTTGTTAAACTTTTGTCAATATGCATTTTTCATGGATTTTCATCTGCGCAATCCAAATCATTGCTTTTTGAAACATCTGAGCACAGAGAAAACGCGAAATCAAACTCAATCAGGCCGGCAGCATTATTTGTCACAGACCATGTTTCCGCATCTTTGCATAGCTCCAGATACACATCTCTCAGTACCTGCGGAGAAGATTTCATAACTTTCTGTCTCCTACAGTCCGGCAAAAAATAGCTCGTAAAAGTCATCCTCCGCTTCCAGCATAGGTGAGTTTTCACCGCCGCCATTAATTGTCGTGTATCTGCGCAGCAGATGCGCGACGTAGGCCGCGCCATCACGCACATGCGTGATTCGGAATGGCGCGGCTCTCCCGTATGCTGCGTTTCATCGCCGCATAGGATTCTTCTCCTGCAGCGATGACATCCATTTCATATACGGGATACCCCAGTTCCCGGCATTTTGCGCAGAAAGCCGAGAGAGGATTTTTTTGCTCTCTTGTCTGAAGGAATTCTTCCCGAAGCCCTACATCCTTTTGCGCGATTTTTTTGATCTCATCCAACATTTCAGCGATTTCCATGCCCTACCTTCTTCCTTCCATTGCCATTTTTTCACGTCAAATAATGATTCCATGCAGATGATCTACCTCGTGCTGAATAATCTGCGCTGTCCATCCACTGAACTTCTGGCGCTGCTCTTTAAAGTTGACATCCTGATATCTGACCTCAATCTCCTTATAACGGACACATTTCCTGACACCGACAAGGGACAGGCATCCTTCTTCCGTCTGAAACGGCTTTACTTTCTTCGTTATTTCAGGATTGTACATCAAAAGATTCATGAAGCCTATATTCACAACAATGATCGCTTTGTTCACACCAATCATATTAGCAGCCCTCGCCGGGTGGCATCCCACCCAAAATACGGGTGGGATAAACCATTCCAACGCAGCCGTTCTCATGCGCCTTTAGCGTGTCAAGTAAATCCATCGCTGTCTGACTGTCCTCCGGCGTGGCCGGTTCTGCTTTTTGTGAAAGGAAAAGCACATCCTTCATTATCGGCTTAATCATATCTGGTCTTCGCTCCTTATATCCGTGTCGGGTGCGTCTGTTTTCATCTGTTTCTCGATCCAGACCATCAAAATGTCAACTATATATTCCTGTTGCTCGTCTGACAGTTCTGTTCCTTTGGGTATCCTGTGCCATTTTTCCAGACAGCCTCTGCAGCAGCACCCGGTAGCGTGCTGCGCGATAAAGACAGGATGGCCTCTCATCGGCGTCTGTTTCCCATCATTGACTGGTTCTGCAGGAGCCAGCCTCTTGCTGATAAAATCACAGGCATGAGAACGAATTTTGTCCATACCCTTATCCCGGACATACGCTTTATCTGCAGCTTTTAAAGAAAATCCGCTGCGGAATTTCGATTGAGTAAGACGCGCAAAGAGATTCTCAAAAGGATCATCATCGTTTCTTTGCCTGCTCCCATAAATCATTTTCTTCTCTGCAACCTTTGGCAGTTCTGCCGCGTCCTGCTTATACGTATACGGAATTCCTGATCCTGAATCCTTTTGTGCATTCTTTACTGCATCTTTCCAACCGTTTGCAATCCGCTCGGCAAGCTTCGTGTTTCTGGATGTCGTCGTTTCATTATGTGTGGCGTAGGCAATCGCCTTTTTCTCTCCAATCAATACGAGGATCTTTTTTGCTCGGGTCACGCCGGTGTACAGCAGATTCCTCTGCAGCATGACATAATGGCTCATGGTAAATGGCATCACAACGATTGGGTATTCTGACCCCTGCGCTTTATGAATGGTCGTCGCATAGGCCAGCACCAACTCATCCAGCTCCGTCACGTCATATGTAATATGCCGTCCGTCAAAATTCACGGTCAGCTCATTATCATCCGTGTTCACATTTTCGATGATTCCGATGTCGCCATTAAACACGTCCTTGTCATAATCATTGCGTATTTGCATTACTTTATCTCTCAGACGATACTGTGTTCCGCCGCGTTTCAGGTAAATCTTTCCCGGATTCATCGCTTCCTGCAGTACCTGATTCAGATTTGCTGCTCCGCAGGTGCCGCGCTGCATCGGTGTCAATACCTGAATGTCCGAAAACGCGTCCACATGATAGTAAGCCGGCAAATTCTTCGTGCAGTATTTGACTAGCAGATCCACAACTTCTTCGTTAGTCTCTTTTCCAGCGAAAAAGAAATCAGAATCACGGCCCCCGCGCAGATCCGGCATTTCGCCCTTGTTGATTCGGTGTGCGTTCATGATGATCCTGCTTCCCTGTGCCTGCCGGAAAATGCGGGTGAGACGAACCACCGGGATGCACCCGGAGGCGATGATATCCTTCAGAACATTTCCGGCTCCCACACTCGGCAGCTGATCCGTATCCCCGACCAGTATCAGCGTCATTTCTTCCGGAAGCGCTTTCAGGAGATTGTACATGAGCATCACATCGATCATCGAACACTCATCCAGAATCAGGACATCGCCCTCCAAGGGATGTTCTTCGTTCTTCTGGTAGCCTTCCGGGGGCTTGTATTCCAGCAGACGGTGAATCGTTTTCGCTTCCATGCCGGTGGCTTCCGACATCCGCTTTGCAGCGCGGCCGGTCGGAGCCGCCAGGATAATCCGGCATCGGGCCTTGCGGTAAGCAGAGATAATACCGTTCATCGTCGTCGTTTTTCCGGTTCCGGGGCCTCCCGTTAAGACCATCACCTTAGAATCAACTGCCTGACGGATTGCCTGCAGCTGCACCTCATCATAATGAATTTTGGAATCTCTTTCAATCTCGCGCATCACTTTTTCCACATCCATCGACACGCGCCGGTCGCCCTGCATCAATCGAATCAGGCGCTTCGCGCAGCCGGTCTCTGAAAAATAAAAAGGCGGCAGATAAATCGCATCCTCATCCTTGATAACATCCGAGGTACGGAGCATCTCATCGAGCGTCATTTCCAGTTCCGGAGCTTCCACATCGAGCAGGCCAACAGCCGCTTCAATCAGTTGCTCTCTGACTGCGTAGCAATGCCCGTTCTCAGAAAGCTTGTTAAGTGTATACATCAGGCCGCTCCGCAGGCGCATAAAACGAGTTTTCTCAATACCCAGTTTCGATGCAATCGTATCTGCTGTTTTAAAACCGATACCCCAGATATCATCCGCCAGTTTGTACGGATTTTCTTCCACAATCTTGATGCTCTCATTCCCGTAGGTACGGTAAATCTTCGCGGCATGAGAGGTACTGACATCGTTGCTCTGCAGGAACAGCATGATGTTCTTGATCTCTTTCTGCTCCTGCCAGCTTTTCTTGACCTGATTCACACGTTTCTGCCCGATGCCCGCGACCTCAATCAGCCGATCCGGATCAGTCTCAATAATCTCCAGTGTGTCCTTGCCAAACTGCTGGACAATCCGCTTCGCAAACTTCGGACCGACACCCTTGATCAGACCGCTGCCCAAATATTTCTCAATACCGTAGGTTGTGGCCGGAAGTGTCTCCTCCCACTTCTCAGCCGAGAACTGCCGTCCATACTTGCCGTCAATTTTCCACTGTCCCTGCATCGTAAGCACCGAACCAACATGGACATCCGGCATATTTCCGACCACGGTCACCAGGTCACTGTAGCCTTTTGCGCGACACTTGATCACAGAAAAGCCGTTTTCCGCATTCTGATATGTAATTCGTTCCACTACACAACGAAGACTATCCATAGTTTGCTTAGATCCCTCCGTTCGTTTTGAATATCCTGCGACGACTATACATCGCCGTTATGCCACGAAAATATAAAACATCTTATCACATAAAAAAAAGTACTACAACCGAGAATAAATAATTACAATTTTTATTTGCTCTGCTTTCTCTGGATGAAGAGATCGATCTGGCAAAAAGAATCGCCAATGGCGACAATGAAGCAAAGGAAAAACTGATTAACGCGAACCTGCGGCTCGTGGTCAGTATCGCGAAGAGATACACCAATCATGGGCTTCCTTTTCTGGATCTCATCCAGGAGGGAAACATTGGTTTGATGAAAGCAGTCGACAAATTTGACTATACAAAGGGATACAAATTCAGCACCTACGCGACATGGTGGATTCGTCAGGCAATTACCCGCAGCATACAGGACAGCAGCCGTAATATCCGTGTCCCGGTTCATGTGAATGAAAAAATCAACCGGGTGCTGCGAGCCAGAAAAACTCTGTCCCTGCAGCCTGGTCATGACCCATCCTCCGCTGAATTAGCCAAAGAGCTTGATATGACGGTCACTCAGGTAAAAGATATTTTAGAAAGAGCAAGCGATACCATCTCTCTGGATACCCCGGTTGGTGAAGATGATGGTACCGCACTCGGAGATTTTGTAGAAGATCAGAGCGCACTCTCCCCAGAAGAATCGGCAGCATACACCATGCTGCAACAGGAACTGGATAAAGTACTGAATACACTGACTGAACGGGAACGCGATGTAATATATCTCCGGTTTGGTTTTGCAGACGGACATATCTGGACATTAGAGGAAGCAGGTAAAAAGTTCCATGTCACAAGGGAGCGCATCCGACAGATAGAAGCACAGGCTCTGCGTAAGCTGCGGCTTCCGTCACGGCGGTCACAGCTGGTGGATTTCCTGTAAGATTGTGAAAACTTACGAAGATCATAAAATAGCCCAGAAACCGTTGAAATACTGCTTTATCTCCATGGTCTTGGACCATTTTGCAAAATGTAACTCATCAGTTTTTTCTGTGTAAAATAAGGTTAAACCATCGTCCTGTTGTACTTATTCAGCCTCTCACGCAACCATATCCTGCATTCATCATACGATGAAGGCTTTAACCGTCCAAAATGGTCTGCCTCTGATAACAGCAGCAAATCTTCCGGGCAGATTGCTTCGTTAAACATTTTGTTCGTCGATTTGATTTTCGATCCGTCTCTATATTTTTTGTTCGGTTGCATATGCAGCCGAACCATGTTCTTCACATATGATACTGTATCATCATCCACTCCAATTCGTCGAAGCATAGAATCAGAGATTGTTATACCCGCTTCTTCATGTCCGTATGCGTGTATCCTGCCATCAGTATCTGCCTGAGTCGTAACAGCCTTGCCCAGATCATGGCAAAGCGCTGAAAGCATAAACGGAAACGGTCTGACAGCCTGATCCCGTATCAAAGCAGCATAATCAACTACCATCATCGTATGAATGTAAACATTCCCTTCAGGATGGTGCTTCGAATCCTGCGAAACGTTGGCAAGCACAGCAACTTCAGGGAATATTTCAGATAAGCCGCCTATTTCCAGTAAGCTATCGAACCACTGAGACGGTTCGTTAAGCCCCAGCAGGGCATTATGCAATGACTGAATATCGTACCTGGGTTTCTCCATAATTTCAGCATAACCTGAATATCTGTTTATACATGACATGCATCTTCTCCGTTACATTTTTCTCTGTATGATAATGCCCAAAGAACCAGTGGGCAAACTCTGCATTTTTATAAATCTCTCCCAGAAAATCGACAAGGGCATCCGTTTGTGTCCATTCCGGATCAATCATTTTCTGGATTTCCAATGGTGCACAATGCGTCAGAATGTAATCTACCTTCCAGCCCACCCTGTCCAGTGTTTCGCGACCATGCGTTATTTCTGATTCCGACGGCAGTTCCTGCTTCCACCATGATTCATGTTCCACCCGGAACAGCTTATAGGGCGTTCTGCCCCACGCATTGTCACGTTTCCAGATAGTAATTCTCGGATCGCCTTTCTGCAGGATGCCGTCCCTTATGTCATGACTTGAAGCGCCGCCAAATACATAAAAGGTTTTATTTTCCAGCGTATAAGCTTCCCCGCGTAGAAGATGATACACGGATGGACGAATCCGCTGCGCCATCCCACCTGCGAACGGTACAATCGGAAACTCATCGCTGTATAAACGATCAAAGTTTTCATGATTCCCATCTAAGAATAAGGTTGTAAACGGCTTCTCATCCAGCCAGTTCAGGCGGTACTGTTCGCTGGAACCATCCTGCCAGATGCCGAAATCACCAAGAATAATGACATAATCACCCTTTGTCATCCCCTTTCCTTCAGGAAAGACATCGGAACTAAGCCTTGACATCCAGTCTGCGTGCGTGTCTCCTGTCAGATGGATCATGTCGTATCGCCCCCTCATCATATTTTGTTTTCAGTTCACCCGTGAGGCAATCCTACCACAAATTTACCATTTCTTCCACTAACAAAAAAGGCAAGCCATTATGCAGTAAACTGGGAATGCTTCTCACAAATAACATAAAACAGCCCTCAGCCGTCAAGATACTTAGTATATCTCCTATAGGCTTGGACTGTTTTATAAAGAGCATTACAAATTATACATTATCTTCTTTCATGCTCGAAATCATGTGGAGGACGTTTTCCTGAATCGCATGACTTTCTGGGCGGCATTGGTGAACGCCCATCCGAACCATGCGGCGGCATTGGTGGCGGCGGACACTCCGGCGCTCCATGTGGATGGCGAGGATGTTTGGGACGAGAGGCATACGTACCGATCACCACACCGGTCATAAGGCTTGCAATGGCTCCAAGCAACAGTTCTCTTTTCGTCACAGTTTCAGAACTGCTTAAACATTCCATTATTTTGCTCATAA
Source organism: Lachnospiraceae bacterium (assembly GCA_021199235.1). Taxonomy (GTDB): domain Bacteria; phylum Bacillota; class Clostridia; order Lachnospirales; family Lachnospiraceae; genus Choladousia. The sequence goes on along the minus strand of JAJQIL010000159.1, from coordinate 4,931 downwards.
ATTTGTGCTCCTTTCAGTACTTAAGGATAAAATACAGGCATATCAGATAGCCCTATCAGATATACCCGCTTTAGTTTAAAATTTCTTCTATATTCTCGCTATCAGTTCTGCCGGAGTGAATGCCATTATTTTACTCTTTGCAAAATCTTTCACATTTCTTGTTATGATATAATCTGCTCCTAACCGCTCGGCTGTCACGCTCTGCACTGCGTCCTCAAAATCATCCCATTTTAATTCTGCCGCATTTGAAAGATCCTTGTTCTTCAGGTCAACAAATTCAAAGATCAACGACAGCGCTTTTAAGACGGCATCGATTTTCGTCGGTTCAAGCTCTTTTCGCATAATATAAACCATATTTGCGAAGGTTAGTGCAGATACATATCCTTTTGCCTGCTCCGTCTCACAGAGTTTCCACACAATCGAAGATTCCCTGACATGGGGTTCCCTCTCCTGAAGAACATCGAGCAAAACATTCGCGTCAATCAGCAGTTTCATGCTTTTCCCTGAGCCTTTCCGACTTCATCTCATCCAGATCATAATCACCTTTTAAGATTCCTGTCAACGAGTCAGTCAGATACGACACAGTTGCTGATTTCGGAACAAAGCGCCCGACCTCACGTCCATTCTTCGTAACAATGACTTCCTGCCCTCCAATTACAAGATTCAGATATTTCCCGAAATTATTCTGCATTTCCGTTGCAGTTGCTGTGGCACTTACCATGAACATCGCCTCCTTTTTTAGCTATTTTCAGTCTATCATAATTTAGCTAATTCTTCAATGTGAAAAATAAAAAAACTATTGCTCTGCTCTAAGCGAAAGAAAAATATCATACATCTTCCTCATCTTCTCCGCCGTCATTCCATCCATCAGCATAGCAAGAAGTTGTTTTTCATCCAGTCCCGCCAGAATTGCTTCATTAATGATATCTGACTGTTCTTCATCAAGGCGCACTTCCTGCAGCCGGGCCACCAGCGTCTGCTTCGCTGTGTTCTGATTTTCAGGAATTGCGTACATACCTGCGGTTTGTTCCGGTTCAGCTTCTTCATACGACTCGCCATTCAGCGCGGCCTCAATATGCTGATTTTCCTGTGCTACCGCCTTATTCTCTTTCACCTTCTCTTTCAATTCCGCTCCATGCTCTGTCAGCCATTTCTTAAGGCTGTCCAGATCCATAGCATGATCCGTCTCATGATCCGCATCGTGATTCACCGCATCATTTGACGCATGATCTGCCGCATCTCCCGCTGTCTTGTCCGAACCTCTGTCGAATAGTGTAGAAATGTCAAGTGCAATCAGCTGATCCGGATCGAGACGAAGGATAATCGCCTCGCCCTGTTCTTCCAGTTCCTCGAAGTATTCCATGTCTTTTTCATTTAAAAACTGCAGTTCATCCATGCTGTTTCTATCCCCTTTCCCCTGAAATGCTGCTATTACGGTTGTCTTTCTGGAAGATTCCAGAAAGCTCTTTTTCGCCGGTGAATACTATTCTTCTCGCTGCTACGTTATAAAACCCGATCAGTTGATGCTTCCGCAGCTTTCCAAGTGTGGTAGTTACGGTTTTGGTTTTCTTTGAGAGAACAGGGTAAACTACGCAATCCTGAACAGCATAAGCATTTCCGGAAAATACTACGATATTATCGGACTCCGGTTTGATGGACCTTTCCACCAGCTTATAACCCGCCGTTCCTTTAAATACCCCCAGATAACTCTCCAGCTGGTAGGAAAGAGACGCTGTCGGCGAACCACCTGCATCAAGGTAAAACGCATCGCGCCCCTCCTGCATCTTATTTTCTTTATGCTGATAACTGCCCAGTTTCATTGCAAACTTAAAGTCTTCCTTTTCCGCCGTCCTGTATTTATCGTCATAAATCGGATCGAAGCCTCGGATGAAAATAAGGCATTTTTTGTTATTGACCTTTCGCACCTCAGATGGGTCCAGAATATCCCGGCCGAGGACATCATAGTTCCGGCTGCTGGAACCATGGTTGCCAAGTGTCTCTCCGGATGACTTTTTGTCGATGGTGGTCTTGCCGAGCATCTCAGAGATGTATTTATGTGTGCTCTGCTCGTTGCCGCCCAGATACACCAGTGTATCGCAGTTACCGCAGATGTTCTCCCAGGAGTCTTTAAATAAAGTCTTCAGCTGTGCCATGTTCTGGATAATGATATTGCAGCTGATTTCACGGCTCCTGCAGGTGGCAAGAATTTCCTGAAAACCATCGGGCAATGCGCAGTTCGCAAATTCGTCCATCCAGAGAGCGACCGGAACCGGCAGTGCGCCGCCATACTTATGGTCGGCAATATAATAAAGTTCCTGAAAAATCTGCGTATAGAGGAGGCCAACGATAAAGTTGTAGGATTTGTCATTATCCGGGATCACGCAGAATAATGCGACCTTGCGATCCGGATTCCGGTAAACGCCCTCTCCCAGAGCGGAAATATTCATGTCATCATGATCCAGAATATGCAGGACTTTCGGGTTCTGCAGATACGCAAGGCGGGCCTGCGCAGATATTACGATGGAACGGATGGTATCCGCCGCGCCGGCGCGGACCTTTTTGTAAGCGACCAGCGCAGGATGGTCTTTCGGCAGCGCATACATGATGTTATACAGTTCTGATTTTTCGCTCGATTTATCCGGTACCTTCTCCTTATTGAGAAGTTCCAGTACGCCGCGCATACTGGGAGTCCTGCCCTGCTTCGGGAATTCATACCAGACATACAGAAAGAGAGCCTGCAGGATAAGAGACTCTGCTTTTTCCCAGAACGGATCGTTCGGGGTCGTGCCTTTTGGCGTGGTATTTGCAATCAGGTTGGTGATGAGCTTTGTGATATCCTCATCAGACCGAATGTAAGCAAACGGATTGTATCCGTCCGAGTGGTCCATGTCCACGAGATTCAGGACGATCACCTTGTATCCCATCAGTTCCAGGTAATGGCCAATGTCCCTTAGCAACTCACCCTTCACGTCACGGAAGTCAAGTGGTAGTTTTTGAAATTTTTAAATTGTGTGATTTTTTCAGAATTTAAGCGGATTTTCCCGACCTGCAATTTTGTTTTGCCTTTATGCAAAAATGACCTGTATCTCAGTCATTTTGCAAAAATATATTTTGTTATAGATTTTTTTGTCGAACTATGGTAGGATAATCGGCAAGAGCTACCAGGATGGTAGGCGGTTAGTCCTCTACAGAGGGACTGTGACCCTCTGATTACATAGAAACCCGCAAGGGAATCCGGTGAAAGGAGGGCTAAGCTGATGGATATTTTCGAACTTATTGCAGTGTTGAGCTTCGGCCTGACCTGCTTTGGTATGGGATATTCCTTAGGCAAGGATATTAACAAGACACAGAAATGACCGCCCCAGCCGTGACAAGTTGAGCGGTCATTTCTAAATGAATTGCTTTATTGCGGCTAACCGTCTATCGGTAGCTCCCAGAAGGCACCTGTTCCCGCAGGTGTCTTTCTTTATGAATACTATAACACAAGATTCACAGCATATCAAGAAATTATTTTTCTGTCGTTTCTGTAGGAAGCAATTCCAGGCTGTCATACGCTAACTATAATTATTGGTTTTGAATGCACTTAGTTTGTATAATTTGGCTTATTCAGATATTTTAATTAAACAACTGCTCATAGTAAAGCAAAGGCAGAGCAAATGATTAGGCTGATCGTCTTATATATATTTTGCTATCAAGTTATTTTCTTGTCAAAACACATACCGGCATATAATCTTTAGTTCTGTACATCACCCATATATCCTCTGACGCAGCTCTAATTTCTGAATATGTCAAAGTATCGTCAATTTCTCACAATGAATAAACAAATGTTCCATTTTTTGCATCCCAGTAAAACGTTTCTTCCTCACCTCTTAATGCAGAAGTATATGTACCTGTCCCATCAGGACTGAACGTATAAAGTCTTTCGCTCGTTGGTTTATCTGTATATTCGCGTACATTCCAGGTTCCAACAATTCCTGCTTGAATTTCTTCAGTAGTAAGTTGATCCCAGGACTCACGCATATCTATAAAATAAGGGAACGACCCTTCCGACCATGATATATGACCATCCTCATCTCCAAATTCTTCCGCCATTTCCAACAAGTCTGTATCGGCATAAGGTTCAGTTTCATCTATGATAGCATCTCCTACAGAAAAGCCATAAATAAATTCGGTTCCATAAAGATTTACAGATAATTGTAAAGCAGATTCTTCATCTTCAATAACCTGTGTTGATATACCTTCTATATAACCTCTACCCTGCACAGAATTGCTCAGCGGCTCAAAATCGTGTATTAAAGTCGACCAAACTTCACCATTACCCGATAACGCTACACTCGTATTAGAAAAAGTGTATGTATTATCATATAAAAGTGAAATATCAGATGGTGGCGTTGCTGATTGTGACTCTGTTCCTATATAATTCAGAGAAAATGAAAATGTAAAATATACGGTTCCTGAAGCTGCATCAATCCATCTTGCGTTTTCAGATGAACGTTTATATTCAGTATCCGCCGGTAAATAATAAACATCCGACTCCACTGGCGCGCCGCTATTTCCCGAAACAGCTGTAAGGGCTTCAGCAAATTGAACGCTGATTAATCTAAATTCCCATTCATCTGTTGAAACAGTATCACCGATTGACATAATCTCTGTTTTTTTATAGTTGCTCGTCTCTTCTGAGCTATCTTCGGCACCTGTGTTTTCTTCAACAACTGCACTGTTTCCTGCATCATCGTTTTCCGATTGCGATGCTCCGCAGCTAATAGAAAAGCCAAAAACGCACAACATAATTGCCATATAAGCATTTAATTTTTGTAACTGTTCAGAACCCTCTGGTTTTAAACTGATTTTTGTGAAAAACAGAGAATTTAAAAAAAATGTAACTGTTCAGAACCCTCTGGTTTTAAACTGATTTTTGTGAAAAACAGAGA
>JAJQIL010000120.1 GCA_021199235.1 Lachnospiraceae bacterium | reverse complement strand
ATAGAGGAATTTTTTTGAAAAATGCTCTTGTAAATTTTGAAAAGCTGTTATATAATCATCCGCAGGGAAAAGCTTCCTGATCATCTGCGGATATAGTTCATCGGTAGAACACCAGCTTCCCAAGCTGGGGAGGCGAGTTCGATTCTCGTTATCCGCTTTTCATGCCGGTCAGATGAAATGATGAGCCTGCACGATAGAATTATCCTTTCGTTGCAGGCATTTTTTCTGCCTGATTGTCATTGAATCAACAGCAGGAATAATACGATTTTTAGTGGGGGTAACGTATGAAAAAGAAAAGTATGTTTGTTCTGCTGGGACTGATCTTTGCTCTTAGCGGAATTTCAGTCTGTGCGGAGGAAGCTCTGACTGAGGCGGAATCGGAGACAGAAGCACTGTCAGAGGAATCTGCTGAGGACACAGAGAGCTGGATGGATTATCAGCTCACGATTGACGGTGAGGTTTATACATTTCCAATGATGTATGAGGATTTCATCTCTTATGGGTGGACGCTTGACGATACAGAAGATACTCTGGATCCTTATACCTACAGCTTTTATTATTTTACAGATGGGGATATGAAGTGCTCTGTGTATATTCTGAACCTCGGCATCAATACGGTTTCCATTGAAGACTGCATTGTAGCCGGTATCTCGATTGACAACTATTACTGGGAAGATGCTGACTGTACCGTTGAGCTTCCCTGCGGGATCGTCAAAGGCGTGTCCACTCTGGATGATATTACTGCCGCCTACGGTACGCCGACGGATACCTATGAGGGCGATCTTTACACGGAATATACCTATCAGGAAGACTACAATGAAGAGGTGGAACTGACCGTTTACAAGGAAAGCGGAGTGCTTGATGAGATTACAGTCCGGAATTTTGTTGAGCCGGATGGCTATGATGTGGGAGAAGTGAGCGATCAGGAGCCTGAGAGTGTGATGGCATATGTAAAGCCGGACTCGCTAAGCGATGATCTTACGGCCTATGAGATTGAACTGGACGGGGCAGTCTATACTCTTCCGGTACCGGTAAGTACCCTTCTTGAGGATGGATGGGAGATCGTTGAGGACGACAGCGACCCGATGGTTGAGGCACATTATTACGGCTGGATCTATCTGCGTAAGGACAATCAGACATTTTCTGCGACAGTGACGAACGAGGAGGATTACGCAACACTTCCGGAATACTGCTGGATTGAGGAGCTGACAGTTGGCGGTTATACGCTGGATATGGACGGTGCTCTTCCCGGCGGCGTGCGGATCGGTATGACAGAGGAAGAGTTCCTTGCAATCCTGGAAGAAGCAGGCATGGAATATGAAGTCAGAGACAGCTCCAGCTTCCGCTATTATACCTACAACGCTCCATCCTATGGCAGTGGATGTGAAGTAGAGATCTATATCGATGATGATTCGTATTTTGAAAAGGATACGATCTTCGAGATTACCTGTGAGAATTCCTTTGACTGACAGCAGCTGCCCTGACATGCTGTGCAGCGGTTGATTTGTTTATAAAAAGATACAGTAAAAAATCGGGAATACGCAGGAAAATACTTGCAATCGCGGAAAATTGGTGCTATGATAACTTAGAATTCAATAACTGTTAATCATAGAAGAGTGGACCTGCCGGTCCACTCTTCTTTATGGAACAGGAACTTTTGGGGGATGTGCATGAGCAGACGAGAATCATATGAACAGAAGACAGAAGAATTGCTTTTGCCTCTGATCGAGCAGAATCAGTTTGAACTGATAGATGTTGAATATGTCAAAGAAGGCGGCAGCTGGTATCTGCGAGCTTACATTGACAAGCCGGGCGGTATTACGATTGACGATTGTGAACTGATCAGCCGGGCTTTAAGCGACCTTCTTGATGAGCATGATTTTATTGAGGACGCCTATATTCTGGAGGTCAGTTCACCCGGGCTTGGAAGACCTCTCAAAAAGGACAGGGATTTTGAGCGCAGTATCGGTGAAGAAGTGGAGATCCGCACATTCCGCGCGATCGAACACCGGAAAGAATTTAGAGGCGTATTAAAAGAGTTTGATAAAAATTCAGTCACAATAGAGACGGACAATAAAGAGGCCATGTTGTTTCAGCGTACGGACATCGCGTTGATTCGTCTGGCATTTGATTTCTGACAGGAGGAAGAACAAAATGAATAACGAGTTGTTGGAAGCACTTACGATACTGGAGAAAGAAAAGAATATCAGTAAGGAGACCCTGCTGGACGCGATCAAACAGTCTCTGATCCAGGCCTGCAGAAACAACTGGAAGACCGAGGCAGACAATGTCGTGGTCAATATTGACCCGGATACCTGTGAATATGAGGTATACGCACAGAAGACCGTTGTCGATGAAGTTACCGATGAGCTTGCTGAGATCAGTCTTACAAAGGCAAAGATGATAGATTCCAGATATGAACTGGGAGACGTCGTGCGTGTAGATATCAAGTCCAAAGAATTTGGCCGTATCGCAACACAGAACGCGAAGAATGTGATCCTGCAGAAGATCAGAGAGGAAGAGCGAAAGGTTCTTTATAATGAATATTATGAAAAAGAGCACGATATTGTGACCGGTGTTGTACAGCGCTATTTTGGGCGGAATATCAGTATTAATCTCGGCCGGGCGGACGCGACGCTTGCAGCTGAAGAACAGATCCGCGGCGAGTCGTATCGTCCGAACCAGCGCATTAAGGTCTATGTCCTTGAAGTTAAGGACACACCGAAGGGACCAAGGATTCAGGTCTCCAGAACACATCCGGAACTGGTAAAGCGGCTCTTCGAGGAAGAAGTGACGGAAGTGCATGACGGTACGGTAGAGATCAGGAGCATTGCCAGAGAGGCAGGCAGCCGTACGAAGATCGCAGTCTGGTCGAACAATCCGGATGTAGATCCTGTCGGAGCCTGTGTCGGTGTGAATGGTTCCCGTGTCAATGCAGTCGTAGATGAACTGAATGGTGAGAAGATTGATATTATCAACTGGGATGAGAATCCGGCGCTTCTGATTGAAAATGCATTAAGTCCGGCGAAGGTTATTACAGTTCTTGCAGATCCTGATGAAAAGACGGCGAAAGTAGTGGTTCCGGATTATCAGCTTTCTCTTGCAATCGGCAGAGAAGGACAGAATGCCCGTCTGGCCGCTCGTCTGACCGGATTTAAGATCGATATTAAGAATGAGACACAGGCACGTGAATCCGGAGACCTTCTCGAATATGAAGAGGATTATTACGAGGAAGATTATTACGACGAAGACGGCTACTATACGGAACAGTATGATGAAGAGGATGAATACACCGGGGAAGGCGCTTATGAAGAAGATGACGCATACGGTGATACCGGAGACGGGGAATATGAAGAAGATGGAGCATATGACGCTGTTCCGGCCGCTGAAGGCGAAGAGGAATAGAGATGCCCGCTAAAGTAAAAAAGATTCCTGTGCGTAAATGCACAGGCTGTCAGGAAATGAAAAATAAAAAAGAACTGCTTCGTGTGCTGCGCACTCCGGAAGGTGAAATTCTTCTGGATACGACCGGACGAAAAAACGGCAGAGGCGCTTATCTGTGTCCCAGTCCGATCTGTCTTGAAAAAGCCATGCGCAGCAAAGGGCTGGAGCGTTCACTTAAAGTCAGGATTCCGGAATATACTTATGAAAGCCTGAAAAAGGAGATTGAAGCGTTTGAAGAGAGATAGCGTATTATCGCTTGTCGGAATAGCTAAAAAAGCAGACAGAGTAGTCTCCGGTGAGTTTCAGACCGAGACGGCGATAAAGTCTGACAGAGCCAGTCTCGTAATGATTTCCCTGGAAGCTTCCGGGAATACAAGGAAGAAATTTCAAAATATGAGTTCCTTTTATAAGATACGTGCATACCTTTATGGATCCCGTGAAGAACTGGGAGCGGCATCAGGTACCGGTTTCCGTGCGGTTCTGGCGGTGACAGACGATGGTCTCGCAAATGCGATAGAGAGTAAGCTGATTCAGGCAGGTGCTCAACGTGTGGACGGGAATGTATCAGATACAGGAAACGAGGAAATTTAAGGGAGGTTATGAGAATGGCAGATTCGGAAATAAAAGGTTCTATGAATCATACGAAGGAGGATGAACATATGCAGAATAATCAGGATCCGAAAGCGGTAAAAAGCGGTGAAAAACCCCTGGAGCAGGCAGCTGATAAGCCTGAACAGAAGGCCGCAGGACCGCACAAGAAAAAAAATATCATACAGGTGTTCCGTCCTCAGAACAGTAAGACAGGAATGGTAAAACCCGGTGGGCGTCCAAGACCGCAGGGCAGCCGTCAGGCTGCGCCCGGTGCAAGAACAGCAGGCGGCGGCAGAGCTCAGGGTATAACGGGATCAGGAGCCAGACCGCAGGGAGAAGCTGCTGCAAGGCCGCGCACTGCCGGCGGATCTGCGCCGGCTGCCAGAACACAGGGTATCGCAGGATCCAGACCGCAGGGAAATGCGGATCAGCAGAATCCTGTAAGACCGCAGGCAGCTTCCGGGACATCTTCCGCAGTAAAGCAGCAGGGGAATACAGGAACTCCCGCCAATATTAATTTGCATGGAGCTTCCGGCATTTCCACAGAAACAAAGCCGCAAAATCCGACCCGGGCTGTCGGCTCTTCTGCAGGTGCAGACACATCAGTATCCTCCCAGAATATGGGGGCTAACGCTGATACAAAAGCTGCTTCAATCCGAGCCAATGGGAATTCGCAGACAGTGCATTCTTCCTCGGCACAGAATACGGCCGAAGCAGTGAAAACAGATAAGATACAGGGAACAAATCGACAGGGTCAATCCGGTTCTCGTCAGTCATCTGACCGCAGAACCCAGGAAGGGCGCCAGAATCAGGGAAGCTATGGCAGAGGCTCTGATGGCAGATACAGCCAGGGAACCAACGGAAAAACCAGTGACGGCAGCAGGAGCAGCCAGAGCAGAAGCTTTGACGGCAGCAGAAGCGGCCAGGGAAGAAGCTCTGATGGCAGAAGCGGCCAGAACAAAAGCTACGACGGCAGCAGAAGCAGCGATCGAAAGACCGGTGCTCAGGGAAGCTACAGCAGGAACTCTGATGGCAGAAGCGGTCAGAACAGCTACACAAGAAGCGGCGGCGACCGAAAGACCGGTACTCAGGGAAGCTACAGCAGGAACTCCGACGGCAGAAGCGGTCAGGGCAGCTACGGAAGAGGCTCTGACGGCAGCAGAGGCAATCAGGGAAGCTATGGCAGAAGCTCCGATGGCAGAAGCGGTCAGAACAGTCGCGGCATGGGCATTCCGAAGTCATCAGGTGATACCAAGCCATTGGAGAAAGAAAGCAGAAAACGCACAGAGCGCGGTGACCGGAACAGGTCGAACAAGGGTGAAAAGCTTGACCGGATGGAAAAGAACGTACGTCCCGGCCAGAAGAATACACAGAAAAATGGTCAAAAGACTGCACAGAGGAAGGGGCAGCCTGTAAAACCGGCTCCGAAGCCGCAGGAGAAACCGCAGGATACGATTCGTACCATCACTTTACCGGAGAAAATGACAATTTCAGAGCTTGCGGAAGCAATGAAAGTTACAGCATCTGTGATCGTGAAAAAGCTATTCCTGCAGGGCGAAATGGTCACGGTCAATCAGGAAGTTGATTTTGACAAAGCGGAAGAGATTGCGCTGGAGTTCAACTGTATCTGCGAAAAAGAAGAAAAGGTAGATGTGATCGGAGAACTCTTAAAAGAAGAGGAAGAATCCGAGGACGTTATGATCGCGCGCCCGCCGGTGGTTTGCGTTATGGGTCATGTCGACCATGGTAAGACGTCTCTGCTCGACGCGATCCGGCACACGCATGTGATCGATAAAGAGGCTGGAGGAATTACACAGCATATCGGTGCTTACGTGGTCTCCATTGATGGCCGAAAGATTACATTCCTGGATACACCAGGTCACGAGGCTTTCACCGCAATGCGTATGCGCGGCGCGAATTCTACGGATATCGCGATTCTCGTTGTGGCCGCGGACGATGGTGTTATGCCGCAGACGATTGAAGCCATCAATCATGCTAAGGCAGCCGGAATTGAGATTATCGTCGCAATTAATAAAATAGATAAGCCAAGCGCGAATATTGAACGCGTAAAACAGGAACTCTCTGAATATGAGCTGATCCCGGAGGACTGGGGCGGAAGTACGGTTATGGTTCCCGTTTCGGCTCATACGCATGAGGGTATTGATAATCTGCTGGAGATGATCCTTCTCACTGCGGATGTAATGGAACTGAAAGCTAACCCGAACCGTAAAGCGCGCGGTCTTGTGATCGAAGCAGAGCTGGATAAGGGCAAGGGTCCGGTAGCTACAGTATTGGTTCAGAAAGGTACTCTTCATGTGGGAGATCCGATCGCGGCCGGAGCCTGCCATGGAAAGATCCGTGCGATGATGGACGATAAGGGCCGCCGTGTGAAAGAAGCCGGTCCTTCTACACCGGTCGAGGTGCTCGGTCTCTCTGATGTCCCGAATGCCGGTGGAATCTTTATCAGTATGGACAATGAAAAAGAGGCTCGCAGCTTCGCTGAGACCTTCATCAGTGAAGGCAGGGAACGAATGCTTGAGGATACGAAGATGCGGATGTCCCTGGATGATCTGTATTCACAGATTCAGGCCGGCAAGCTGAAACAGCTGGATCTGATCGTAAAAGCGGATGTTCAGGGGTCAGTGGAAGCTGTGAAACAGAGCCTGCTGAAGCTGTCGAACGAAGAAGTGGTCGTGAAAATTATCCACAGCGGTGTCGGCGCGATCAATGAATCTGATGTGATTCTTGCGTCCGCATCGAACGCGATCATTATCGGCTTTAACATTCGTCCGGACGCAATGGCCAAAGCTACCGCGGAGCGGGAAAATGTCGATGTTCGGCTGTACCGTGTCATTTACGACGCTATTGCGGATGTCGAAGCGGCTATGAAGGGAATGCTTGATCCGGTCTATGAGGAGAAAGTGATCGGCCATGCTGAGATCCGTCAGCTCTTTAAGGCTTCCGGAGTCGGTACGATTGCCGGTTCATATGTACTGGACGGCGTATTCCAGAGAGGCTGCAAGGTGCGCATCACCCGCGGTGACGAGCAGATCTATGACGGTGCGCTGGCGTCCCTGAAGCGATTTAAAGATGATGTAAAAGAAGTGAAAGCCGGTTATGAGTGCGGCTTTGTATTTGAGAAATTTAATGAGATCAAAGAAGAAGACAAGGTAGAAGCCTATGTCATGGTAGAGGTTCCGAGATGAGAAAAAACAGCATCAAGAATACCCGCATCAACGGGGAGGTATTGAAGGAACTGTCTGAAATTATCCAGAGGGAGATCAAGGATCCGCGGATCGCGCCGATGACTTCGGTCGTGTCCGTGGAGGTCGCCCCGGATCTGAAGACCTGCAAAGCATGGATTTCCGTGCTTGGAGACGAACAGGCCTGTGCAGATACGCTGGAAGGCCTGAAAAGTGCACTGGGTTATATCCGCCGTCAGCTTGCCCGCAGGGTCAATCTGCGCAACACGCCGGAGATTGAATTCATACTGGATCAGTCGATTGAATACGGTGTAAATATGACCCGGAAAATCAATGAAGTGATTGAATCCGATGAACAGGCTGCACAGAACCGCGGAGACTCTGAATCTGCTGCGGCTGACGCTGAAAGCATGGAATGACAAAATTATCTTACAATGCGTTTCCCGCAGCCGCAAAGATTCTGGACGGCTGCGGATACATTCGAACTATGGAGGGAACCGATATGATCAATCTTGCACAGGAACTACAGGGAGTGAAGACCGCAGCGATGGCAGGACACATTCGCCCGGATGGGGATGCAATCGGTTCCTGTCTTGGATTATACCTGTATCTTAAGGAAAATTATCCTCAGATTCAGGCCAGAATTTATCTGGAGGAAGTTCCAACCGCTTTTTCAACCATCTATGGTGTGGACGCGATTTCTACCGATTGTAGTGAGGATGCAGTCTATGATGTGTTTTTCTGTCTGGACTGTGCAGATGAAAGGCGCCTTGGAGCAGCTGATAAATACAGAAAGTCCGCGAAGCATACTGTCTGCATCGATCATCATGTCAGCAATGGCGGTTTCGCCGATGTGAATTATATCGAGCCTGACGCCAGTTCGGCAAGCGAGCTTGTTTATACAGTGCTTGATGAAGAAAAAATCCCTTTTCACGCAGCCGAGGCACTTTACATGGGCATCGCACATGATACGGGCGTTTTCCGTTATTCCTGTACATCGCCACAGACAATGCAGATTGCTGCGAAGCTGATTGAAAAAGGAATCGATTTTCCGTCTATTTTAAGCAAGACGTTTTATGATAAGACTTATTATCAGAAGCAGATTCTGGGACGTTCACTTCTGGAGAGCATGCTTTTGATGGACGGTAAGGTCATTTTCAGCGCAATCCGTGCAAAAGAAATGAAATTCTATAATGTCACTTCATCTGATATGGAAGGGATTGTGGAGAATCTTTTGCAGACTTCCGGTACGGAAGCGGCTATATTTCTCTACGAAACAGCGCCGAACGAGTATAAAGTGAGCCTCCGCTCGAAAAACATCCTCGATGTGAGTGTGATCGCCAGCTATTTTGGCGGCGGCGGACATGTGCGCGCGGCCGGCTGTACAATGCAGGGCAGCATTCATGATGTGGTAAATAATATTACGCTGCACATGGAGAAGCAGTTCGCCAATTATTCATAAAAGATGAGATGATATGCGCCAGGGCGCATTCTTCTTTGCTGAAGAGGAAATCATGGATGGTATAATTAACGTATACAAGGAACGCGGCTTTACTTCCCATGATGTGGTCGCGAAGCTGCGGGGAATCCTGCACCAGAAGAAGATCGGACACACGGGCACACTGGATCCGGATGCGGAAGGTGTGCTTCCCGTCTGCCTTGGAAAAGCCACAAAGGTATGCGATCTTCTGACAGACTGGGATAAAGAATACAGTGCAACCCTGCTTTTAGGGATTACAACCGATACGCAGGACATGACCGGGACGGTATTGAAAAAGTGCCCGGTTTTTTTGCATGAACGAAACAGTCTGGATGATGCGGACATTGCGCATGAGCCGCAAGGCCTGTCTGAGCCGGACGGGCATTATCTGACAGAAGACGAAATCAGACGCTGTATTGAGCACTTTATCGGCGAAATCGAACAGATTCCCCCAATGTACTCGGCTTTGAAAGTCAATGGAAAAAAACTTTACGAGCTGGCAAGGCAGGGCGTCGAAATTGAGCGGAAACCGCGCATGATTCACATTTCTGAGATCCGGATCGCACGCATTCAGGAACATACGCTTCCGCATTCTTCAGATAATGAGGAACTGTCTGAATTTCCGGTTGCCGAAGTTCAGATGACCGTAAAATGTTCGAAAGGCACCTACATTCGCACACTCTGTCATGATATTGGTGAGAAGCTGGGCTGCGGCGGGTGTATGTCTGCTCTGGTCCGCACAGCTGTTGGTCCTTTTTCCCTTACGGATACATGGCGTCTTTCTGAGATTGAAGAACTGCGCGATGAAAACCGGCTTAAGGAATGCCTGCATCAGACAGATTCCGTCTTTATGGATTTGAAAGCTGTACAGCTGAATCCGGAAGCGGAGCGGCTTGTGCAGAATGGTAATCCTTTATCTCCTGAAATAATGTCTCGCTGCACAATGATGGAAGATTTCGATGGAATACTTATCGATTCCTGTTCCCAGGCTGAGCAAAACCGGAAGCCGGACCTGAAACCTCTGCGTTTATATGGACAGGGCCTGAATTTTCTCGCTGTCTACGAATATAACGAAGAAAAACACAGCTGGCGGGCCAGGAAAATGTTTTTATAAAATAGCGATTTCCATGACAAAAGAATAGAAAGGATCGTCCTGAGACGAATGAAATATATACACAATACAACTGATTTCATGGGGGCGGAGGCAGTCTCCGCTCCGCTCCGGTCGGCGTTAAACGAATATCCACTGGATGTTCAGCGCCGCAGCCCCCATGAAAAAATCGCTTCGCGATTGGGGGCTGCTGAGGAAACGCCACCTCGCGTACGCTCGGAGGCAAGTCGCAGCCCCTATGAAAAAATCGCTTCGCGATTAGGGGCTGCTGTGACATTGGGAAAGTTTGACGGGCTGCACAGAGGGCATCAGAAGCTTCTGAATGAAATTCAAAAGCTGCAGGCGGAGGGATATTACGGAATCGTATTTGCAATCTCTCCGGACGACAGGACTGCTTTGCTTACATCCGGTGAAAAACGGCATATGCTGGAGGAACAGGGCATGGATTGTGTGATCCGCTGTCCGTTTGTGCCTGAAATTCTGGGAATGAAACCCGAAGAATTCATATCTGATGTACTGATTCGACAGCTTAATGCGAAGGTAATCGTAGTCGGGACTGATTTTCGCTTCGGTTATCAGAGACGCGGTGATGTGGATTTTCTGAAAAAAATGCAGCAAAAATACGGCTATACACTGCGTGTAATCGAAGAAGAACGTCATGATCACCGAAAGGTCAGCAGCACCTGGATCCGGGAAGCATTATCCGGCGCTGATATGGGACTTGTACATGATCTTCTGGGTTTCTATTTTCCCGTTGAAGGAACCGTTCTTCACGGCAGACATCTCGGCCACCAGATTGGCATTCCGACCATCAATATAAGACCTGAGCCGTACAAATTACTTCCGCCTCCCGGTGTCTATTACAGTGATGTTGTTATCTATGGAAGATCAGTTGTCGCAGCGCCAGCTGATGATGTGTCTTCCGATGCAGACAGGCGAATTCTGCATGGAGTCACAAACATCGGCTATAAGCCAACCGTGGACGGTACGTTTCTCGGCGTTGAGACCTGGCTGTACGGGATAGAAGAGGATCTGTACAGCTGTAATGTCAGAATACAGCTAAGACAATTTCGCCGGCCTGAGCAGAAGTTTACTTCTGTGGAGGAACTGAAAACACAGATGGAACGGGATATTAAATCCGGGAAGGAGTATTTCGGTGTCAGATAGCTTATGGATAAAAGGAGTAATTTGTATTGTCCTTGGCCTGGCTGCTTATATTGCCGGCCTGATCCTGAAATTCTACAGCTCTCAGAAAAGACCCTACGCCGGATGCGCTGATGCGAGGGTCGTAGATATCATACCGGTGGAGCGCGACCGCAATGCGGAAGCACAGTTTCGCAACAGGCAGGCAGCTGTCTTTGAATTTTTTGCGGATGGCAAGCTGATTAAGCTTGTCGATCAGGAAGACGCGTATCCGTGCCCATATGAACCTGGGCAGCATCTCCGCCTCTGTTACGATCCTGACGATCCGGAGAAATACACGGTTCTGCATGAAAGCAAACAGTACTATCAGGGAACTGCAATGAATATTCTGGGAGTTGTACTGATCGTAGCGGGTGTGCTGATGTTTCTGCGCTACGCGCTGCGCTTCAGTTTTTGAAAAAGGAGGAAACAGTATGCTGTCATTTGAAAGCGATTATATAGAAGGCGCTCATGAAAAGATCCTGCAGCGTCTGGTCGAAACAAACCGGGAACAGCTCTCCGGGTATGGAGCAGACCATTACTGTGAGAGTGCAAAAACTAAAATCCGGGAAGCATGCTGCTGTCCGCAGGCTCAGATTTTCTTTCTCACAGGCGGCACACAGACCAATATGCTCGTCATTCATACCATGCTGAAGCCCTATGAAGGTGTAGTAGCAGCCGAGACCGGTCATGTGAGCCTTCATGAAGCCGGAGCCATTGAGGCGCATGGGCATAAAGTGATCCAACTGCCGCAGGTTCAGGGCAAACTGTGTGCGGATGATCTGAGGAAATATCTTGAACAGTTTATGCAGGATGAAAACCATGAGCATATGGTATATCCGGGTCTGGTCTATATTTCCCATCCGACCGAATACGGAACTCTTTACAGTAAAGCAGAACTGGAAGCTTTGTCGGGGATCTGCAGGGAATATCAGATTCCGCTCTACATGGACGGCGCTCGCCTGGGATACGCGCTGGTAAGCCCGGGAACGGATGTCACCCTGCCAGTGATCGCCGACCTTTGTGATGTCTTTTATATTGGCGGCACAAAAGTGGGAGCGCTCTGCGGGGAAGCCGTTGTATTTACTAAAAATAATATGCCCCCATGCTTTCTGACCATGGTAAAGCAGCAGGGAGCACTTCTGGCGAAGGGGCGCCTTCTGGGAATTCAGTTCGATACTCTTTTTACGGATGATCTGTATGTCAGGATCAGCCGGCATGCAATCGAGATGGCCCTGCTGCTCAAAAAAGGCTTCCGCCAGAAGGGCTGTACCTTTTATCTTGATTCGCCAACTAATCAGCAATTCATCATTCTGGAAAATGCGGAAGCGGAACGCCTGAAAGAGCATGTTGTATTAAGCTTCTGGGAGAAGACAGATGAAACGCATGCCGTATATCGATTTGCAACCAGCTGGGCGACCCAAAAAGAAGATGTGGAAGCACTGCTGGAATTATTTTGAAGCTCTGCACTGATCAGAAATAACGTGAATCTTTATTTTCTGTAT
>JAJQIL010000076.1 GCA_021199235.1 Lachnospiraceae bacterium | reverse complement strand
GCTCCACACCGGCAGCTTCCGCCTGCATGACCTGCGCGCGTCCCATCTCCAGTCCTTCCTTCGTGATAAAGGAATTCAGGGCCATATTCTGTGATTTAAAGGGAGCCACCCGGTATCCGTCCTGTCGGAAAATACGGCAGAGTCCGGCCGCGACCACACTTTTGCCGACATTCGACATCGTACCCTGTATCATAATTGCTTTTGCCATTAGCCACACTCCTCTAAACACCGCCGGATAACGTTAACCAGTTCTTCATTCTCCGCCCGGCTTCTCACGCAGACACGAAAATACGCTGTACCATCTCCAGTCGTCTCCAGTGCAGGAAAATTACTGCAATCCCGAATCAGGATTCCATCTGTAAGACAGGCAGCCCCGAGATTCTCCGAACCGCGAAACAGCAGGAAATTCGCAGCGGACGGAAAAACGGTAAGTCCAATCTCACGCAGCGCACGGATCAATTCATCACGGTTTTCAGAAATCATTTCCGCACTGATTCGAACAAACTCAGCTTCTCCGGCAGCAGTTTCAGCTGCTTTTTGTGCCACATGCGAAACATTCCATGGCTGCACGAGCATCCGCATTTTTCCAAGAAGCTCCTGATCAGAGCACAGGCCATAACCAAAGCGGATTCCGGGAAGCGCATAAATCTTGGTAAAGGAACGGATAACAAAGAGATTCGGGTCTTCCGGTACCTTTACAGCGCCGGAAATCGTTCTCTTCTGATCCGTTTCATCCAGAAAATCGAGAAAACTCTCGTCAAGAACCAGCAAAATGCGGGCACTGCCGCACAATTGAATCAAAGCAAGCAATACATCTGTCTCAATCAGGGCTCCTGTCGGATTATTCGGATTCCCAAGAATAATCATCAAACGATGAGAAGGAAACTGCTTAGCAAACGCGGATACCGCATTCAAAAAGGATTCTCCCAGACAAAAGCCTTCCTCCGGATTCACCGCGAATCGGGTAATCTTACAGCCGAAGGCGCTAAGAGCCTGCTCATATTCAAAAAATGAGGGAACCGGAAGAAGTGCCTGCTCCGGCCGGAATGCGCCTGCAAGCGCAAAAAACAGCTCAGCCGCTCCGTTTCCGCAGATAATATGCTCCGGAAGGACAGCAGCACAAAACTTCTTCTCCCTTTCCGCCAGCCGAGTCCGCAGGGAACGGCACTCCGGATCCGGATAATGGATGGATTCATCCACTGCTTCAATAGCCGCTTCCCTCACAGAAGACGGCATCCCGCGAAAATTAATATTTGCGGAAAAATCCTTAATATCATGATAGCTGTAAATGTCTCCGCCGTGCTTATGTATCATCAATCTATATCTTTCCTATTATGGTAAACGACGTAAATCGTTTTACTTTGCGCCAGACAAGAGGCTGCAAAGCAGCCATTCCATGCGCGTCTGTGTGCATCGGTTATAGTGAATGACAAAAGAATTTTGTCGTTCACTATATATGCCGATATTTCCGGGCCAATCAGAAAGAAGTATATCACATCAGACAAACGATGTCACGAAGAATTATTGATACCGGCTATGGAAGCGTTCATCAAAAAGCAGCGTCTCCACCCGTTTCCGCGTCTCTTTTACCAGGTGATGATCACGCCCGGATGCATTGATGCCGACGACGACCGCCCCGCTTTCGACGATGGAAGGAAACTGAAAGTCACAGAGTCCGGAATCGGAACAGACATTTACCGGAATACCGCGTGCCCGGCACAGGTCAAAAATCTTCCGGTTCAGAGCCCGGTCATCCGTAGCTGCAAGCACCAGATCCTTCCCCTCAAGGTCTGGCTCTGTAAAGCATTTTGTGACCATGGTAATCTTCGTATCGGTATCCGGAGCAGAAAACTCATCCGAAATCTGCGGTGCAACCACAGTGATGTGACCGGCAAAACCGCAAAGCGAACGCACCCTTCGTGCGGCGATATGCCCAGCGCCGACCACAAGGATTTCCTTCTCAGACAGATCGACAAACAAAGGAAAATACATGATTTCTTCCTCTTTTACAATGCAGCAAATATCCATAAAAAAATTGCTTTGATCACCGTCATCACAATCAGGGACAGCACGGACGCCGCCACCATCAGAGAATTGACCCGTGCAATATCCTTCGTCTCGATTGGCCGGTCGTCGTCCCCGATAAACGGCTTTTTATACAGCTTTCCGAAATAATACGCGTCTCCCGCAAGCTGCACATGAAGCGCCCCCGCAGCAGCTGACTCGGTCTGCGCGGAATTCGGGCTGGCATGGTTTCTGTGGTCGCGCCGCCAGATCTTTAAGGCATTCCTGCCATCCAGCCCGGCGATCGGCGCTGCAAGAATCAGAAACAGAGCAGCCAGTCTCGACGGTATATAATTGACCACATCATCCAGCTTCGCCGCAAAGCGCCCGAAATAGAGATAGCGGTCATTCTTATAGCCGACCATGGAATCCATCGTATTGATACTTTTGTATGCGATACCCAGCACACCGCCTCCGAGGATCATATAAAGCATCGGTGCAAAGACACCGTCTGAAAAATTCTCAGCTACGGTCTCGACAGCCGCCTTTATAACTCCCTCTTTGGAAAGAGCCTGCGTATCACGGCCCACGATCCTGGATACCGCTTTGCGCCCGGCCACAAGCGCTTTTTCATTGCCCTCTGTATCAGATTCAAGCGCGCGTTTCACATTCATGCTCTCTTTTTTAAGCGATCTGACCGCAAAAAGGAAAAAGCACAAGACTGCTTCCAGAGCCACGCCAAGCCAGAAAACAAAACGATAGCACACGCAGAGAAGTATAAGCGGAATGCCGGTGGAAATCAGAATGACCAGGATTGCCATCAGTGCTCCGCCCGCAAGCTCCGCGCCATGTCTGGTCTGTTCTTCTCCCAAAGGATGTACGTCCTGATCCTTCAATTTATTATTAGCTGTCAGAGGGCGAATCCCCTTCTCCAGCTTCGCGATCAGGCTGCCAATCAGGCAAATCGGATGCAGCGGGGTAGACGGATCCCCAAATATCAGATCCAGCACAAAGCCGACCAGCACTGCCAGCAGAGAGCCTGCCAGATATCTGTACATTTTCACTCCTCCTGTCATCCATTCACTTCAATCTCATCCCAATCCCACACACAACACGCACCACCTCATCTGCCCGTGCGGCAAGGCATGTACAGATGCGCCCGGCTGCCTCCCGCCAGAGCCGGTCCTGCTTTTCCATCGGGACTACCCCATAACCCAATTCATTGGATACAATCACCAGCTTCGGATTCTCTTTAATCAGCCAGGCTGCAAACAGGTCCGCCTGATTTTCAAGTGCGGTAAGATCCTCGTTTTCAAAATTCCACGGCACTTGCGCACATGTTTCTGCGTCATTCTCCTCATCCGGCAGAAAAGCATTTTCCCCCGTTCCTGTCATCCGCCTTACATACTCATGAAAATGATGGATTCCCCGACATTCCCTGATTTCCGCAAACCCGCAGTTCCTGCCGTCGATCCATCCATCCGTAAATCCGTATGTTTTCTGCGCAAATTCCAGTTTCCCCTGAAACGCGCCGCCTGTCACCAGAATCATTTGCAACGCTCCCGTGTACATTCTTTGATTGTCTGCAATTTCTCTCTATACTTTGCTTCCGCTCTCTGTCCATCATCCGGGCGAAAGTCCGGCATTGATCTTCATCCGGCGATGCTCTTCGTCCCGCAATGCTCTTTGCCAGCCACTTCACTGAACAGTGCTTCACACCAACCACTCGCAGCAATGCTTCACACCACTCGCAGCAGCGCTTCACACCCCTCCAGGATTTCACTGTATGTCAGTGAAAATTCTCCGGTATACCACGGATCCGCAATATCTCTGGGGTGCTCCGTAAAATCCAGCAGTCTGCGTACCTTATGCTCCGGATCACTGCCAAGGATGCGAAGCATATAGCCAAGATTCATCTGTTCCATTCCCAGAATCCAGTCAAACCGGTCGTAATCATCCCGTGTCAGCAGCCTTGCTCTCTTTCCCTTACAGCTGATGCCATGCTTTTCCAGCTCCCTGCGGGCAGGCGGATAGACCGGATTGCCGATCTCTTCCCGGGTGTGCGCCGCGGACTCGATCAGAAACTGATCCTCAAGATGGCGCTTCGCCACCATATCTTTCATAATAAACTCAGCCATAGGCGAACGGCAGATATTTCCCCAGCAGACAAACAGTATTTTCGTCATGTTCCTTATCCTCATTTCATAAAGATATAAGCTGTTCCAGGCAGCAGGCCACAACTGCTATCCCCAAAAATCGAAAAGGACAAAGATGTCTTCGCCCTCTTCAGACCATATTATATGGGATTTTGCAGAAAAAGCAACCTCTTTTTGTAAAGTAATACACAAGGACCGGGACAATCATGCCCCGGTCCTGTGCGGCTAAGCCGTGCCCGCGCTGTGCGAGATTAATCAGTCGGCTACAGGCTCTTATTTCGCTTTCACTTTCTTTACAGCCGAGTAAGAGGAGAACGTATAAGCTCCCGCCTCATTCGACTTATAAGCACGGATCTTGTAATAGTAGGTGGTACCCTTGGTGGCGGTCGTATCTACATATTTCACGGTTGAGCCGCTGGTGACTGTGCCAACCAGAGAATAGCCGCTGCTCTTCTTGGTCGAACGATAGATCATGTAGCCCTCCGCACCGCTTACCTTGCTCCACTTCAGCGTGACTTTCTTAGAAGCTGCTGTCACGGATTTCAGGGTCGCTTTTGCCACTGTAGTTGCAGAAACCATCGCGCTTGCAGCCACGCTGGATCCGCTGGAGCGGTTAGTGGATGTCGTGTTGTTGTAGCCTGTGGTGCCATACGCTACTACGTAATAGTAATACTTCACACCTGCCTGCGGGCCGGAGTAAAGCGTATTTGTGGTTCCGTTGTAGGTATAGGTGATTGGCCGGTCCACGATGGAAGTGCCGGTCACCTGATATCCGTCATAAGTATATCCGGATACCTTTGACGCGTCTGCTGTATAAACCGGTACGGAAGTACTGGATTCATAACTGTATGTCTTTGTAGACGTGTCATAAGTATAGGACGGAGAAGTCGAACGGTATACTCTGTAATATGCCGCGCCGGAAACAGCCTTCCAGGATACCGTGATCGCGCCGGTCGTAGAATTCGCGGTCGCAGTCACACTGGTCGGGGCCGCAATATAACGGGAAACATACACATAATATGCACTCGAATAATTCTTACCGCTGTAAGCACGGATACGATACTGAGCATAATCCTCGCCTGTCACTGCCGGGAACGTGTAGCTGCTCGTCGTATTAGAAAGAGTCTTATAGGTTTTCCAGGTATTTGTGTCGTCATCATACTTATCAATCTGATAACCGGAAGCCGAGTAAATGCGGGTCCAGCTCAGTGTAACCGCACCGGTGCTCGTTGTTGTCTCAGAATTGATATTTGAGGAACCAAATTTCAGATAGTTCAGGTTGACTGTCTTCGTATTGGAACTGATGTAATACTTCTTCCCGCTCACCGTTTTGTATGCTCTCACATAATAAGTGTAGGAAAGATTGCTGTTGAGGCCCTTATTTGTGTAGGTAACGGTAGAAGCCTTCTTAATGGTCTTTACAAGCGTATATTTCGAATACGAATTGCCTGTAGAACCGGTCGTCTGAGAAGACGCTGAGGAAGTAACCATACGATAAACTTCGTAACCGGTAGCTCCGCTGACTTTGCTCCAGCTCAGCTTGATGGCCGTCTTGGAGGTAGTGGAGGCTTTCAGTTTCACAGAACCGCCCCATGTCATTGCCTGTACATATTCCCAGCTGCCATAGGTTGTCGTGCCGGTCCTGCTGTTGTAATAGTAAGGTCTTACACGATAGGTATAGGTCTTGTTCGCGGTAAGACCGCTGTCCTTAATGGTATTTTCAGTGGTCTTTGCGATCGTCTTATAACTGCTGCCAATCTTTTTCTGTGCCTGATAACCGGTCAGATAAGAAGCAGAAGCCACCGACATTTTCAGTGTCACGCTCGTCGAAGTCACATCTTTGGTCGTCAGGGTAACCGACGGAATCGTCGCGGATACCGTGACAGTACCGGTATAAGCACTGTACTGCGACTGTGTTGTTGCATTCGGATTATAAACGCGTGCACGTACATAATAGGTAGTGCCCGGATCAAGCTGCGAATAATAAATCGTAAACTCAGCCTTTCCGCTGTCTCCGGTGTCAAACTGGGTCAGCTCGGTGGTTGTATAGCTGGTCGAGAAATCAGATCTGCTCGAATAGCAATACTGAATATACTCATCTGCACTCAGCGTACCTGATACGGTAAAGCGATATCCATCCGTATTGTACTCTTTCAGAGTCAGTCCGCTGATCGCCGTCGGAGTTGTCGTGACCGGAATCTTAAAGCTGGTCGCGGCAGATGTCGTCGTTACAGAGCTGTCGTCATAGGAATATACAACCGCACGGATATAGTAAGTCGTGCCTGCTGTAAAATCTTCCGCATACAGATACGTAGAATCCGTTGAATAATCCGGATAATACCAGCGATAATAAGTCGACCAGGTACTGTTATCGGTCGAATACTGAATTCTGTAATAGCAATTATCCTCATCATCCTCATCAAATACCGGATTGAAACGGAAGTAAATGTAATTTGATGTAATATCATATACACTCAGTCCCGTGATGGTCTTAAGTGAAGCAGTGGATGTGGTGGCAGTTTTCGCCGTAAATGTAGTCACAGACGGACTTAATGCCGTGATTTCCGAATCTGATAAATAAGTCGTTGAGAACCAGGCACGGATGTAATATGTCTTTCCGGCTGTCAGATTGTACCCATAAACATATAATTTATCTGTGGAGTCTGAAACCGAACCGCTGCGAACTATATCCGTAAACGCAGAGTCTGACGCCACCTGATAATAAACATAGGCATTATTGGAACGGGTCCCGCTGTAGGAGAAATAATAATATCCGTCTTCCTCATAAGAATACGTAAGACCGGTGAGTTTCTCAACAGCAGGCGCCGTATAGGAAATCGCTGACGACCATTCGCCCGGATATTCCGTTGTTTTCGTTCCATCATAATACGTATTGACTGCGCGGACCTTGAAGCTGTAGGTCGTTCCGGATACAAACGTCTTCAGTACACTGCCGTCTGAGCCGGTAACCACACTGCCGCTCGAAGAATACGCGTACAGATTCGCAAGGCTGGATAAATATACAGATGGGTAAGTAGAAGTAGAATAAGTAGAATAATACTCAAATGCGCCGTTATAATAGTAGTCCGCATAAATATTTCCTGCAGCGTCTGTCACAAGAATCTCATAATAGGAAGCTGTCTCTACCTGATTCCAGCGAAGGCGAACACTGGAGAGCGCTCCATTATAGTTATCGTTATCTACGGAATACTCCGACTGCAGCTGAAGATCCGTAACCGTAGCCGCTTTCGTATTATAACCGTACGTGGCAGCAGCAACCGTCTCCTCATTTGAAGCTGCGGCCGCATCTGCATCCGAAGAAACAGTCTCCTCAGTCTGAACTGCCGTCTCCGCTGCCGTTTCCGCCTCAGTCTCCGCTGCTGACTCTGCTGCGATCTCGGCCTCCGTCTCTGCTGCGGTTTCCTCTGCTGTCTCAGCCGCCGTCTCCGCTGCAGTCTCTGCCGTGGTCTCCGCTGCAGGTTCCGCTGCAATCTCTCCGGAGTCTTCAGCCGCTTCCGTCACTGTTTCCGAAACGGTCGCGACCTCAGCCTCTTCCGCAAAGACCAGACTGGACGGAACGGAAGTAACCGTAATGGCCGCTGCAACAAAAACAGCCAGAGTGCGTTTTAATAAGTTTCTTTTCATAACCATACTCCTTTCTTCAGACGGAATCAGAATAGATTCCCTGATGTGAATGTTCAGGAGTGGTTCCTTAGCCGCTCAGGCGTACAATTCAGAAATCTCGTCCCTTTGTCTGTCTTATTCTTTTTAGCTGTAAGGTTCCTGTTGACGCATGAACCGGGTAAGTCCCACACAACCCGATTGGAAGTGTAGCACAGAATGGAAGAAAAAGGAATATGTTTTTATAATAATTTCCATGTAAAATTTAAGAAGGTTTATATCAATTTTTCATAATCAATATAATCAAAGAACTGCCAGGACAGAGGCCGCAGCGACCATAGCAGCCGGCATGGCCAGCTCACAGATTGTGAGAAAATATCCTGCAAGGTCACCATTAATGCCGCCGAAATACTTCATAGCGCGATAATAGTACCACGCAAAGGCAAGCGCCGCTCCTGCAAGAGCCGCACCGGCATAGACCGGCTGAATCAGAATCATAATCCTCCCTGCCGCAAGGATATAACAGATGGAAGTGATCTGTATCACCCGGGTCTCGGCGTTTCTGGAAAACCCCGCAACCGTTCCCTTCGACGATGCTTTCGGAAACGTGACGACCGAAAACGCGCTTAAAGAACGGGACACAACAAAACAACAGGCATATACGGCGACCAGTTCGTCCCGCACAGAATCAAGCACTCCATAAAGAAGAAAAAAATAACCAATCCCGCAAATGATGGCAAACGCGCCCGCATGGGAATCCTTCAGTATTTCCAGACGTTTTTCCATCGGTCTCCAGGAGCTCATCGCGTCAGAAGTATCAAGAAAGCCGTCAAGATGGATTCCGCCTGTCACCGCGACCGGAATCACAAGAAGCACCACATTTCTCAGCGCGTCCCTTACATTCAGATAAGCAGCCAGCTTATCCCATCCAAACCCAAGAAGCCCGATCACTATGCCAACCCACGGAAAAAAACACATGACGTATTTCATGTTTTCTTCCGACCAGTCGCATTGCGCGGCCGGAATTTTTGAATACATGGAAAACGCAATATTCATGCTGTTCCAGCAGCGTTTCAGTATCCGCATCAGGTTTCCTCGCTTTCCATCCATTTAAAATCACGCACGAAGAGATATATCCCGTACGAAGTGCGGGATGCCGTCTGGTGAGGGCTAAACGGACATCCATTGGGATGTCCGGCGCCCTTGTATCATTCCATTACTTCAATATAACAGGAATCCCATATACAACCTCGGTGACACGGTCCGCCTGCGCCGCCAATGCCTGATTCACTGCGCCAAGGAAAGAAAGATAACGCATCGTTTCCGCGTCATAGCGGATTCCATCGGAAAAGACTTCATTTGTAACCACGATAATCCGA
Organism: Lachnospiraceae bacterium; assembly: GCA_021199235.1. Taxonomy (GTDB): domain Bacteria; phylum Bacillota; class Clostridia; order Lachnospirales; family Lachnospiraceae; genus Choladousia. The sequence continues at coordinate 3,460 of JAJQIL010000076.1, read as the reverse complement.
TCCGTCTGCTGCCGCAGCATGTCGATTCCGCGAAGGACCGCATTGACCGTATCCTCTCCCGCTCCGTCCGGCTCAAACATTTCGTTGGCCACAAGATTGGACATACATTCGAGTAATACAATTTTCCGGCATACAGCATTCAGTTTCAGCCGCTCCAGCCCCGTATAGCATTCTACCGTAACAAACTGTTTTTCTGCCCGAAGCTTCCGATGCCGCTCCACTCTCTGCTGCCCTTCTTCGCCATACGGAATCATCGTAGCAATATAGAAGCGTTGATAATCCTCGTTTAACGATGCAGCCATAACGCAGCTTTCGGCATATGCAGACTTTCCGCTGCCGCTGCCGCCGGTGATCAGATGCAGGTCTGCGTAATTCGTAGTCTTTGCCATAGTTCTTTTCCTGCCTGAGTCCTGATCCATCTTGTTTTCCGGCCTGCTTCAAGGCAGACAAAATAACTGAAAAAGCACATCGGAACCAGAACTGCTGCCAATAAAGGTATGTTATATGCACACAGAGTTCTTCAAAAATTACATACGTTAGCCGCGCATAAAACTTCTTACCAGCTCCAGCACATCCGCAAGTTCTTCCCTGGTATGCGCCGCCGAGAGGAACATCGCCTCAAACTGCGACGGGGCAAGGTAAATACCATTCGAGAGCATATGAGAAAAATACTCTGAGTATCTGGAAGTGTCCGAGGTCTTTGCGGACGCGTAATCTACAACCGGCTCCGCGGTGAAAAACATGCAGCCAAGAGAGCCGCAGGAATTGACCTGCACAGCAGCACCGGCTTCTTCTACGATCTGCTTTAAGGATCCATAGAACCACTGTCCCTTTTTGTTCAGCTCATCATAGATCTCCGGCTGCTCCTTTAAGATGGTCAGCTGCGCCAGCCCGGCAGCCATCGCCACCGGATTGCCGCTTAAGGTACCCGCCTGATAGACCGGGCCGACCGGAGCAACCCGCTCCATGATCTCACGTTTCCCGCCATAGGCGCCTACCGGCATGCCCGCACCGATAATTTTTCCATATGTGACCAGGTCAGCATCCACGCCAAAATAGCCCTGCGCGCCGGTAAAGCCAAGGCGGAATCCGGTAATGACCTCATCGAAGATCAGCACTGCACCATATTTTGTACAAAGGCTGCGCAGTCCTTGCAGAAATCCTTTGACCGGCGGCACAACACCCATATTCGCGCCGACCGGCTCCACGATCACCGCGGCAATCCCGTCCGGAAATTCCTCAAAAAGTCGTTCGACGCTGGACAGATCGTTGTAAACAGCGGAAAGCGTATCCTTCGTACAGCCCTGCGGCACACCGGCACTGTCCGGGATTCCTGCCGTCATCACGCCGGAACCCGCCTGCACCAGCAGTGCGTCCGAATGTCCGTGGTAACAGCCCATGAACTTGACGATTTTATCACGGCCGGTAAAACCGCGCGCCGCGCGGATCGCGCTCATCACAGCCTCCGTACCGGAATTGACCATACGCACCATGTCCACATTCGGTACAGAGCTACAGATCAGTTCCGCCATCTCGACTTCCCGTCTGGTCGCCGCGCCAAAGCTTAAGCCGTCCGCACAGGCCGCGATCACGGCCTCACGCACCGTCGGGTCATCATGCCCCAGGATCATCGGCCCCCATGAGCCGACAAAATCAAGGTAGCGGTTGCCATCCTCATCTGTCATATACGCGCCATGAGCAGAAGCGATCATCCGCGGTGTCTGCCCAACAGAGCCAAACGCGCGCACCGGACTGTTGACCCCGCCCGGGATCACCTTACAGGCTCTCTGAAATAATTCTTCTGATTTTGTCATTCCGTTCATCTGCCTTTCTAAATGTTACCCGAAACTTTTCTTCTATCCGATCTTCCCCTCATGGATATACTTCGCAATCTCCTCCGCAAAATACGTCAGATAAATATCGCAGCCCGCGCGAAACGCGGAGATGGCTGTCTCACAGATGATTTTTTCCTCATCAATATAGCCCAGCTGCGCTCCAGCCTTGATCATTGCGTACTCGCCGCTCACACTGTAAGATGCAATCGGCACATCCGTCACCTCTTTGATTCTCGTCACCATATCGAGGTAGGACATCGCCGGTTTTACCATAATAATATCCGCGCCCTCCTCCACATCGAGAAGCGCTTCCTTGATACCTTCGCGGCTGTTGTGGTAATCCATCTGATAGCTTCTGCGGTCGCCAAACGCCGGCGCGCTGCCTGCCGCGTCACGGAAAGGTCCGTAAAAAGCAGACGCATATTTCACCGCATAGGACATGATCGGCACATTCAGGAAGCCTTCCTCATCCAGCGCGGCTCTTATCGCAGCCACCCGTCCATCCATCATATCCGACGGAGCCACCATATCCGCGCCCGCCCTTGCATGGGAAACCGCCGTCTTCGCAAGCAGCTCCAGAGTCCGGTCATTGTCCACCGTCACCTGAGCGGCTCCCAATCGCGAAGCGATTTTTTCATTGGAGCCGCGACTTGCCGCCGAAGCGCAGCAAGGGGGCGTTTCCACCGGTGATTTGGCGAGTACGCCGCAATGTCCATGTGAGGTATATTCACACATACAGACATCCGTGATCAGATACATGCCCGGAAAATCCCGCTTTGCCTGGCGCAGAGCTTTCTGAATGATTCCGTTTTCCGCGTAAGCGCCGCTTCCCGCTTCATCCTTCTGATCCGGAATACCAAAAAACATCACGCTTTTTACGCCCGCATCAAGAAGCGACTGCAGCTTTTCTCCCATGCGGTCCACACTGTAGCGATACTGTCCCGGCATCGTCGGAATCTCTTCTTTGATATCCGTCCCTTCTTTGATAAAAATCGGGTAAATCAGAGACGACGCATCCACACGTGTCTCCCGTACCATCTTGCGCAGTACCTCATTGCCGCGCAGCCGCCTCGGCCGGATTGTCATATCCATGTCTGTCACTCCCTGTTCTTCTGTTCTTCTGTTCTTCTGTTCTTCTGCTTTCTGTTTTTCTGTTCTTCAGCCCTTCAGCCCACGGGACTGGCGATCCATGTCTTCCACCACGATATCATAGATCTCGCCAAGGGAAGCGCAGTATTCAAGCACTTTCCACGGCTCATTGGTGTGGAAATGAATCTTGATCAGTTCCTCGTCGCCGACTGCAAGAAGACAGTCGCCCTTGAAATTTTCAGTAAAATAATCACTGATCACATCCTCGTCCAGATTCTCGCCCTCGATTAATAATTGCGTGTCATACTTAAATTCCAGCATAGTTATTTCCTCTCCTATAATTGTACAACAATAGTTTCAGGTATTCTTAATAATTAATGAACATGATATTCTCAAAGACGGAATATCATTGATCATCGTACTCCATACAGCATTTAAATCAATTGAACCATATGCGTGAACATAAAAATTTCTTGTATCTTTAATCCTGAATTCCCGGGGATAAATTGTAACTACAGCAAATTCTAACCACATGT
>JAJQIL010000019.1 GCA_021199235.1 Lachnospiraceae bacterium | reverse complement strand
GGGACATTTTCTCTTGTGGTATATAAGGACATTATCATAAATGGCCCATAAAAAAGGATAGAATCGAACACATGATTGATTTTATCCTTTTTTTATGTTATAGTAAACGGAAGTTGGTATGCATTGTACAGGAGAGAACACATGAAAAAAGCGGATTTCAGGCTGATTCTGGTGGTTGGCGTATTCTGTGCAGCCATGCTGATCGGGCGTCGCTTTTTTCAGACCGGAGGCGCCTGTGTAGTCGTGCAGGTGAATGGAGAAGTCTACGGTACTTATTCTCTTGATACAGATCAGACAGTCTATATTAATGATACGAATGTTCTGGTTATTTCAGGCGGGAAGGTCTTTATGTCTGAAGCAGACTGCCCGGATAGTCTGTGTATCCGGCAGGGTGCCATTTCAGTCAGCGGTACGATGATCGTTTGTCTCCCCAATCGTGTCGTTGTGCAGGTGGTGAACGGCGATTCCGACGGTTCGACTGAGGAAGGATATGACGCCGTGGTTGGATAGAATACATCAGGTCGGCAGGAAAGGATTACGAACAGCCGGAAAAAGCGGTAGATTACGATTCAGGACGAGGTCAGACGTATGAAAGCAAAGGTTGCTTATTTGGGAATGTTTACCGCACTGGCCATGATCTTAAGCTATGTGGAATCTCTTTTTCCGGTATTTTACGGGATCCCCGGGATTAAGCTTGGTCTGGCAAACAGCATGTCTCTGGTGATGCTGTATCTGTTAGGGGTGCCGTCTGCATTCTGCGTCTCAATCGTGCGCGTTGTGCTTAGCGGATTTTTGTTTGGAAACCTGTTTTCCATCGCCTACAGTCTTGCGGGAGCAGTTTTCAGTCTGGCAGTGATGGCGGCCATGAAACGTCTGGGTTTCTTTTCCGTCACAGGGGTCAGTATCTGCGGCGGAATGGCTCACAATATCGCGCAGCTGATCGTGGCGGTTTTTCTTGTGGAGAACCTGAATCTGTTTTATTATCTTCCGGTACTGCTTTTATCCGGGCTGGTGACAGGTCTGGTGATCGGACTTTTATCTTCCGGGATTCTGAAGCGTCTGCCCCAAATGCGGGACAGCCTGTGAAACAGAACATGGTGTTCAGATTACACCGGCTGTACATAAATGGAGAAGAATTGATATGATAGCATATTTAAAGGGAATCGTTGCTGCAGTGTATGAGAATGTGCTGATTCTGGATGTGAATCAGGTCGGCTATCAGGTCTATGTTTCGGGGCGTGATATTTCGAATATGCCTGGCACAGGACAGGAAGCTCAGGTTTTTACCTGGATGAGCGTCAGTCAGGATGCCATCCGGCTTTACGGATTTTTACAGGAGGACGACCTGGAGATGTTCCGTCTGCTGATCAATGTCAGCGGAATCGGACCGAAGGCCGCTCTTGGCGTCCTTTCCGTGCTGACTGCGGATGACATCAGGTTCGCGGTCCTCTCAGACGATGTAAAGACGATCGCCAAAGCACCTGGCATTGGCAACAAAAGCGCACAGAAAGTGATTCTGGAACTGAAGGACAAGCTCAGTCTGGAAGATGCGTTTGAGCATCGGCTTTCATCCTCACAACAGAATCCCGGGACGGCTGCGAACGTGATACATTCTGAGGCCAGAGATGAGGCGGTGCAGGCGCTGGCGGCTCTTGGCTATTCTGCCGGGGAAGCGTTGCGTGCGGTGAATCGATGTGAGATTACGGAAAATATGGATACAGAAACCATTTTGAAGCTTGCGCTGAAGAAAATCTAAGCGTAACTGTTCAGTACTTTCACAGTTACGAAGTACTGCCCTGAATAGTTACATCTAAGTTACAGACACTATTCTTTGGCTGTGTGAGGAAATATTATGGCAAAAAGAATCATCGCAACGGATGCGACGGAGGAAGATGTCCGGCTGGACACCGGTCTGCGGCCGCAGCTTTTGCAGGATTATATTGGTCAGGAAAAGGTGAAGGACACTCTGAAGATTTATATTGAGGCGGCAAAAGCCAGAGGAGACGCTCTGGATCATGTGCTTTTTTATGGACCGCCGGGGCTTGGAAAGACGACACTTGCCTGCATTATCGCGAATGAAATGGATGTGAATATCAAGATCACTTCCGGTCCGGCGATTGAAAAGCCTGGAGAGATTGCAGCAATTTTGAATAATCTTCAGGAGGGCGACGTGCTGTTTGTCGATGAGATCCATCGGCTCAACCGTCAGGTGGAGGAAGTCCTTTATCCGGCCATGGAGGATTTTGCGATTGATATTATGATCGGAAAAGGCGCCGCGGCGCGTTCCGTGCGTCTGGATCTACCGCATTATACTCTGATCGGCGCCACTACGCGGGCAGGTATGCTGAGTGCACCTCTCAGGGATCGTTTTGGCGTAGTTAATCATCTGGAATATTATACTGAAAAAGAACTTCAGACAATTGTGCTTCGTTCTGCGGCTGTCCTGCAGGTGGAGATTGACAATCGCGGCGCGCTTGAGATTGCCAGACGTTCCAGAGGAACTCCCCGACTGGCCAACCGGATGCTCAAACGGGTGAGAGATTACGCGCAGGTGCGTTATGATGGCCGTATTACGGCGGCGGTCGCCTGTGAGGCGCTGGATCTGCTGGAAGTGGATCGTTATGGCCTGGATTCGATAGACCGCTCAATCCTCACTCTTATGATAGACAAATTCAACGGCGGTCCTGTCGGACTGGACACCCTTGCAGCCGCTATAGGTGAGGACTCCGGCACCATCGAGGATGTTTATGAGCCTTACCTGATAAAAAATGGTTTTCTGAACCGCACTCCCAAAGGCCGTGTGGTCACAGACTTTGCAAGGAAGCATTTGTCTGGTCAATAAAAGCAGCAATTGTAATTTGATTGTAACTATTCAGTACAGTACCTCGCACTCGCTGCGAGGTACGTATGAAAACATATATTCTACAGGAAAAGTCCCATCGCGCAGCGATTTTAAATGGACTTTTTCCCGTAACTGTGAAGGTACTGAACAGTTACATTTGATTTAAATATATATTCAGGGGATCGGGGGATAACGTATATGGCAGCCAAAAACAGTACGCAGGTCATTATTTCCGGTAAAATCTATACGCTCAGCGGGTATGAGAGTGAGGAATACCTTCAGCGTGTTGCCGCATATCTTAACAGCAAGATTTCTGAGCTTCGTAATCTGGATGGGTATCAGAGGCTATCGCCGGATATGAAGGGAATCCTGCTGAATCTGAATATTGCGGACGATTATTTTAAAATGAAAAATAAAGTGGAAGAACTGGAACAGAGCCTTACCGAAAAAGATCGGGATATCTACGAGCTTCGTCATGAACTGATTACTTCACAGATCCGTGTAGAAAACGCTGAAAAGCAGATACAGACGCTGGAGGATCGGAATGCAGAGCTTCAGAAAGAAGCAATTCAGCTGGAAGCTCAGATAAAGAGCCATCGGTAAGAAATCAGATAAGAGGCAGCTGCAATTGTTCTGAGGCATTGCAGCTGTTCATCATTTAAAGGTGAAACAGATATATGAAAATGAACAGATTGCCGGAGCTGCTTTCTCCGGCGGGATCCATTGAGGCGCTCCGGGCCGCTGTTAACGCCGGTGCGGACGCAGTCTATGTCGGCGGCCTTCAGTTCGGAGCCAGGGCATATGCGGATAACCCGACGGAATCAGAACTAATCGATGGTATTGAATACTGTCATCTGCGCGGTAAAAAGCTGTATCTTACTGTAAATACCCTTTTAAAGCAGGATGAACTGGAAAATCAGCTGTTTGATTTTCTTGAACCATTGTATTGCCGCGGTGTGGATGCTGTCCTTGTGCAGGATCTGGGGGTTCTGAAGTTTATAAGGGAGAATTTTCCGGAAATGCCGGTTCATGCCAGTACTCAGATGAGTATCACAACGCCTGAGGGTGCACAGTTTTTACTCGACAAAGGCGTCAGCCGCGTCGTACCTGCCAGAGAACTGTCTCTTCAGGAAATCCGTTCGATCGTACAGACTGGTATAGAAGTCGAGACTTTTGTCCATGGCGCCATGTGCTATAGTTATTCCGGCCGCTGCCTTTTCAGCAGTATGCTCGGAGGAAGAAGCGGGAACCGTGGCCGCTGTGCGCAGCCATGTCGTTTGCCGTACGATGTGGAAACATCCGGGGCAAAGCCTGTTTCTTCTGCCCGTGGGAAAAAAGACAAAAATGCTTTTTCTGATCAATATCCTCTCAGTATGAAGGATTTGTGTACACTGGATCTGCTGCCGGAGCTGACAGACGCAGGGATTGCCTCTTTTAAGATAGAAGGACGCATGAAGTCACCGCAGTATACGGCCGGTGTCACGTCCATTTACCGGAAGTATCTGGATCAGTATGCCCAAAAGGGGCGTGACGGCTATCGCGTCAAGGAAGAAGACCTGCGTGCTCTTCTGGACCTTTTTGACCGCGGCGGTTTTTCACATGGTTACTATACGCACAACATTTCTGCTATGGTCACCTTAAACAGACCTCGGGCAAAGAGCGCACAGATAGCCTGGCAGAAAAATGAAAACAACCGACAATTTCTGAAAGAAAATTCGAAGGTAAAAATTAATGGTGTATTAAGGATTTATCCGAATGAGCCTGTTATACTTAGAGTCTGGACAGATTCAGATCAATCGGTGGAAGTGTCCGGCGGAATTCCTGACAGGGCCCGTACCGCACAGGCTACGGCGGAAGAAGTGCAGCGCCGGATGAAAAAGACCGGCGGAACAGAATTTGAATTTGAAAATCTGGAAGTTGACCTGGCGGATGGTCTGTTTTTGCCTGTGAGTTTATTAAATGAACTGCGCAGGGACTGCCTGCAGCAGCTCCGGGAGAAGATTTTATCAGAGAAAGAACGCCGATGTCCGGCAGGCTGTTCCTATGACAGGGCTTCATATGATGGAATTCCTTATGACAGGACACGCAGAACTGTGGATCCTTCGAAAAGGTATACCTTTCTTGTTACGCTGCCGGAGCAGCTGGACGCGCTTCTTGCATTTTTGAAAGAAGATAAGCACAGTACGGTTTCTGAAAATACTGAGACGGTATATCTGGATTCGATGCTTCTTGGGTGCGGCACCTCGCTTGCGGACTCATGCCGGCTGCTGGCTCAGAAAGCAGATAGTTTGCGCTCACGCAATATCCGCTGCTTTTTCGTGTGTCCTCCGGTACTGCGTGTATCCGGAAAAGCCGTGCTGACTGATCCGAATGTCTGTGATCTGTTTTCACAGCTGGATGGTTTTCTGGTTTCATCGATCGATGAACTGGTTTTTTTAAAGGAACGTTACCCGGACCATCTGTTTGCATCCGGGGAATCTCTCTATACATGTAACCGGGAAGCGCAGGAATTTCTTCGTAATGAGGGGATCACCCGCCTGACTCTTCCTGCGGAACTGAATGAAAAAGAACTATACACAGTTGCAAACGCTGATACCGAGCAGATTCTGTACGGGTTTCAGCCTTTGATGCAGTCTGCACAATGTGTCAGAAAAAACACCTCGGTCTGTTACAGGAAGGAATTCTGTGCAGACGGGAAAAAACGAGGCAGTGCGGAACCGGAACTGATCTGGCTGCGCGACCGAAAACAGATACGGTTCCCGGTGCTGACCCGCTGCCGCTTTTGCACTAATACGATATATAATTCAGTACCGCTTCGGCTTTTCGGATGCGGGGAACAGCTGAAGCATCTTCCTGTTCCGTTCCTGCGCATTTCCTTTACGATAGAGACAGGAGAGGAGACAATGCGAATTCTGAAGACCGCCGGATGCTTTGCAGAAACATTCAGTAAAAGAGGGCTGTCTGAGAGTGCTGTGAATCGGGGAAGGCAGACGGATACGGAGGGAACAAGAGGTCACTTTAAAAGGGGAGTGGAGTAATAATGACAAATTTGCTCTATCAGGTAGCCAAATATCTGATGATTATTCTGATGGCGTTTTACACACTGCAGTGTTATACCGTCTTTCGTAAAAAGGACGAGGATTCCAGACAGTACCTTTTTTTGTGCCAGAACATGCTGATGTTTTTTCTGCATTTTACGGGATATGCCCTGATCTATCTGCAGTACGGAGATTTTGAGGTGATCCTTTTTTACGGTGCGCAGGTGCTGTATTTTGCTTTGACACTGATCCTTTTCCGTGTCTTATACCCGCTTGCGTCCCGGCTGCTGATTAATAATATGTGTATGCTGCTGTGCATTGGATTTATTATGATAGGGCGGCTTGATTATGATGAGTGCCGCAAACAGTTTGTTATTGTGGCCGCCGCGACAGTACTCGCGCTTTTGATTCCGGTTATCATCCGTAAACTCCGGTTTATCACAAAAATGTATTATGTATATACTCTGTTAGGAATTGGTATGCTCGGACTGGTCGCTGTGGCTGCAAGGACAACTTATGGAGCAAAGCTTTCCATATCGATCGGTGGTTTCTCGTTTCAACCGTCTGAATTTGTAAAAATCATATATGTGTTCGCTATAGCAGGTCTTCTGACCCATGCCAGAGATTTTCGCCGGATTGTGATTGCGACGGTACTTGCAGCGTCGCATGTTCTGATCCTGGTGATATCAAAAGACCTGGGGAGCGCGGTTATTTTTTTTCTGACCTATCTGGTGATGCTTTTTATTGCTACAAAGAATCCATTTTATACGTTGGCAGGGCTGCTTGCCGGCGGTGTCGGCGGAGTGGGAGCGTACTTTCTTTTTTCCCATGTGCGGGTTCGTGTGCAGGCGTGGCTCGATCCTTTTGCTGACTACCAGCAGACCGGGTATCAGACCGCTCAGGCTTTGTTTTCCATAGCTGCCGGCGGATGGTTTGGCACCGGGCTGTTTCAGGGTTCTCCGACTGCCATTCCAATTGTAGAGCAGGACATGATGTTCGCAGCGATTGCGGAAGAACTCGGAGCGATATTCGGAATCTGTCTCATTCTGATTTGTATGAGCTGTTTTATTATGATCATCAATATCGGGATGCAGCTGACCAATCGTTATTATCGGCTGGTTGCCGTGGGACTTGGCACGACCTATGCGGTACAGGTGTTTCTGACGATCGGAGGCACGATCAAGCTGATTCCTCTGACCGGTGTCACACTCCCTCTGGTAAGCTATGGAGGCAGCTCTGTGCTCAGTACAATCATCATGCTGGCTATTGTGCAGGGCCTTTACATGCTTCGTAATGACGAAGTGGCAAGCCGTGAAGAGAAAGAAGCGGAGCGATATGCTGAGGAACTTCGCAAGCTGTATGGACCCTACGGTTATCCGCCTCAGAGTACGGGCACGGGATATTATAACCCGAACGGTTATCCGCCGCAGGATTCCGGTATGAGATACAACGGAGCAAACGGATATTCGTCTCAGTCCGGCTACTATAGACCAAATGCCCAATCACAGTACAGTTCCATGAATCGTATAGATGAAAACGACGGAGAGAATGCTTCTAAATCCCGCTCTTCCATCTTTGGCAGGAAAGAAGACAAACGGAAGCGTACTCAAAAAGAATGAAATTGATAACTGATACATTTTTTGATCTTTGGTTAAGGAGGCATTGACTTTTATGAATAACAAAAAGCCTTCCGGACATCGTGGTAAAAAATCTGAGAATGAACAGAAAATACCGGTAAAGGTTCGCGAGATACATTTTGATCCGGAGACAGAACCAGAAGATAAAAAAGGAAGAAATACGGCGCTGGGGATTGTAACATATGGTTTTGTGTTTCTGTTCATCATCATGATCGGATATCTCATATATCTGAATGTCTGGAAAGCAGATTCGCTGAATTCCAGTTCCTATAATACAAAACAGGATGCGAACGAAGACAAATATATTCGCGGTTCCATCTACTCTTCCGATGGGCAGACACTCGCCTATACGAGCGTGAGTGACGACGGAACGGAGACAAGAATTTATCCGTATGGCAATGTATTTGCACATGTGATCGGCTATTCGTCAAACGGGAAATCCGGGCTGGAATCGACCAGCAATTCTGACCTGATGACCTCCCATACGTCGGTTCTGACACAGCTGCGCGAGGAATCAGAAGATGAGAAGCAGATGGGAGATTCCGTGTACACGACGCTGAACACAACGCTGCAGCAGACTGCTTACAGTGCGCTTGGCAGCTATAACGGCGCGGTGATCGCGATGGAGCCGGATACCGGCAAAATCCTGGCGATGGTCTCCAAACCGGATTTTGATCCGAATGAGATTGAGGAAATCTGGGAACAGGTGGTCAACGACAGCTCCAGCAGCGTCCTTTTAAACAGGGCAACGCAGGGACTCTATCCGCCGGGATCGACCTTTAAAATTCTGACGACACTGGCTTATATGCGTGAAAATCCGACGACATACACAAATTTCTCATTTGATTGTGAGGGCACTTATGAAGAAAGCGGTGCGTCCATTCACTGCTATAATAATAAGGTGCACGGTACTTTGGACTTAAAGACCGCTTTTGCAAAATCCTGCAACACGGCCTTTGCCAATATTGGTCTAAGCCTGCAAAGCACCAGCCTTGCTGAAGTATGTGAGGAATTCCTGTTTAACGATTCCCTGCCGACCTCGCTTCAGCACAGTGCATCCTCTTTCAGTTTGAGCAGTTCTGCATCCTACGGTGAGATTATGCAGACCGCCATCGGACAGGGAGAGACTCTGGTGACACCGCTTCACATGGCTCTGATCACAGCTACCGTGGCAAACGGCGGTATTATGATGCGCCCGTATCTGGTAGATTATATTGAAGCGGACGACGGTACGCTCGTTTCCAAAAACAGCGCCACAAAATACAAACGTCTTATGACAACCGAGGAAGCGGAAACTTTAAATGAATTTATGGAGGAAACCGTGATCAGCGGAACGACGACCTCTCTTGGCTGGTATGATTTTACGGTTGCCGGCAAGACAGGCTCCGCAGAATATGGCTCCGACGCAAACGGCGGGACGCACTCCTGGTTTGTGGGTTACTCTTCCAGTGATGATGTTGATCTGGTCGTGGTTGTGATTGCGGAAGACGGCGGCGCCGGAAGCGATACAGCGGTACCGATTGCCTCTCAGGTGTTTCAGGCCTATTATAATTATGTGGCAGACTGAAATTTTAGCTTCGGCAAAATAAATCCGATTTCCAGTTGCGTGTTTTTTGAAAAAGAGTTATACTTGTTCCATTCATGGGACACACGCAAACAGGAGGGATTGCAATGATCGAAGCAATAAGCTGTGGCGGTGTGGTTATTTTCAGGGGGAAAATACTGGTTCTGTACAAAAGCTATCGGAACAAGTATGAAGGCTGGGTGCTGCCGAAAGGGACCGTAGAAGAAGGAGAGGATTTCAAAGAGACCGCTTCCCGGGAGGTTCTGGAGGAGACCGGAGTCAAAGCAGCGATTATCAAATATATCGGAAAAAGTCAGTATACATTCAATGTGCCGGAGGATACGGTCGCCAAAGATGTACACTGGTATCTGATGATGGCGGACAGCTATTACAGCAAGCCGCAGCGTGAAGAATACTTTGTAGATTCCGGGTACTATAAGTATCATGAAGCATATCATCTGCTTAAGTTTTCCAATGAGAAGATGATTCTTGAAAAAGCCTACAGCGAGTATCTGAGTTTAAAAAAGAACAATCTTTGGGGAAGCAGAAAATATTATTGATTTTCGTTCCGGATGATGCCGGGATTCCGCGTAACGGCTAAGTGCGGGGTTTCGGCATTTTAACATTGTCTGTGTCACAGATTTGCAGAGAGAATCTATGACATTATACGGAGAACAGCCGCATGCAGAATCGCCTTCGGCGATGCGACTGTCTGCGTCACAGATTCGCAGAGCGAATCTATGACATTATATGAAGGTGCAGCGGATGAGATTATACTGGTATCGCAATCTGTATCTTGGCGAGACGTTTCAGGGACAGAAGAGACGGATCATACGGATGGTTGAAAAAGGCCGGGGGATTCCCGGACTGCATCTTCTTCTGGTCCGAATGGACCAAAGCAGCAATCAGCTGGAGATCATACCGCAGAAGCTTTTGAATGAGAACTACTACGATCTCGGAAAAATACTGATCATAGGAGCCGTGTCTGGAGAACAGGAATCGAAAGAACTGCTGGTTCAGATCGTGGATAAGGTCTTTCGGGAGACCGGATCGGCGGATTTGAAAAAATATTTAAAACTGTGAAGGTATGGAACGGTTATTGCTGCGAAAATACAGGATAGTTTTAAATATATTCTGGAAAAAGGGCTGACAGTGCGCACATGCTTCATATTATCTTAACTGTATTGAAAATAACAGGTATCCTGCTGCTGGCGCTGATCCTGCTCGTGATCGGCTTAATGGCCGCAGTCCTTTTTGTTCCTCTGCGGTATCGCCTCGTTGCGGTTCACACAGGAGAAGATACCCATGGGGAAGCACGCATTACCTGGCTGCTTCATCTGGTTTCCGTGCGGCTTGTGCTTCGTCTGCCTGCGGAAAAGGATTCCGGACCGCCGCAAAACGCACTTCAGGTATCATTCCGGATTTTTGGAATATCGCCTCAAAAGGCAACTGCTTTCTTTAAAAACAGGAAAAAACAATCTGCTGAAAAAAAGAAGAAGAAAACTGCAAGAACAGGACACGTAAAGAAAAAAAAGAAGACGGAACCCGCTAAGACAGGACGAGTGAAGGAAGAAAGGAAGCCGGATTCCGCGCAAGGGAAAAAAGCAGACTCAGGTGAAAGACCGGCTTCCTCGCTGGGGGGAAAAGCAGACTCAGGTGAAAGACCGGCTTTTGCACAGAATGAACGCATAAAAGAAGACAAAAATTCTGCACCGGCACAGAAAGACAGATTCTTTACAGGGATTTTGAATAAAATCCGTTCTTTTGGCAGTACAATAAGAAAGATACCGAAACGGTTTCAGCAACTGAAGAATAGTGTTTTAAGGGCAGTTCAAAAGCCAGTGGAACTGGCATACAGACTTGCAGACTTTCGGCAGAAGCTGGAACGTTATGATGCGGCAGAAACAGTGAAAGAAGTCTGGAAACGGTTCAGACAGCTGCTGCGGCATTTTCGGGTACGAAAAGGGAAAGGTTATCTGAGATTTGGTACCGGCGATCCGGCAATGACCGGAGAACTTACCGGTCTTTTATATATGATACTTCCTGTATCCTGCAGGGAAATCAAAGTCGAACCGCAGTTTACGGACACCATGCTCGAGATGGAGCTGACAGCAGCCGGGCACATCCGTCTGATTCATCTTGCTTCCTCTGCTTTGTGGGCGTTTCGAAACAGGAAGCTGCGCAGACTGATCCGGGTATTTCGAAGCTGAAGTAAGATATCTTACGTTAATTTGACGAGAACAGGAGAATGACAATATGGCAGACAATTTTCAGAACACAGTGGCATCTTTATTCAAGGGCATGGATGACTTTATCACAACAAAGACCGTTGTAGGTGATCCTATTACGGTCGGGGATACGATTATCCTTCCTCTGGTGGATGTGACATTCGGCGTAGCTGCATCCGCAAAGGCGGAGGATAAAAAGAACAGCGGAGGAGGAGGCATGGGCGGCAAGATTTCTCCGAGCGCAGTTCTCGTCATCCAGAATGGCTGTACAAAGCTTGTCAATGTCAGAAATCAGGATCCGGTGACAAAGGTTCTGGATATGGTGCCGGATATCGTAAACAGGTTTACCGGTGGAAAAGAGAAAGAAGACGCGGATCCGGATGTGCAGGAGGCCATTCATGATGCTGCGGAAGGGGAAGAGACAACATTCTGACAGGAAGCTTCTGATGATGCGGATTCACAGGATAAAATCCATTCCGGCGCATATAATGATATAAATGAGTAACTGTTCAGTACCTTCGCAGTTACGGAAAAAGGGACTTTGCAGCCGTATGGATTCAGTACAGCTGTATCGTGTAAAAGAAATATCATGAAAAGGCTGGTTGGATACACATGTTTCTGGATTGCCATCGGTATGATTGCGGATCTGCTTCTTAAGAGTGCGCTGATCAGCATTCTCGCCATACTTTTTTTGCTGATGCTTGGATATAATCTTTTTGTGGAAGAATGATTTTTTATAATTGCGGGATGAACGAAATTCCTATGAGCATATTCCTGTTGCTTTGCATGAAATTTCTTTGTGCCGGATTCATAAAAAAAGAATGCGCCTTGGCGCATTCTCGCGCCGAGCGCGGTCGCTTCAGCGACATAATTCTTTACGCGCGAGTGCGCATCCTCGCGGAGCGTTTTTACTTTATAGGAACGAAGTTTCCTATAAAGTGAAAAAGCAGCGGATAAATATCCGCTGCCTGCATTTTCAGCTTATTCATAACTGTTGGGTAATCTTTGCAGTTACGTGTTCCAACCTAAGCTCTTTCAACTTTGCCGGATCTCAGACAACCTGTACATACGTACATTCTCTTTGCAGAAGTCGGCCCTGTTTTAACTTTGACTTTCTGAATGTTTGACTTCCAGATTTTATTACTTCTTCTGTGAGAATGGCTCACCTGGTTGCCGAAATGTACGGATTTATCACAAATAGCACACTTTGCCATGACTGCACCTCCTCGCCCTGAATTAAGTCGTTCGTTTTTACAGACTCACAACGTTGCTATTTTAACAGATAGATGCTTGTTTTGCAAGTATAAATTTAAAAGAAGTCTTTTTTTTTATGGGCCATTTATGATAATGTCCTTATATACCACAAGAGAAAATGTCCC
>JAJQIL010000062.1 GCA_021199235.1 Lachnospiraceae bacterium | reverse complement strand
CAATCACATCAAAGGAGCTTATGCTTACATCAAATAACTTCGTGAAACAACCCTGATCATTCCCTTTTACCTGTTGACTTTTGGAAAACAGATGGCTATAATTCAGAAAAACATTGCAGTGGAAATTTTCGGCAGAGTCGCTCAGGAAAACATGAAAAGCGACCGGATACACCGGGAAAGGAGGAATTGGCCATGACAAAGATCAATCAGAAAAACCGTGCGGCAGCATTCGTGATTGCTCTGGTACTTTTATTTGTAATGTGCTTCTCCTCTTTCTATGTGGTGAACAATGCCAACCACCATTGTTTTGGCGAACAATGCCCGATCTGCGAGCAGATTGCCGCCTGTGAAAATACTCTTCATGGTTTTTCTGTGGCAGCCGCAGTGATCGCAGCGGTTCTTTTTGTTCCCGCGTTATGTACTTCGGCTGTAAAGCCGCTTTCTGTTTTCAGTTTTTCCGATACACTTGTTTCCTTAAAGGTAAAGCTTTCCAATTGAATCTCTCTTATACAGGGGAAATTTTCTGAACCCCTTATTTTTTCATGTGTTTTCCCACACAAACAAAATTGAATATGCCCGGTCGTGCAGGCACCACTAAATATAAAGCTGATTGCTCCGCTTCGGTCGGTTCTAAACGCGTGCCACTGGCACGCAGGATCGTCTAATGTCCAGTCTCTTCGCCATGCAAGCATGGCTCGAGACTTGCCATTGACAATGCTTTTACATTAAATCATTCACGCATTTTGCGAATCAAAATACGGAGGTTCTTTTTTATGCATAACAAATTATCCATGTTACTCTGCCTGACTCTGGCAGCAGGCTTGTTCAACTGCTGTTCGATCGGAGCTGCCGCTTCCGGCAACGAATCGGATGCAAAAACCTTAAGCATCGTCACTACCATCTTTCCCGAATACGACTGGGTCAAACAGATCCTCGGTGAAACCGTGGAGCAGGCGTATCTGACCATGCTGCTTGACAGCGGCGTGGATCTGCACAGCTATCAGCCGACCGTAGAGGATCTTGTTACCATCTCCAACTGTGATCTGTTCATCTATGTCGGCGGTGAATCAGACGACTGGGTCGAGGACGCACTGGCGACTGTCACCAATACGGATATGACCGTGATCAATCTTCTTGACGTTCTCGGGGATTCCGTCAAAGAAGAGGAAGTGGTGGAAGGTATGGAAGCTGAGGAAGAAGATGCCGGAAATGACGAGGA
The DNA here is from genome assembly GCA_021199235.1 of Lachnospiraceae bacterium. GTDB lineage: Bacteria > Bacillota > Clostridia > Lachnospirales > Lachnospiraceae > Choladousia. The sequence goes on along the minus strand of JAJQIL010000062.1, from coordinate 11,583 downwards.
AGAAACCGAATATGACGAACATGTCTGGCTTTCTCTGAAAAACGCAGAAGTGATCTGCCAGTATATTTGCGACCGGCTCTGTGAGATGGACGAAGCCAACGCCGGGACTTACACGGCAAACACACAGGCTTATCTGGAAGAACTGGACGCGCTGGATACACAGTATGAAGAAGCCGTGTCCGCCGCGGCATATACCACTCTTCTTTTCGGCGACCGCTTCCCATTCCGCTATCTGGCGGATGATTACGGGCTGGATTATTACGCGGCCTTTTCGGGATGCTCCGCAGAATCAGAGGCCAGCTTTGAGACGATCGCCTTCCTTGCGGGAAAGGTGGATGAGCTCGGACTGACCACCGTCCTGACAATTGAGGGGACAGACCACAGTATTGCGGAAACCATCGTTTCCACAGCAAGTAGTGATAATATTCAGATTCTTTCCATGGACTCCATGCAGTCCACGGTATCTGCCGACGTGGAAGCCGGAGCAACCTATCTTTCCCTTATGGAAAGCAATCTTGACGTGCTGACGCAGGCGTTGAACTAAGGAGGCAAAATCATGGCGTTACTTACCTGTCAAAACCTGTCTCTCGGATATGAGGGAAAAATTATCCTTCCTGATCTGAATTTCTCGGTGGAACCGGGAAGCTATCTGTGTATCGTCGGCGAAAACGGATCCGGAAAAAGCACCCTGATGAAAACTCTGCTGGGGCTGATGCCGCCGGTGTCCGGCCAGATCCTGACGGGCGACGGCCTGACACAGAATCAGATCGGTTATCTGCCGCAGCAGACAGACGCGCAGAAGGATTTTCCCGCATCCGTATGGGAGATCGTACTTTCCGGCTGTCAGAGCCGGTGCGGCCTGCGCCCGTTTTACAACAAAACAGAAAAGGAGCGGGCGCGCGCAGCGATCGAGCGGCTTCATATCGGCAGCCTGTCGGGGCGCTGTTACCGCGAACTCTCCGGCGGGCAGCAGCAGCGCGTTCTTCTCGCGAGGGCGCTGTGCGCCACGAAATCCCTGCTGCTTCTGGATGAGCCGGTGACCGGACTCGATCCGAAGGCTTCCGCGGATTTTTATCAGATGATCGAGGAGCTGAACCGTGAGGATAAGATCACAATCATCATGGTTTCCCATGATATGCAGGCGGCTCTTCAATATGCCAGCCATATTCTCCATATCGGACATTCTGTATTCTTCGGTACAAAAGAGGAATACCAGAAAAGTGATGCCGGCCGGTTCTTTACTCCGGAGGGAGGTGATAAGAGATGACAATTTTCGATAAACTGTCGCTTTATCTGCAGTATCCGTTTGTACAGTACGCGCTGATCGTCGGCACCCTGATTGCGCTTTGCTCCTCGCTTCTCGGCGTGACGCTGGTCCTGAAGCGGTTTTCCTTTATCGGAGACGGCCTTTCTCACGTGGCCTTCGGCGCAATGTGTTTAGCGGCGGTATTCAATTTTACCAACGATATGCCGGTGGTGCTGCTCATTACGATCATCGCAGCAGTCCTGCTTTTGCGGACAGGAAACAACACAAAGATCAAAGGCGACGCTGCCATCGCCATGATCTCGGTCAGCTCGCTGGCATTCGGATATCTGCTGATGAATCTGTTTTCCACGAGCTCCAACCTCTCCGGCGATGTGTGCAGCACCCTGTTCGGCTCCACATCCATCCTCACTCTGAATCAGACGGAGGTCTGGCTTTGCGTCGTTCTTTCCGTTTTGGTGGTGGGTGCATTTATCTTCTTCTATAATAAGATTTTTGCGGTGACCTTTGATGAGAACTTTGCGAAAGCGACCGGGACAAAGGCGGATCTGTATAACCTGATCATTGCTGTCATCATAGCCGTGATCATTGTGCTGGCGATGAACCTGGTCGGTTCTCTTCTGATTTCCGCACTGGTCATCTTCCCGGCGCTCTCAGCCATGAGAGTCTTTAAAACATTTAAGGGGGTAACGATCTGCTCGGCTGTCATTTCCGTTGTGTGTGCCCTGCTGGGGATGGTGATCTCCATACTGGCAGGCACGCCCGTTGGTTCCACAATCGTGGCAGTGGATCTTGCCGGATTCGTGCTGTTTTCAATAATTGGTATGATCAAATAACTTTGAAGATACTGAACAATTTCATGATTGGAGGAAAATACCGATGAAAAAATCAACAAAAAGATTTGCGTTTCTCATGACCCTGGTGCTTCTGGTCTGCAATTTATCCGGCTGCGGAGCAACTGACGGAGCAACTGACACAGAAAACGATTCCACTTCCGCTTATACCGGCTTTGACGTGGATCTGACTTCCTTAAGCAGCACCGTGGTCTACGCGGAGGTCAGCAATATGATGACAGACCCGGATAAATATGAGGGAAAGACAGTACGGATGAGCGGAACATTTTCCGTGTATGAAGGGGAAGCGAAGATCTACTATGCGTGCCTGATCGCGGATGCTACGGCCTGCTGCTCACAGGGCATTGAGTTCGTGCTTGACGGGGATTATTCCTATCCTGACGATTACCCGGAGCTTGGCAGCGAGATCACCGTATGCGGAATCTTTGATACATATTACGAGGGGGAATATATGTATGTGCAGCTGATCGACGCGGAAATAACCACCGCATAGTATGCCATAAAGACGCTGATCGAGTAGGAGGCGGTGATTAACCGCCGTCCTCTCACAGCACCGAGCGTACGGTTCTCGTAAGGTGCATTTTTCAGTTAGAGCATTTTATTCTTGACAAGGAACCACGATTCATCTCACAGACCGTGTCACAGAGCACTTCGATATCCTCAGCCGAATGAGAACAGATCAAAATAGTTTTTCCTTTTTTTCTAAGGGACAGCAGGTATTGTCTTATTTCATTGACACCATCTTTATCCAGACCGTTCATAGGCTCGTCAAGAATAAGCAGTTCCGGATCTTCCATCATAGCCTGAGCCAAACCAAGGCGCTGACGCATTCCAAGGCTGTATTTTCTAACGTGTCTTTTTAAAGAGGGATCGAGGCCAACCTGCTCCATGGTTTGAACAATTTCAGCTTTACCAACTTTTTTGTTCAGACCGGCAAGCAGCTTCAGGTTTTTATATCCGGAATAATAAGGAATAAACCCTGGCGTTTCAATGATGATCCCCATATTTTGGGGGAAGTCAATCTCTTTCCCTACAATTTTATCATTAACCGTTATCATTCCGCCTGTCGGCTTTACAAAGCCGCAAATGCATTTCAAAAGCATAGTTTTGCCGCTTCCGTTCCTGCCAATAAGCCCATGTATTTTTCCTTTTTCAAAACCAATATCGATATCTTTCAGAATTTTAGTTTTGCCAATCGTTAGACTTACGTCTGCCACATTAATTATATTATCCAACTTTACTCCACCTGTTCTATATTAGTAAATTCGAGCCGTTTAACAGCGATAAGATTAATTCCCATAATTGTGATATCTGTGATTCCAAAATATGCATAAGAAAACCAAACAGGAAAAATCGGAGCATCAAGAATCTCATCATAATGAAGCCAGACAATCGTATTAGCCATAGGAAAGCACCACATGGTTTTCGATTTCAAAGAGCAGGTGATAACTCCTGCCGCAACAACAAAAGCCGCGAAAAGCAGTCCAAATGACTGTATGTGAATCAATCTGAAAAAATAGATAACCATAGCAAGCAGGAACATATAAGCCGCCATAAGCATAATAGTCTGTACAGTCGCAGTAATAAGCGGTATCTGATTATACAGATTCGAGGGAAGAAGCTGTGAAGTAAAGTTGCCTGCCTCTTCCGGGTATAATGCATCATATTTTGTAACCACATCGCTCCATGTACCTGTAAACTTTCCCTGTGATAAAAGTATGCCTCCGATTAAGACCACAAATAAAAAACTGAGAATCGTATAAAACAAAAACAGGATCTGTCCGGCAAACCAGTTCCATCTCCCGGTTCTTTGAACAAAAAACAACGTATTTCCCGTCATTTTGGGGTAGTCACTGATCAGCACCATAAAAACACATGGCATGATCATAACAAGGACTCCCGAATTTCCAATTGCAACAAACGGCTCCAGCACGTCCAGTGTAAAGCCGATTTTAGCCGCACGTTCTAACAGCGGATCAACAGCAAGTGTCTTCATAAACACAAGCATAACGCCTGTTATGATAATTCTCGGATTTGTTATCCACTTCACATATTCACTTTGAGCAACGGTAAAAGCGCATCTGATATTTTTATTCACTGCAGTCAAGCCTCCCTGTACACAGGATGATATAGAATACAAACGCAACAGCTACAACTGCTCCGCTGCAGATCAATACCAGTCTCCTGTCTTCCTCGCTATATTGTGAAAGACAGGAAAGCGCGTCAGGATTCATGGCAGAACTGACTTTCAAAAGTCCCATATGCATATCTGCAATTTTTTTATTGCATTTGATTGAATTCTTACACAGGTCTGGTTCAACCCATATTTCAGAAAAAAAGGGATACACATAACAAGATACTTGTTGTGCATGATGCTTGTCAGAATGATGCCAGGAACAGCGCAAAATGTCCCATAAAGAAACATTTCGCCCATTTTTTTTGCCGTCAAGAACGCATAACCGCTTCGTGCAAAATCAGGAAACCGATAACCCAGTTCCTCCTCATACATTGAGCGCAAAGCTGTTTCATACTCAATGATGTTCGGAAACAAAGTAAACTCTATCAGTACAAACAGGGCAAAACCCATCATAACCGCGAGTCCTCCGCAAAAACCGGCAGAAAGAAATTTTGCCATAAAATACTCCCGCTTTGATGAACGGAATATCTCAAATCGAACAGATTTTGTCTCGTATTCATCACATACTAACGGCACAAACGCAAATGCAGAGATGATAGGAATAAACAATGAAAGCCAGCTTCCGGCTCCCTTTTGCATGATCTCAAACGAGCAGAAAGCTGTATCATTAAGCATAAAATCTCTCTTGAAATTCATAATCGAACTGATTACAGAGTAGCTGTTTCCATTTCCATAATCTTCATATATATTTGTAAAAAAGCAAAGAAATGTCGTAAACATTACACAGATATAAAAGCCATAACCTGTCAGAATTTTATGAAAATTTATTTTAATATTTCTGAAAACCATCGTCATTACTCCTGGTTGCCCGGCGTCTTATAATACCTGAAATCATCTCCATCAACAGCATCAATATAACAGACATAATTCAAATCATCATTCGGATTGTAAAGAGTAAACTTCCACGCAGAAGAAACAGTGCTCGACGGATTCTCAACATCGACCGTTCCATCATCTGTTTTACCCGGCATTTCCGTATAGACCAGTTCCATTTTTTCGACTTCAAACACGACGCTGTCTGTCAATTTCTCACTGATTATCCTGGAAGCTGCTTCAGCAGTCACAATCTCATCAAATGCTCTTTCCTCAACAACATCCTGTTGTCTGTAATAACCATAAACAACATCTACGTCATCACTTTCTACCATAAATGCGTTCCCACCTGTCGTGGTATAATCAGAGAATTCGGAATGCTGTGTCCCGGAGCGCATATGATCAAAGGGCAGTCCCTGGTACTCTTTTGTCGTAAGGAAATAATAACCATATACGTTCTCCGTGACTACATATACTTCTACATCAGTCACCACCGTACACATATTAGCATTATCGGGACATGGCAGTGCATTGATATATTCCTCAAAAAAATTTACTGCCTCATAGATCGATGTTTCTTTATCCAAAAGCATAAAGCTTTCCCTGCTGTCCGGTGAATAGGCACCGACATACTCCAGCCAGTCACATGGATCATAGCTTTCCAGTAGTGGATACCGCTCAGCCTGTATAGCCTCATCATACACTCTGGCGCCATTCAATTCCACAGTTTTTCCCTTATTAATGACTGCGTATCCAAAGCCAATCGGATTCGAAAGTTCGAGACAGACCGGCGACTGCCATTCTGTCATATCTCGCAGCCATGTCTCATCATATAAAAAATTCACACGTCCCTCTTCTCCGGAAGCAAGTTTTTCATACCAATCTTCGACTTTGTTAAAATCCTGTACTATTTTTCCTGTCTCGTCATATATAAGCTCAGAACTTCCTCCCGTATAAAACAAATAATCATCATTAAGCTCATGATTCGGAAACAGACACTCGAACATTTCTATAAAGTCATCATAATATTCTTTCATGTCCACATCTATGGGGGTCGAAGTAATATACTCGTAAACCTGTGAAAATCCATCAGGCAGTGCAAGAGCAAAGTCTTCCGATATGACCAGATTGTCGCAGGCGTCAAATATAGACTCCATATCCTCGGCAGTACTCGCCAATTCAGACAAAGAAGCCGTCTGTATATTCTCCAATGCACAAGCAATTTCTCCGGTGTCAGAAGAAATGGACACACAAATGACTGATATAGACAGAGCCACACCAAAAATCTTTTCTCTGCTTTTCATGTATATTTTCCTCTTATAATCGGGCAGGGGATTTCTCCCCTGCCCATCATGCTGTACACAAACACTATGTTAATTGTCAAAAATAATTTTCATGCAAAGTTTCAGCTAATCTTTGTAATATTTCCTTTCGTCCAAAAAGTATCATTAGCCGTAAGTGTTTTTGCTGAAATCTTATAATTTACAGCTATATCTGCTGTGGGGGATCCAACAGATGGCTTGCAGGTTTTAGTGGCTATATTGTATATTGATACTGTCGTCATAGAATAGTTTGTACAACCGATATATGTATAAGCACCATCTGCAGCTGAATTCGTATGACTATTATAATTACATACCGCACTCGCCCCGGCTGCTCGATGATAGACCGTAATATAATCAATAGTACTTTCACTTGACGGAGCTCCAGTGATATTCACATGTGATGCTGTCCAACTTGCTGCACCCGCATTTATGCTTCCCAGCCCAAATGAAAATATTGCGGCTGTCAACAATGCTGCCATCTTCTTCCTGGTTTTCTTTTTCATTTCAAATCTCCCTCCTTAGTCTTTAATAACATTTGAAGTCTGAAACCACACTTTCTTCACGTGTATTTCTTCGCTTCATGTTTTGCATTATATTCTATGTTTATTTTTTTGTCAACAATTATTTTTGTCATCTAGGTATTGACCATCTAAGATATTCTGGTATGATAATATAAATTGTGGAGGTAAGAAGTTTTGGCCGGAAATGAAGGACTTCGCAGAGTAAACAATATAGAATTGATAGCCCTGTCAATCTTGTCTGAAGATGACTATTACGGATATCAGATCGTGCAGCTGATAGAGGAATATTCCAACGGGATCATCAAATTAACAGAAGGTTCGCTCTATCCCGCACTCTATCGTCTGGAGGATCATGGATACATTTCAAGCGAACGCAGACAGGTAGGACGGCGAATGTCCAGAATCTACTATCATATTGAAAATTCCGGGTTCGACTATCTGTCAGAATTAAAAGCGGAATACGAGCTTCTTCATTCAGGCATAGGGAACATATTGACACACTTTCATTCAGGGAGGGATGAATCATGAATCGTATCGTGAAAAGGTACTTAAAAGATGTGTACGTTGCTTTTCCCGTCCACAGGACTAATGAAAAGCGATTTTATGAAGAATTCAAAAATACTGTCCTTGTGTATTCTTCGTCCGATCCCTCTGTCACTCAGGATGACTTGTCGGCAAGATTCGGTAATCCGAAGCAGGTTGTGATGGATTATTTTAATGCCATGGATTCAGGCATGTATGTAAATACAATGCGGCATGCGCGATATCTTAAGATCGCCGCCTGCAGCCTGGTTATCTTCTTAACAGCTTCCCTTTGTCTTTACTCACTGAATTTATGGAGTGAGCACAAAGAATGGGAGAATACAATTGTCACACACGAGCAGACTGTTATTACATACAATGAGTGGGGAAACTTTGAATGAATAAGAAGAAATTATTTTCTCTGGCTATATTGGTTATATTTCTGTTTTCAAGTATGCTACATGCATCAGCATCTTCAGTGAATTCAGGCAATGCAGTCATTGAAATAGAATATCTGGATGATGGTTCTTATTTTGAGACTATTGTACAAGCACAGTCTCTTGCGAAAACTTCTTCAATAATTGGAAATAAAACATTGAATTATAAGAATTCTTCAGGTGAAGCCCTGTGGTCTGTGACGGTATATGCCACATTTTCCTACCTGAACGGGGTCTCCTGCAACTGTACAACCGTTTCCGGTTCATCCGTCTCTTATAATTCCAGTTGGACGGTAACCTCCGCCACCACAAACAAAAGCGCCAATAAGGCTTCCGCTTCAGCTACGGGCAAACACTATTCCGGGAGTACGCTGGTCGAAAGCATAAGCAAGACAGTCACACTGACGTGTGACACTTATGGAAATTTATCGTAAAAAAATCCCGTGTGGCCGCGAAGATATTGAACGGTTACACGGGAATTTTTTTGTCTAAATCATACCTTCTTTTCCTGAAGGCTGGCCAGGATATCGTTGATGTTGCTCCTGCGTATCGTGTTCGGATACTTTTCCGCAAAGCTATTCAGCATCTCTTTATTTTCTCTCTCAATGTTTCTGGTATCTTCATAAAGTTTTTTAAAGTTGCCTGCAGCAAACGCATCCTGAATAAAGGAACGTGAGTTTTCCGGAATTATTTCCCAGTCACCATACAATTCCACAACAGCCTTGTAAATATCATCTTTAGTTATCGGTGTCCCCTTCTCCTCATTTTCGTATAAAATTCCGGCAATGTCAGAATGATCATATTTGTAATCCCGCGCAGAAACAAGTTTCATCGCAATCAGATATTCATCTGTGACTGTTCGATACTCCACAACATTCGCATATGTTCTATAGTGCTTTGAAATTCCACGGAGTTTTTCAGAAAAAGACGCCGTCTTTCGAAAATCCGCATTCAGCCAGTCGCCTGGAAGGCCATATCGGTCTGCCACCTGATTTGCTGCATCCTTAATAGCGGAATCAGCTAAAATCACCGCATCGATATCCATCGTAGATTCTCTGAAAAAATAGTTTGCCAATACCGCCGCTCCACCCACAAGAATCAGTTCCGCGTGCGCACGTCCATGTGTCAGTCTTTTATATGCTTTCGCCAGTTCTTTCAGTAAGCCATCCAGATTTTCTTTCGTAAGCCCTGTAATCTCAAACGACATTTTCCACCTCGTTTTCTACTATATTGAATCTCAGAAATTCCGGTATCGCAGTTCGAAGCGCCTCCTGTTTAATTGAATCATCATGTGCAGCGGCAGCACGAATAATGATGCCCGACGGATAAACAGGTTCCTTAAACCGGCAGCATCGCAGATCGTCATAATCCGTGCATTCCGGAATGTCATTTTTTCTGGAAAGATAATCCAGCATTCCCAGCAGATACAGTGCCTCCAGATGCCAGACACGGTCATAATACATACGGATGCGGTTCTCCTGCAAAAGATCAATCATATACGGAATCTCGCCTTTTCGTTTCACTTCATGACAGACATTGCTTTTAAACAGGCCAAACGGAATCCTTTCCTCACAGGATGAAGCAAGCAGAGACTCTATAGATACATCCAGTGCCTTTGCAATATTGTACAAAGTCTCCCCGGAACATTTTTTCAGGCTCGTCTTTCCGGTACAGATATCCTGCAAAGTAGAATAAGGAACGCCGCTTCGTATTGATAACTGCCGCTTCGTCATGTTTTTCTTCTGTAATATTTCTGTTATGCTCATTTCCTGCACTCCATTCTGCTCCACGTGTTGGCTTTTATTTCCATGTTATTCTCTACTGTTGTCAAAGATTTTAACGGTATACCGTGAATTTGTCAACCTGTAAGGCCTGCATATATATGAAAAAATGCCCGTTTCGCTATCCTGCGATTCGGACATTTCATTCCGCCTGTTCTTTCTTTTTCAGCAAGTGTTTTTACCGGGTCAGCCCCCAAAATGCTGTTTATTCTACTCGTTCAATAACAACCTTACACTTGCTCTTATAGCATACAATCCCATACTTCAATAGGGTTCTCATGCCGTCTTCCCTGAGTTGTGCGGTATAATCATTGTCGTTAATTTGCTTTAATGCCTTTTGACATTCCCTTTCAAACTGTTCATTTTCTGCATACTTCACTTCGATGATAATACCAATCTCTTCATCCTCAATCTCAATTGCAATATCGTAGTACCCATCACCGGATTCTCTGTTCGAATCAACACTCCAGCCGTCTTTAAAGCCCAGGATGCCAAGAAGAAGGCCATGGTAGAAGCTCTCCTTGAACTCTTTTCTAACGGCTGTGTCTCTGACGCTGATTGTGTTCTTCATTAATGCTGCGAACAGTCTCTCTGTCTCTGCTGCATTACCGCTCTTTAAAGCTTCACAAAAAGCTGATACAGTCACACCATCCTGAGTGAGCTTCTTTTCAAACAGCTTTAACACAAAATCTCTGAAGATGCTGCGGACTTCTGTGTTCGGTATAGTCAGCCTCACCATATTGCCCGACGGAGTTTCACTCTGGGTCAGATAACCCGTGGCATACAGCAGACTCCACATATTTTCAACGCTGTCGTACATCGTATCGTATGTGAGCTGTTCTTCTATCTTTTTCTGGACGGTTTCTCCCGAAATCAGCCTTTCAATTTGGGTCTTTGTAACCCCGTTGCCCATCTTTTGTACGAATTTCTGCACTTCCTCATTACCACTGGAATTTGCCCAGTAACTCTTGGGCACCTTGTTGGGGTTCGTTAGAAGCTGGTTGCACCAGTTAATAACATCCCAGGGATTATATACATTGGCACGCCCGATTTTGTATCCGTCATACCATTCTTTCGTTATGTCGTAATACTCGCTTAAGCCATAGTATGCCAGCATTTCCTGAACTTCTTCATCCGTAAAGCCGAACTGCTCATCACACTCTGCCTCGAGTAGTGTATACATCTTTGGATTGTTGAGTCCTGTGAAGATGCTCTCCTTCGACACTCGCAGGCAGCCTGTCAATACTGCAAATTCAAGAGCGGAGTTGGTTTTTAGTGCCTGTTCGAACAGATTTCGAATCAACAACACCATTTCCCTGTAATAATTTTGCTTACTTGCCTTTGCCAACGGAACATCGTATTCATCAATCAGTATAACGACTTTTTTTCCATAATGCTTCTGGAGCAATCCTGACAATGTTTTCAGGCTTCTATAAAGTGTTTCGTCATCTATATCTTTCTGAAGGAGACTATTATAAGATTCTTTTTCACTAACTGTAAGCTTATCGCTTCTGGCCAGGAAACTCATTCTTTCAGCCTCATCGCGGATTTCCATCGCAATTAAGTTACGGCTGGTCTCAAAATTACCGGCTTCCGTCGCTTTCAGTGTAATAAAGATTACGGGGTACTGCCCCATATATTTTTTGCAAAGCTCAGTTTCCCTTGAAATCGCCAGCCCGTCAAACAGGCTTTTATCTGTGCCGATTTCAAAAAAAAATTTAAGCATGCTCATGTTCATGCTTTTTCCAAAGCGGCGCGGACGGGTAAAAAGATTCACCTTGCCCCAATTGCTCAGGAGTTCTTTTATCATGCCAGTCTTATCTACATAATAAAAGTCCTGCGTAATTATTTCCGCAAAATCTTCTATCC
>JAJQIL010000097.1 GCA_021199235.1 Lachnospiraceae bacterium | reverse complement strand
TCTTTACTATGACCGGGCTGGTGAGAAAATGACACCAAAGTATGAACTGCCGCGTTTCAATAAGGCTGATTAGGCAATGTAGTTATAACTTATACCCGGCAATTTAGGCTAATATGTTTCAAAAGGTGGTCAAGGCAAATACCAGCCGTCTCACAGAGTTTGGCGAGGCTTTAAAAACTGGAGATGCTGCTAAGGTAGAGAAATTATTTACTTCCTACCTTTATGATTCAATCACAGTCAGGGACTCCTCAGCGTCGTCCTGCGCGAAGCGCATTGGAATGGACGACGCGACTTGCCGCCGAGCAGAGCGAGGGGGCGTTTCCCGTGTACAGAATGACAAAAAAGAAATCCTTTACCATGGTGAGATGATCGGGATATTGGTAAATATAGAGGGATGGGATTCAAAAACCAATGCAGATACCGGTGACGGTTATAGTGATGCCATGGTAAAAATTGAAGATGAAGATATCGGCATTATTATTGAGTTTAAATATGCACGAAATGCCCGCTTTGATGCAGAATGTAAAGATGCGATGGAACAGATTGACAGGATGCATTATACGAGTGAACTGAAGCATGAAGGATTCCACACGATTTATAAATATGGCATCGCCTGCTTTAAGAAAAGATGCAAGGTTGTGTGTGAAAAGGAAGAGTACGTTTCGGAATCGTAACAGGAAAAGAAGCTGCCCTTTTGTAGGCAGGGATAAGTAGATGAAAGACCATTTGATAAGTCATTACCTGCCGATGGGGCGGTTCTGATACCGTCTGCTTTCTCATACCAGTGTTTTGCTTATATGGATACGAAGTGTGCATTCTTGCGGCCTTCATGGAATTGTTGATGTTGCAGTGGCATATGCCAGAACTTAGGAATATTCCCAGAGGAACCGAACCGAGGAAGGATTTGCTGAAAAGTTGGAATGGAAGTGTGCTTTTTTTAAGACAGAAAGTGGTTTAAAAACTCGGCGAAGAAGGAAACAGGAAATATAGAGCTTCTGTAATTTCGGAAACATCAGAAATAAGAAATAGGAATCATTAAAGATTGGACATCTTCGTTACAAAAACCTAAGAAAGTTTTGATTGAAAAAATGTTATTGGACAAAATCGCTGCGCGATGGCCTGCCAAGGCTGTAGCGCAGTTTTCATTTTATAAAATTTAAATAGCAGTGGAAAATCCTTCCATTATACGGTATTGTTAAGCTACCACACAAAACAGCCGAATAAGGAGATCCCCACTGCTTATGCATAGAATAACATTATCTGGCATTGAGCTGGAGCTGCGGGAGAAATACCCCGACCTTGACCTGACCGTGCTGATCGGCTCCGTGCGCGACAGCCGCAGGATCAACCAGGTGTTTGAACTGTACTACCCCGACATCGTCTACCATGCGGCAGCCCACAAGCACGTGCCGCTGATGGAATACAGCCCGAACGAGGCCATCAAGAACAACGTCATCGGCACCTACAAGACCGCGTACGCCGCGCTTACGCACGGCACGCAGCGTTTCGTGCTGATCAGCACCGACAAGGCCGTCAACCCGACCAACATCATGGGCGCATCCAAGCGTCTCTGCGAGATGGTCATCCAGAGCATGGACGCCGTCAGCAAAAGCGGACGCATCGACCTGCTGCCCTTCGTGCATGCGCACAAGGACAAGGTGATCGATGGGCAGAAAGCACTGGATCCGGTGGACCATATGGCAGTGTATGGCGGCGACAGCAAAGATGGCTGTGTGCAGGACAGCAGAGATGAACAGCAATGTGGGAATACGCGGGCAGAAAGCTTCGCACACGAAAACAGGAATACGCAGGCGGAAAGCTCCCCACATGAAAAATTAAAGATCGAGAGCGTCAAGAATAAGGAGCGCACCGGCACCCAGTTCGTCGCGGTCCGCTTCGGCAACGTCCTCGGCAGCAACGGCTCCGTCATCCCGCGATTCCAGAAGCAGATCGAAGCGGGCGGGCCGGTCACCGTGACCCATCTGGATATCACAAGATATTTCATGACCATCCCCGAGGCGGTCAGCCTCGTCCTGCAGGCCGGCACCTACGCCTGGGGCGGCGAGCTCTTCGTCCTCGACATGGGCGAGCCCGTCAAGATCGACACCCTCGCCAGAAATCTCATACAGCTTTCCGGCTACAAGCCGGATGAGGACATATCTGTGCAATACACGGGCCTTCGTCCCGGAGAAAAACTCTACGAAGAAAAGCTGATGGCGGAAGAGGGCATCAAAAAGACAGATAATGAGCTGATCTATATCGGAAAGCCGATTCCGTTTGAAGTAGAAGAATTCCTGAAGCAGCTCGAAGAACTGGCGGAAGCAAGCTATGAAAATGATGCGGACATCGTACGGATGGTGGAGAAAATTGTGCCGACGTTCCATCCAGTGGGTGAGAAGCCGGGACGGTGAATACAGGAAGATTGCTCAGTTTTCTGTACTTGATTATTGAAATACTGCACTATAGGAGACCAGAAATGATCAAAAAAACATTTACCCCTTTTAAGAATAAAATTTGGCTTAGTTCCCCGACGATGCATGGGGAGGAACTGAAATACATGACGGAAGCCTACGAGACCAACTGGATGTCTACAGTCGGAGCGAACATTAATGAGGTGGAACGTCTTACCGCTGAGAAGGTTGGCTGCAAGTACGCAGTGGCCCTTTCCTGCGGGACAGCGGCTCTGCATCTGGCAATTAAGCTGGCAGGCGTAAAGCCGGGAGATAAGGTATTTTGCTCAGATATGACGTTTGATGCGACTGTCAATCCGGTTGTCTACGAAGGCGGCATCCCGGTATTCATTGATACAGAATATGATACCTGGAACATGGACCCGGTCGCTCTTGAGAAAGCCTTTGAGATTTATCCGGAAGTGAAAGTGGTAGTGGTTGCACACCTGTACGGAACGCCTGGAAAAATTGATGAGATTCAGAGTATCTGCGACCGGCACGGTGCAATTATCGTAGAAGATGCGGCGGAATCCCTTGGAGCAACATATAAAGGAAAAATGACCGGTTCTTTTGGAAGAGTAGGTGTATGCAGCTTCAACGGAAACAAGATCATTACCGGTTCCTCCGGCGGATGCCTGCTGACGGACGATAAAGAAGCGGCTGACAAGGTGCGAAAATGGTCAACCCAAAGCCGTGAGAACGCTCCCTGGTATCAGCATGAAGAACTGGGCTACAACTACCGCATGAGCAACGTCATCGCCGGAGTCGTGCGTGGTCAGTTTCCATATCTGGAAGAACATATCGCACAGAAAAAAGAAATCTATGAGCGCTACCGTGAAGGATTCAAAGGTCTGCCGGTGCAGATGAATCCGATGGATCTGGAAAACAGTGTGCCAAACTACTGGCTGAGCTGCATGATCATTCATCCGGAATCCATGTGTAAACAGGTACGGGGCGAACAGGAAACACTTTATACAGCAGAGAGCGGAAAGTCCTGTCCGACGGAGATTCTGGAAACGTTGGCGAAATACAACGCCGAGGGGCGTCCTATCTGGAAACCGATGCATATGCAGCCGATTTACCGGATGAATCCTTTTGTTACACGTGAGGGCGATGGCCGAGCAAAGACCAACGCTTACATTAGTGGCGGAGCAGTTGGCAAGGATGGAAAGCCGTTGGATGTAGGAATGGATATTTTCCAGAGAGGATTGTGCTTACCGTCCGATAACAAAATGACGGTGGAAGAGCAGGACAGAGTGATTGAGATTGTTAAGAGTTGTTATGAGTGATTTCACAGCATGAGGAGTCAGTAATCTCAGGGAGTTAAGAAGATGGAAGCAAAGCATAAACCAAAAGGCCCGTATGAAAGGTTCATCAAACGGCCTGTGGATTTTTGCTGTGGAATGGCAGCTGTGATTGTCTTTTGGTGGCTGTACGCAATTATAGCGATCTTTGTGAGGATTAAGCTCGGAAGTCCTGTGTTATTTACACAGGAACGTCCTGGAAAGGACGAGAAAATTTTTCGCCTCTATAAATTCAGGACGATGACTGACGAGCGGGATGAGAACGGAGAATTGCTGCCGGATGAAGTAAGACTGACAAAGTTCGGAAAGATGCTGAGAGCCACAAGCCTCGATGAACTGCCGGAAGCATTCAACATTATAAAGGGAGATATGTCTGTGATAGGCCCCAGACCGCTTTTGGTTCGCTATCTTCCCAGATATAACAAAGAACAGCATAGACGACATGAAGTTAGACCCGGTTTGTCCGGATGGGCTCAAGTCAATGGCAGGAATACAGCCTCATGGGAGGATAAGTTCGAGCATGATGTCTGGTATGTGGATCGTGTCAGCTTTGCGCTTGATGTAAAGATTATTTTTATGACTGTGATGAAAGCTTTCGTGAAACGCGAGGGAATCAGTAGTGAAACGAGCGCTACGATGGAAGAATTTATGGGAAATGAAGCTACTGATTTGCAGGCGCAGGAAGCTGTGGTGAGCAAATGAACAGACTTTTGATTATAGGAGCCAGCGGCCACGGCAAGGTTGTGGCGGACATTGCTTCTCACTGTGGGTATAAAGATATTGCATTTCTGGATGATGACAAGTCGCTAAGATTTTGTTTGAACTATCCCGTAATAGGAGTTTCAGCAGACGCTGAAAAGTACATAGACGCAGATTTCTTTGTGGCTATCGGGAATCCGAATATAAGGGAAAAAGTACAGCAGAAATTAGCTGGGATGAACATTGTAAGTTTGGTTCATCCTGATGCCGTTATTGCGCCTGATGTGGCAATAGGAAGAGGAACGGTTGTGATGGCTGGTGCGGTTATCAATCCGGGGTCTGTTATAGGCGAGGGTTGCATCATAAACACAGGGGCTACAGTGGATCACGACAACAGGATAGAGGATTACGTCCATGTGTCGGTTGGATGCCATTTGGCTGGTACGGTCACTGTAGGGAAGTCCACATGGGTTGGAGCCGGAGCCGTGGTTAGTAATAACGTCAACATCTGCGGTGGCTGCACGATAGGAGCTGGCGCCGTAGTGGTTAAGGATATAAACGAACATGGTACTTATGTTGGTGTACCGGCGAAAAGAATAGAGGATGAAAAGATGAAATATTCTGAAAATTTTGTCTGGGGGGGGTATTCCTCCTAGCGCATAAATCGAATATCTCCACAGCTTTTAATAGGAGGGCTGTGGCGTGAAAGATTTAATCATTATTGGAGCCAGCGGTTTCGGAAGAGAAGTGGCGTGGCTTGCTGAAAGAATCAATGCTGTAGAACCCACATGGAATTTTCTCGGATTCTTGGATGATAATCCGGAAATGGCGGGAAAGACTGTTGATGACTATCCGGTTTTGGGTGGCTGTGATAAGGCAGTGGATTATCCGGACGCATATTTTGTTTGTGCGATTGGTTCTTCCAGAATAAGAAAGAATGTTATCGGGAAGCTGGGAGCGGTGCATTATGCCACCCTTATTGATCCCAGTGTACTGATTTCAGATAGAGTGGCAGTAGGTGAAGGCACAATTATCTGTGCCGGAAACATTATCACAGTGGATATCTCTATAGGCAACCATGTGATCATTAACCTGGACTGTACGATAGGCCATGATGCGGTTCTCCGCGACTTTGTAACGCTTTATCCGAGCGTAAATGTGTCAGGGATTACCGATATCGGGGAGTGCAGCGAGGTTGGTACTGGTGCTCAGATTATACAAATGAAGAAAATAGGCTCAAACTCCATTGTCGGAGCTGGTGCAGTAGTCGTTAAGGATATTCCTGACAAGTGTACTGCTGTTGGCAGTCCGGCAAAGCCGATCAAGTTTTTTGATTGAGGAGGATGAGCGGTTGAGAGGAGCAGATAGCAGCACAGGATTAAAAGTTAATACAGTTACGGTCGTAGGAGCCAATGGAACGATGGGCAGAAATGTCTCTGCCATATTCGCATCCTTCGGTCATGCAAAAGTATATATGGTCAGCAGGGACATAGATAAGTCCGAATCTGCAAGGGATAAGGCTTATCAGTCTGTCCGTGCCGAGAGCGTGAAGAATAACATGTATCCGGCCGATTATTCCATGCTGGAAGACTGCGTGAAAGAGTCAGACATTGTGTTTGAAAGCTCCGCAGAGAACTGGAATGTTAAATCTGCGGTCACAGCACAGATTGCTGAAGCCGCTGCAAAACATATGGATGAGTGCAGGAACACAGTATTCTGTACAGGCTCATCGGGGCTTTCCATCACAGCTCTTTCAGAAATCTTTCCAGAAGAGCTGCGAAGGAACTACATGGGAATGCATATGTTCAATCCCCCGTACAGCATGACGCTGTGTGAAATGACTCCGACTGCTCACAGCAACAGGGAACTGTTCGAAGCAGCGATGGATTATTGCCGGAGCGTTCTTTTCCGCACAGTCGTGGAAGTGAAGGATTCACCGGCATTTCTTGGAAACCGCATCGGCTTTCAGTTTATCAACAGTGCTCTACAGTACGCTGAGAGGTACAAGGACAATGGCGGAATTGATTACATAGACGCCATTCTTGGCCCTTTCACAGGCAGGAACATGGCTCCGCTTATGACATCAAACTTCGTCGGGCTGGATGTCCACAAGGCAATAGCGGATAACCTTTACCAGAATACAGATGATTTTGCCCATGAGGATTTTATCTTTCCGGAATTTGCGGACAAGCTGATTGCGGAAGGAAACCTCGGAAGGAAAAGTGGTGGTGGACTTTATAAGACTGTCCTTCACGATAGTGGGGCAAAGATACATCTTGTGTATGATATCGGAGCCGGGATATATCGCCCGGTCATGAAGTACACGTTCCCGTTTGCTGAAGCCATGATAGATGCTTTTCACGAGGGAGATTACGACAAGGCGTTTCGAGTGCTTACAAATAATCATTCGCTTGAAGCGAAAATTGGCTGTGGATTCCTTCTGAAGTATGTGCTTTATTCCCTTCGTGCCACAGAGCTTGTTGGATATGAAATCAGCTCAGCCGATGATGCTATGGCGGCAGGTTTTAACTGGTGCCCTCCTCTGGCAATGATCCAGGCATTTGGTGGGACAGATAGTTTCGCAACTCTTTGCAGGGAGAGAATATCCCCTGATATTTTGAAGCGTATCGATCTGGCCAATCTTCTCCGCAGAGTAGAGCCGTCCAAATACGACTACCGCAGGTTTGTGCGGGCAAAGCGATAGGTTGACGAAACTCTAAGATGGCAGAGAAAAAAACGAGGAGAAGATAGATGGGAAGATTCTACGACAATAACAAGGTTTATGTGCTTGGAGGCGCGCAGACGGATTTCGAGAGAAATTGGACGAAAGAAGGAAAAGGTGTCGTTGCTTTATTGAAGGAAGTCGTGACAGACAGCTTGGATGATGTCGGAATTTCTTATGACGATATAAAGGTATTGAACAGCGAGAACAGAGTCGCCTGCTTTGTAGGAAACTTCATAGCAGAAAACTACATCAACCAGGGACATTTGGGAGCGCTTCTCACAGAAGTAAACGAGGCTTTCTATGGAGTGCCGAGTGCAAGGTATGAAGCAGCCTGTGCTTCAAGTTCAGTTGCGTTGGATGCTGCAATATCAAGACTGCGCTGTGGAGATTATGATGTCGCCATTGTGGTTGGCTTTGAACTGATGAAGACAGTCGATTCCATGACCGGCGGGGACTACCTTGGCAGGGCGGCATTTTACGAAAAAGAAGGACAGGGAATCCAACTGCCGTTTCCGAAATTGTTCGGCAAACTGGCGGATGAATATATAGCGAAATATGGGCTGGATGAGCAGAGATACTTGGATGCCCTGGCGCGTATTTCAGACATTAATTATGGAAATGCGAAGCGGAACCCTCTGGCGCAGACCAGAAAGTGGTTCATGGACTATGAGCAGGCAAGCCACAGGGATACAGAAACCAATATGCTTGTTGGCGGAAGGCTCGGCGTAGCGGACTGCTCACAGGTAACCGATGGAGCCGCCGTAGTGGTTCTGGCTTCTGAACGATATATAGAAGAACATCCGGGGTATAAAGAAAATCCGGTTGTGAAGGGATTCGGACACAGGACTGCACCGTTCCTCTTCAGCAAGAAGATGGCGGATAACAAGGACAGTGAGTATGTGCTTCCATGGACGAAGCAGGCTGTGGATGACTGTTATAGACGATCTGGATTAACTGTGGATGATATTGATTGCTTTGAAACACACGATTGCTTTACATCCAGCGAGTATGCTGCAATATCTGCTTTTGGACTCACAGAGCCGGGTAAGGAATATGAAGCTGTGGAGAGCGGTCTGATTGCTTTTGATGGTAAGAAACCTATCAATCCAAGCGGCGGCCTGATTGGTTGTGGCCATCCGGTTGGAGCAAGCGGAGCGAGAATGTTCTTGGATATCTACAAGCAAGTATCCGGTAAGGCTGGTGGATATCAGGTGAAGAATGTAAGGAACGCAATGATGTTAAACATCGGCGGAAGTGCAACAACGAATTATGCGTTTGTGGTTGGACGGCTATAAGACATTTATAACGGAGAACATAAATGAGGATATTATATGTAACAACGATTGGAATAACAATGTGTTTTTTCTCTGAACATATAAAAATGCTTCTTGATGGTGGAAATACTGTTGAGGTAGCTTGTAATGTTCAGGATTCACCTGTACCTGATTATTGCAATGAATGGAATCTGAAAGTTCATAATATACCATTTTCCCGTTTTCCTCTAAGTAAGAATAATCTTGCAGCATATAAGCAAATGAAACATCTTGTTGAAACCGAGTGTTTTGATGTCGTTCACACTCATACACCAAATGCGTCTGCTTGTGTGCGTTTAGCATGTAGGAAACAACGTAAAAGTGGATTGAAGGTGGTTTACACAGCACATGGTTTTCACTTTTATAAGGGAGCGCCATTAAAGAACTGGCTAGTTTATTATCCGATTGAGAAGATTTGTTCCAGATGGACTGATTTACTGATAACGATTAATAAGGAAGATTATGCCTTGGCGCAGCGAAAGATGAAAGCAAAAAGGGTTGAATATGTACCAGGTGTTGGTATTGATTTAAGTAAGTTTGGTGATTCAAAGACAAAAATCAATAAAAAGAAGGAAGAGCTTGGAATTCCAGAAAACTCAACTGTGCTTTTGTCTGTCGGCGAGTTGAGTACAAGAAAAAATCATATAACTGTGATTAAGGCCTTAGAAAATTTAAAGCAGAGAGGTTTGTTAGATAGCGTAGTTTACCTTATTTGTGGAGTGGGAGATTTAAGGAATGATATAGAAAAACAAATAGCCGATTGCTCGTTAAAGAACAACGTGTTCCTTTTGGGATATAGAACAGATATAGATGAGTTATGTGATATCGCAGACATATTTGTTTTTCCTTCTTTACAGGAAGGTCTTCCAGTGGCATTGATGGAAGCTATGGCTTGCGGATTACCCTGCATAGCTTCGGATGTTCGCGGTAACACAGATTTAATACAGGATGGTGTAGGTGGTTTTTTATGTCAGCCAACGGATGTTATATCTTTTGCCGATTCTATTGAGAAATTGCTTTCCAATAAAGACATGAGAAAGAAAATGGGTGCAGCAAATAAAGAAAATATTGTGGATTACGCCTCGGAAAACGTCACAGCTGACATGAAAGAAATATATAGTGAAATTTCGCATGAGGGGGGGTACAGGCATCTAAGACAGATTTTTATCAGAAATGAAAAACGGCATGAGCTTAATATAGGAAACGAAGCGATTGTTCTTCTTTCTGTAGGAGAATTGAATCAAAATAAAAATCACGAATTGGTTATTAAGGCACTGAGGACACTGGATAAAAATATCCAATATGTGATTGCAGGTGAAGGAGATAAAAAAGATTACTTAAATCAATTAGCGGTTGAAAATGGTGTGGAAGAAAGAGTTCATTTGCTAGGTTACAGAAATGATGTAATAGAACTTTATTCCATGGTAGATATCTTTGTTTTCCCTTCATTCCGAGAAGGGCTTTCTGTTTCATTAATGGAAGCAATGGCTAGTGGACTTCCATGTGTTGTCAGTATGATTCGTGGGAACGTAGACCTGATTGATGAAAGAGGAGGAGCATTATTTAACCCATATAGCGTTAAAGAATTAGTGGATTCTATAATTTTTGTATTGCATAGTGATTGGAATATTATGGGTATACGTAATACCGAAAAAATAAAATCGTATGATATAAAAAGGGTTCTTTCGGTAATGAAAAATGCTTATAACAGTATAATTACTTAAACCAATTATGCGGAAGGAAGAAAAATAAATATGAAACAAAAAAGAATTTTACATGTAATCAATGGAATAGGAACCGGCGGAGCTGAAAAGGATATTGTTAATTGGTATAGAAATATTGATAGAGAACAGTATCAGTTCGATTTCTTGATTCGTTCAAACGAACAGTTTTATAGGGACGAAATAGAAGAAATGGGAGGAAATGTATATGTGGTTCCTGAATTTCCACGTAGATTTATAAGAAATATTGTAGAGACGATGAAATTTATGAAGAGGCATAGAGAATATGTAGCAGTTCATGTGCATGGGAATGCATTAATATATATAATACCATTAATAATTGCTTCAAGATATAAAATACCAATAAGAATTATGCATGTGCATAATACTAAAGCTAATGGGAATATGTCAAAAATCGTGCATTATGTTAATAAATTAATCCTGCCTAAATTTGCAACAAATATGGTTGCGTGTTCAAAAAATGCTGGCATTTTTTCTTATGGAAGTTCATCATTCACTATTATAAAAAATGGAATTGATTTAGAAAGATTTAAAATCAATAATAAAAGTATTAGACCGGAATTTAATATAGCGGACGATCAAATTATATTCACTCATGTGGGCAGATTCCTGCCAGTAAAGAATCATTTATTTTTAATAGATATTTTTTGTGAAATTAAGAAAATTAAAAAGAACTCTGTTTTACTGTTGGTTGGTGATGGCCCATTAAATAATGAAGTCAAAGAATATGTTTATAAAGAGGATCTAGGAAATAGTGTTATTTTTTGTGGAGAGAGAAAAGACGTCGAATCGATTTTACATGATTCTGATATGGTGATTTTTCCCTCAATTTACGAAGGAGTTCCATTGGTAGTCTTAGAAGCACAGGCAAGTCAGACAAAGGTTCTTTTATCAGATAGTATTGATAAGGAAGTTATAATAACACCTTATGCAAAGCAACTTTCACTTAAACAAACTGCAAAATCATGGGCAGAATGTGCAACAGAGTTTCTCGAGAAAAAAATTGAATGTGATGTAGATGATGCTTTTGAATATGCTGGATATAGTATAACCAATTCAATAGAAAAATTATATAATTTGTATGAAGGACTTGAATAAAATGTTAAAGAAAATTATGATTTGCATTCCTTCTTTAGAGTACGGTGGAGCAGAAAGAGTTTCAACCTATCTTTCAGCTTACTTTGCTAATGAAGGAATTGAAACGTACCTACTTACAAGTAAACCACCAAGTGAAAATGAATATAGATTAGAAGAAAAAGTTATCCGTGTAACAGCCGATACTAGGAGAAAAAAAATAAAATTATAAAAGATTTTTCTCCAGATTTACTACTAATAATGTTTGCACCTATGAGTATATCAATTATTCCTGCATTAAGAGGGACAAATATTCCATACATTATATCTGAAAGAAATGATCCAATGAATTTTGCTGGAAAAAAGATCACGAAGTTTTTATATCAGTTATGTATGAAAAATGCAAACGGAGTTGTGTTTCAGACAAAAGATGTTCAAAAGTATTATAAGGGAAGAATTAACGGGAAAAATAGGGTTATATATAATCCTTTGATAATCGAAGAATTTCCAGATAATCTGTCTGATAAAAAAAATAAAACGATTGTAACCGTTGGACGTTTACATCCGCAGAAAAATCAACAACTTCTAATAAAAGCATTTTATGAAGTATATAAAAAATATCCAGAGTACAGGTTGGAAATTTATGGAGAAGGAGAATCTAGGAAAGAATTAGAAACATTAATTAACAGATTAAATATGCAGGAACATATATTTTTAATGGGAGTGAAACCTAATGTTCTAGAATATGTAAATCGAGCTGAAATTTTTGTCCTCTCTTCAAATTATGAAGGTATGCCGAATTCTTTAATTGAAGCATTAGCTTTAGGAATACCATGCGTATCCACAAATTGCCCTTGTGGAGGACCGAGAGAGTTGATACATGATCATGTTAACGGAAGTTTAGTTCCGGTTAATGATAAAACAATGTTAGTTGCAGCTTTAGTGGAATTGATTTCAAAACCTCAGCTAAGAAATCAGTATTCAAAAGAATCAATTAAAATTAGAGAGACTCTTGCAGGAAAAAGAATTTTTGAAGAATGGAGAAATTTTTGTGAAGAAATTAGTGGAGATATAAAAAAATGATTTTGATACTAGTGTTGACTTTATCTGTGCTTATATTAATAGAATTTATATTTAATCATAGTAGTTTTTTTTCTATTTCTTTCATGACCATCATTTCCTTTTTAATTGCGTCTATAGTTTATTGTATTTTTTTTGATTTTATCGGACATAATATATCTTTCAAAACTTATATCACAATTACATTATCATGTATTGCATTGATGATTGGAGAGCATTTTGGAAAAAAAATCCGAATCAATTTGAGGATCAAAAACCATAAGGCGTGTTCTTGCACAAATAAAAAATTTTATTATGATACATCAATCAAGAAAATGGTTAGCGTTTTTATAATCATGTTAATGATTTTTCTTGTTCGGTTTATGGATTTGTATCGGTATTCGTTATCATTTGTCAAGCGTTTTTGAAAATGTCCTGAAAAATTTTTAACATAAGCCCCGGAGAA
>JAJQIL010000115.1 GCA_021199235.1 Lachnospiraceae bacterium | reverse complement strand
TACACGGGAAAATGTCTAAAAAATACATTGACACCTGCTTTTTCCTGTGCTATGATACCTGAGGTTGTAAAAACAGGAAGCAGAGTATCCACTCTCACCCCGGCATGCAGAAGACGTTGTTGTGACCGGTGGTTCATATGGAAGACAGTTATTTAGCAGACAGAAATTCTGATATTTCACGGGCGAACCGGATGGAACGCACACAGGGTGTGCGGCAGGAGGTTCAGACACCTGGAAGATTGAGAATGATGATCTGCGGTTGTCAGAGTATGCAGGTGGATAGCTTTGTTATCCACCTTTTCTATTTTTATCAGTGTGTGGAGGTGTACGAAGATTAGCGATTTAATGATTAACGAACAAATCAGAGACCGGGAAGTCCGCTTGATCGGTGAACACGGCGAGCAGCTTGGTATTATGTCTGCAAAAGAGGCTCAGAAGCTTGCGAGAGAGGCTGAGCTTGATCTGGTGAAGATCGCGCCGACGGCGAAGCCGCCTGTGTGCAAGATTATCGATTACGGGAAGTATCGTTACGAGATGGCCAGGAAAGAAAAAGAGGCCAGAAAGAAACAGAAAACGGTCGAGATTAAAGAGATTCGGTTATCTCCGAACATTGATGAGAACGATCTGAACACGAAGGTAAATAATGCTCGTAAGTTCTTATCGAAGGGGAACAAAGTCAAAGTGACTCTGCGGTTCCGGGGCAGAGAAATGGCGCACATGCAGGCGAACCGTTATATCCTGGAGGATATCGCGAAGGAGCTTTCCGATGTTGCTGTTATTGACCGTCCGGTTAAGCAGGAGGGCAGAACCCTCACCCTGTTTTTGACAGAAAAGCGTTCGTAACGGCTGCGTACGAATGCGCTGATGAATTTGCAAAGAAGATGGTTTTCAGCCGTTTTCCATAATAGCAGAAGGAGGAGCATTATCATGCCAAAAATGAAGACAAGCAGAGCGGCCGCGAAGCGGTTCTCAAAGACCGGTTCCGGACTGCTGAAGAGAAACAAAGCTTATAAGAGCCATATCTTAACCAAGAAATCACCCAAGAGGAAGAGAAATCTTCGGAAGTCTACAATCACGGATGTGACCAATGCTTCCAACATGAAGAAGATTTTACCGTATCTGTAAATAGTGGAGGAGGAATTAAGAGATGGCCAGAATTAAAGGTGGAATGAACAGAAGAAAGAAACATAATCGCGTGCTGAAGCTCGCGAAGGGATACAGAGGAGCGAGATCAAAGCAGTACCGCATTGCGAAGCAGTCTGTAATGCGCGCACTTGCTTCCTCCTACGCAGGCAGAAAGCAGAAGAAGCGCCAGTTCAGACAGCTCTGGATTGCCCGTATCAATGCAGGCGCGCGTATGAACGGTCTGTCCTACAGCCAGTTTATGCATGGCTTAAAGCTTGCGAATGTCGAGCTGAACAGAAAGGTTCTCGCGGACATGGCAGTAAATGACGCGGAAGGCTTTGCTTCTCTGGTAGAGCTGGCGAAGTCGAAGGTAGCGTAAGGACAGCAAAGCTACAAAAGAGGATCGCTTGCAGCGGTTCTCTTTTTTCTTTACTTGCCCTTTCTCACATAAAGTGTTAGAATGTGACGCGGGAGAAAATATATCTGTTCCATGTTGCTGAAGGCAGATGCTGTCTGCAGGCTTTTTACAGGAGCCTTGTGTTTGCGGGATGGCGGCCGGAAGTAATGATGGGAGATCTTTCAGATTGGAGATTTACAATGGCTTTTGAGTTTGTGAAAAAGATTTTTGGTACGCACAGTGAGCATGAGCTGAAGCGTATCGAGCCGATCGTGGATCGGATCGAAGCGCTGCGTCCGGATATGATGGCGCTCTCTGACGAGGAGCTGAAAGCAAGGACGCCCTGGTTCAAGGAGCGCTACGCGAACGGTGAGACGCTCGACGATCTGCTTCCGGAAGCGTTTGCGACGGTGCGTGAGGCGGCGCGGCGAGTGCTCGGCATGGAGCATTACCGGGTGCAGCTGATCGGCGGTATCATCCTGCATCAGGGCCGTATCGCGGAGATGCGTACCGGTGAGGGCAAGACGCTGGTCTCGACCTGCCCGGCATATCTGAACGCACTGACCGGACAGGGCGTCCATATCATTACGGTCAACGATTATCTGGCAAGCCGTGACGCGGAATGGATGGGCGAGGTGCACCGCTTCCTTGGACTGACGGTCGGCTGTGTGCTGAATTCGATGAACAATGACGAGCGCCGTGAACAGTATGCGTGTGATATTACCTATATCACGAACAATGAGGACGGTTTCGACTACCTGCGTGACAACATGGTGATCTACAAGGAGCAGTTGGTACAGCGCGGCCTTGTTTACGCGATCATCGATGAGGTCGACTCGGTACTGATCGATGAGGCGCGGACGCCGCTGATCATTTCCGGACAGAGCGGCAAGTCCACGAAGCTCTATGAGGTCTGCGACATCCTTGCGCGTCAGCTGGTCAAAGGCGAGGCGAGCGGCGAGGTTACGAAGATGACCGCAATCATGGGCGAGGAGATCACTGAGACCGGTGATTTCATTGTCAATGAGAAGGATAAGCTGGTCACCCTGACGCAGGAAGGTATCGAGAAGGTCGAGAAGTTTTTCAAGATTGACAACTTCTCCGACGCGGAGAACCTGGAGATCCAGCACAACGTTGATCTGGCGCTGCGCGCGAATTATCTGATGTTCCGCGATCAGGATTACGTGGTGAAGGACGATGAGGTCCTGATCGTTGATGAATTTACCGGCCGTATCATGCCGGGGCGCCGTTATTCAGACGGCCTGCATCAGGCCATCGAGGCAAAGGAACATGTGAAGGTAAAACGCGAGAGCAAAACGCTCGCGACGATCACCTTCCAGAACTTCTTTAATAAATACGAGAAAAAGGCCGGCATGACCGGTACGGCGCTGACAGAAGAGCAGGAGTTCCGTGATATCTACGGCATGGACGTTATCGAGATTCCGACGAATGTTCCTGTACAGCGTATCGACCATGAGGACGCGGTGTACATGACCCAGAAGGAAAAGTACCGTGCCGTGGTAGAAGCAGTCAAGGAAGCGCACGCGAAAGGCCAGCCGGTGCTGGTTGGTACGATTACGATCGAGGTATCCGAGCTGATCAGCAATTTGCTGAAGCGAGAAGGCATCAAGCATCAGGTGCTGAACGCGAAGTTCCATGAGATGGAGGCGGAGATCGTTGCGGAAGCCGGTGTTCACGGGACGGTGACGATCGCGACGAACATGGCAGGCCGTGGTACGGATATCAAGCTGGACGATGAGGCAAGAGCCGCGGGCGGCCTGAAGATCATTGGTACCGAACGGCACGAATCCCGCCGTATTGATAATCAGCTGCGCGGCCGGTCCGGCCGACAGGGCGATCCGGGTGAATCCAGATTTTATATTTCTCTGGAGGACGACCTGATGCGTCTCTTTGGTTCCGAGAAGATGATGAATGTGTTCAAGTCGCTCGGCGTCCAGGAAGGCGAGCAGATCGAACACAAGATGCTTTCCAGCGCCATCGAGAAAGCACAGATGAAGATTGAGAGCAACAACTTCGGCATCCGTAAAAATCTGCTGGAGTATGATCAGGTCAATAACGAGCAGCGCGAGATCATTTATGAGGAACGCCGCCGTGTACTGGACGGCGAGAGCATGCGCGACTCTATCCTGAAGATGAAGGATGACATCATTGGCCGCGCCGTAGACAGAAGCTGCACGGACAATGATCATGAGAACTGGGATCTGGCAGAGTTAAATAACCTGCTGCTTCCGACCATCCCGTTTGAACCGTTTACAGAAGAGTCTCTTGCGTCTGTATCAGACAAAGAAGACCTGAAGAAATATCTGGATGAGGAAGCGTTAAAGCTCTATGAAGCGAAAGAGGCAGAGGTTGGCGATACCGAGAAATTCCGGGAGCTGGAGCGCGTCATCCTTTTGAAGGTCATCGACCGCAAGTGGATGGATCACATCGACGACATGGATCAGCTCCGTCAGGGTATCGGCCTGACCGCCTATGGTCAGCGTGACCCGAAGGTGGAGTACAAGATGAGTGCCTACGAGATGTTCGATGAGATGACCGCGGGCATTCAGCAGGATACAGTCCGTCTCCTGTACCACATCAAGGTAGAGCAGAAGGTCGAGCGTGAGGAAGTGGCGAAGGTCACCGGCACGAACAAAGACGACTCCGGTCCCCGTGCTCCGAAAAAGCGCGTCTCCGAGAAGGTCTACCCCAACGATCCCTGCCCCTGCGGCAGCGGTAAGAAGTACAAGCAGTGCTGCGGACGCCGTGCTTAGGCTTCTTGATAATACACATGAGATAGTTAATTAGTAAATTGAGCACCGACACGGCATACCCTCGGTGATAATTTTCAGAAAGAAGGTGACACAATGGTAGAACTTGATCAGTTCAAAGCAATTCTTAACAGCTACACAAAACCATTAGTGGAAGTGAGGGATTCACTTTGACCTCGTAAATAAGGAACAGCGGATTCAGGAGCTGGAGCGCCGTATGGAAGAGCCGGACTTCTGGGACAATCCCGAGAAGTCGCAGGAGACCATGAAAGTGCTCGCAAGTCTGAAAGAGGACGTATCGACTTACAAAGAGCTGAAGGATCAGTATGAGGAAGTCGAGCTCCTGATCGAGATGGGTTACGAGGAAAATGACGCGTCTGTGCTGCCGGAGATTCAGGAGACGCTGGATCAGTTCCGGACGACACTGGACGATATTCGCATTAAGACGCTGCTCTCCGGCGAGTACGATGAGGAGAGCGCGATCGTGACGCTGCACGCGGGCGCGGGCGGTACGGAGTCCTGTGACTGGGCTTCCATGCTGTACCGTATGTATACGCGATGGGCGGAAAAGAAGGGTTATCAGGTCGACGTCCTGGACTTCCTTGACGGGGAGGAGGCCGGTATCAAATCCGTGACCTTCCAGGTGAACGGCGCGAAAGCCTACGGCTATCTGAAGTCGGAGAAGGGCGTACACCGTCTGGTGCGGATTTCACCGTTTAATGCGGCCGGCAAGCGGCAGACGTCATTCGTCAGCTGTGAAGTGATGCCTGTATTGGAAAAGGATGTTGATATTGAGATTAATCAGGAGGATCTGCGCATCGACACCTACCGTTCCAGCGGTGCGGGCGGTCAGCACATCAACAAGACGTCCTCCGCGATCCGTATCACGCATATTCCGACCGGTATTGTGGTGACGTGCCAGAATGAGCGCTCCCAGTTCCAGAATAAGGACAAGGCGATGCAGATGCTGAAGACGAAGCTCCTCCTGCTGCGTGAGCAGGAAAACGCGGAGAAGGAATCTGACATCCGCGGCGAGGTCAAGGAGATCGGCTGGGGCAACCAGATCCGCTCCTATGTCATGCAGCCCTACAAGATGGTCAAGGATCTGCGTACAGGCGAAGAGACCAGCAATGTAGACGCCGTTATGGACGGTGCGCTCGATCCGTTTATCAATGCGTATCTGAAATGGAAATCGTTAGGCGAGCCGAAAGAGCAGGAATAAATGAAAAAGACCGGAGGCAGATTTGCTTCTGGTCTTTCCCTTTTGTTGCTGCTATGGACTGTTACTCATTTTTTACTTGCATTGCTGTGTAAAGTATGATAAGATTCCATCCGTGGTACACATATGTTTTTCAGTCACGAACACAGAAGAAGACAAACTGCCGCGCATCATGGGCAGTTTTTTCACGGAAACAAAACAGGGCAGCATGTGCCGCCATCTGGCCATACATAAATGGAAAGAGCGGCGCGGAGGAACGAAAATGTCAGATGGTTCAAAATACTATGTGGTAAAGGAAAAAGCGGTGCCGGAGGTGCTGATGAAGGTCGTGGAGGCGAAGCAGCTTTTAGAGACGAAGCGGGCAGCCACGGTACAGGATGCCGCGGATATGGTCGGCATCAGCCGCAGTTCTTTTTATAAATATAAAGAAGATATTTTTCCCTTTCGCGACACGGTAAAAGGGAAGAATTTTACGTTCCTGATGCAGATGCATGATGAACCGGGGCTATTGTCAGACGTCCTTCATATCGTGGCGGATTACCACGCGAATATTCTGACGATCCATCAGAGCATCCCGACAAATGGCGTAGCGATGCTGACGCTCAGCGTAGAGGTGCTGCCGACGACCGGGGATATTACGAATATGATCAACGCGATCGAAGCAAAGGAAGGCGTGCAGTATCTGAAGATACTGGCGCGGGAATGAGCATCGTTGGCGGCAGCGGACAAAGGACCGGGCAGCTTGCGAAACAGGAATAGACTGACAGTTACTTTATTGGCTAACGAGTGAGAGGAGACAGACATGGTAGCAGTAGCGGTATTAGGGTATGGAACAGTGGGATCCGGCGTGGTCGAGGTGATTGAGACCAACCATGACAGCATTTTGCAAAAGACGGGCGTGGATCTGCAGGTGAAATACGTGCTGGATCTGCGGGAATTCCCGGGTGATCCGGTGCAGGAAAAGCTGGTGCATGATTACGACGTGATCGTGAACGATCCGGAGGTACGGATTGTCGTTGAGACGATGGGCGGCCTCAATCCGGCGTATGAATTTACAAAACGGGCGCTGGAAGCAGGCAAGAGCGCGTGTACATCGAATAAAGCTCTGGTGGCGCAGTACGGCACGGAGCTTCTGGAGACCGCGAAAGCGCATCAGGCAAGCTATCTGTTTGAGGCGAGCTGCGGAGGCGGAATTCCCATCATCCGCCCGTTGCGGACATCCCTTGGCGCGGATGTGATCGATGAGATCACCGGCATCGTGAACGGCACGACGAACTATATTCTGACAAAGATGTCCGACGAGGGTCTGGAGTTTGACGACGTCCTTCGCGACGCACAGCAGAAGGGTTATGCGGAGCGCAACCCGGAAGCCGATGTGGAAGGACATGACGCATGCCGAAAGATCGCGATCCTTTCCTCTTTAGCATACGGGAAACGCGTGGATTATACTGACGTCTACACGGAAGGAATTACGAAAATCACTTCTGCGGAAGTACGCTACGCGAAGGAGCTTGGTATGGCCATCCGTCTGCTGGCCTACAGCCATAAGGATGTGGAGAACGACGGCCGGGTAATCGCCATGGTAGCGCCGTTCCTGGTAAAAAAGACCGATCCACTCTATTTTGTAAACGGCGTCTTCAACGCAATCTTTGTACATGGGAATATGCTGGGAGACGCGATGTTCTACGGCCAGGGCGCCGGCAAAGAGGCGACTGCGAGTGCGGTCGTATCGGACGTGATCGAGGAAGCGCAGACGCTGGGACGCAGCGTGATGTCTGAGTGGAGCCCCGAAAAGCAGGAGCTGCAGCCGGTATCGGAGACGGAAAAACAGTTCTTTGTCCGCATATCCGGCGACGCCCAGGATTGCAAAGAGGCAGAGCAGGTGTTTGGCGCGATCTCCATCGTACAGGCTGACCTGCCGGACGAGTACGGATTCATCACGCCGGTGATGTCCGAGGCGAAATTCCAGGAGTGCGCGGCGCAGCTGGAGGATAAGGTGCTGGGGATGATCCGGATTCGAGCGTAAGCTGCTGCGTGTATGATTTGATAATCGTGTGCGGCTCAGCGAATCGAAGAGAGCTTTCCTCGGGGAAAAGGGGATTAATCAGGACGCAAAACAGGAATAAAGGCGGAATAATACGATGAAATATATAGTGATATTAGGCGATGGCATGGCAGATGAGCCGCAGGAGGCGCTGGATGGGCGCACTCCCCTTGAGGCAGCCGTAACACCCGCGATGGACGAGCTCGCAAAGACAGGCGAGATCGGACTGGTAAAGACGATACCGGACGGCATGGCGCCGGGCAGCGACACCGCGAATCTGGCGGTGTTGGGCTACAATCCGCGTGAATACTACACCGGGCGTTCCCCGCTGGAAGCACTGAGCATCGGCGTGCCGATGAAGGACACGGATGTCGCGATGCGCTGCAATCTGGTGACGCTCACAGAAAAGGAACCGTATGAGCAGAAGCGCATCCTGGATCACAGCTCCGGCGAGATCAGCACGGAGGATGCGGCAGTCCTGCTGAAAGCTGTGCAGGATGAGCTGGAGAACGAGACGTATCAGTTTTATGTGGGGACAAGCTACCGGCACTGCATGATTCAGGCGAATGCGGTAATCCGGATCAGGCAGAGCGATGAGACGGACGGCAGCGGCGATGCCGGTACCGGCGCCGTGCGTATTGATACCGCTCTTGAGAATCTGACACCGCCGCACGATCATCTGACCGAGGTAATCGGACCGTATCTTCCGGCGGACGAGACGCTGCTTGCCATGCAGAAACGCAGCTATGAGATTCTGGTAAACCATCCGATCAACCTGGAGCGCAAGGCGAAAGGCCTCAATCCGGCGAACAGCTGCTGGTTCTGGGGCGCGGGCACAAAGCCCATGGTGGATTCTTTTGAAAAGAAAAATGGTGTGAAAGGCACCATGATCTCGGCGGTCGACCTCTTAAAGGGCATAGCGATCGGCGCCGAAATGCAGGTAGTACAGGTGCCGGGTGCAAACGGCGGCCTGCATACGAATTACGAAGGAAAAGCACAGGCGGCAGTCGACGCCCTCTTAAAAGACGGCGTGGACTACGTCTACGTACATCTGGAAGCGCCGGATGAGATGGGACATCAGGGCAGCCTCGAGCGCAAGCTGCAGGCGATTGAGAACCTGGATCAGCGCATCATCCGCATCGTCAAGGAGCAGATGGACGCTTCGGGGGAACCATACCGCATGCTGGTCATGCCGGATCATCCGACCCCGATCCGTATCCGCACACATACAGCGGATCCGATCCCCTATCTGCTCTACGACAGCACAAAGCCGCTGTACTCAGGAAACGAAGCTGCACAGGATATTTCTGGAATGGTCGGGACAAATGGGCCAACGGCTGATGAAAATAAAAATGCCGCTGTAGAGACAGGCGATACGAATGTCAGCAGAATTTACTGTGAGCGTACGGCAAAGGAGAGCGGTATCTTCCGCCCGGAAGGATATAAGCTGATTGATGTGCTGCTGGAATCCTGACAGAAAGGGGACAGCGTGATGGGATATTTTCTGAACAGTATGGAACCGGTCGAGAACTACAGAATTGCTTCTAAATCTAAGTACTTTGTAGATAAGAGTCTTTTGTTAAGCGAGCTGTTTCCTTTTTTTAATCAGTCTGACAGGGATATCTGCATTACCAGACCACGCAGATTTGGCAAGACCATGATGGCTCAGATGATTGCCTCTTTCTTTTCAAAAGTGGCGGATTCATCAGATGTTTTTGATCATCTCAGGATAGCGGAAGTCCCCGAATACCGCGATTACCTGAACCAGTATCAGGTCATCTTTATGGATTTCAGCAAAATGCCGCGGAATTGTAAATCTTACGCACAGTATATTGAAAGGATCGAAAAAAGACTGATCAGGGATCTGATGAAAGCATATCCTGAAGCGGATATTGATCCGGAAGGTGCGGCCTGGGAAGCACTTTCAGCTGTTTTCAACGAATATAATGGTGAAAAATTTGTATTTGTGATCGATGAGTGGGATTGTATTTTTCATAAGGATTTCCTGAAAAAAGACGAGAAACAAGAGTTTATTGATTTCCTTGCGGGACTGATAAAAAATCAGGCGTACGTTGCCATGACCTATATGACGGGGATATTACCGATTGCAAAAAGTCATCAGAGGGAAATCGCCTCTGATGACACTCCAGAATCTAAAGATTCTGTCGTTGACAGGCTGGGTGAAAGTACGCGAGCGTCCTTTCCTTCCAGCCTGTCATACTCAAGCGGTTCTACCATTAATAACTTCCTGGAGTATACGATATCCACCCAGTCGAAGTTCAGTGAGTATTTTGGATTTACGGAACAGGAAGTAGATGTTCTGTATGAAAAGTTTCTGGAAGGAGAAAAAGAACCACTCCTCACAAGAGAGAGCTTAAGGGAATGGTATGATGGCTATCATACGCTGGGAGGTGTGAAGCTGTATAATCCCAGATCGGTGGTTTACGCTCTTACGAACAATCGAATCGCAAGCTATTGGACAGGCTCCGGTCCATATTCTGAGGTAAAAAAATACATCGTAAATGATATTGCAGGGGTAAAAACGGACGTTGCCCTTATGATTGAAGGGGAAGCGGTTCCGGCAAATGTGATGGAATATGCGGCTGCATCCATGGAATTGCAGACCAAAAATGAGATATTTTCCGCTATGCTTGTTTATGGCTTCCTGAATTATGAAAATGGCTGTGTAAGCATTCCGAACAGAGAGCTAATGGAAGAATTCAGGAACACCATTTCCAATGAGGCATCCTATGATTACCTGCGTGACTTCGAAAGAGAATCCAGACGAATTCTGGAGAGAACACTGGCACTGGATGCGGATGCGGTGGCAGAGCTCCTTGGCTATATCCACGATACCGAATCGCCTCATAAAATTTATCTGGATGAGACAGAACTGTCTTCTACAGTGAAGCTGGCTTATCTGGCGGCAAGAGGATCGTATCGGATTGAACAGGAAGATCAGGCCGGGAAAGGATATGCTGATTTTATATTTTATCCCAGAAACGGAAAAGACGATGGACTGATTCTGGAACTGAAAGTCGACAGGACACCGGATGCTGCGATCAAACAGATCCGGGATAAGAATTACGCACTGCGATTTCAGGGCAGGATAGGAGAACAGCCTTTGACTACAGGCAGGATTCTGGCTGTGGGAATCAGTTGTCAGAAAGGTTCAAAAACACATAGATGTAAGATTGAGGTATTATAGCAGCTGAACAGAAAAATATGCGCCGCTGATCGCATCAGCGGCGCATGACATTTTATATGCGCACGGCCGCGAAAGGAAGTTAGTGACTTTGCCACTCGCGGCCGGCGCGGGCGAGGCGGAGCCGGCAAGCGGCCTCCGACCCGATTTATTTATTGTTTCCCGCTTCCGCCGCAGGCCCAGCAATCCCCTTTTGTATTGCAGCGCCAGCAATTACGGTTTTCCTCGTCAGCTACTAAACTCCACAGATAACCGTCACCCTTACACACCGGGCACTTTCCGCTTCCATCACAGATGCAGCAGTCTTTCCTGGCAAAGTCTGCGATATTGGAACCACTGCTGCCGCCAGTATCAGTGCCTGCGCTGTTGCCTGAACCACTGTAATCCACAGGCTGGTTAACAGCACGGCTATCGGGTTCAACAACGGTGAATCCGTTGCTGTAGTAGATGGTCACTCCTGTTCTTCCCTGTGAATAGTAATAATTTGTCTGCACGAGCACGTCAAAGGATAAATCATACAGGTCATATGTCAGGGAGGACACCTCATCGTCCGTCCCGGTATAAGAGAATAAATAGTACTCGCAGAGAAGTGCCGAGGAAGAGATATAATTCTTTTCCACTATATCGACCAGAGAAAGTTCATATTGCGATTCCTGCAAAAGCTCGATCACTTCTATCACAGCATCCGGTCCGTCATCCAGATCAAAGCTGTAGCTTAACAAATGGCCGTTCTCCTGATAGTCCATATCCTCCCCGCGTCCGCAGTTCAAAAATATACCCAGATCCGGAAGGGTCGCCCCATTTGCGTCAGATATTTCTTCTGAGTCATCTTCTTTTTCCCAACTGAAATCAGAGACATTCTCATAGAACAGGACAACGAAATAACCATCCCCCATTCCAGTATCAGCGTCCTCCATATATCCGAAAGAATAACAGGATATGCTGCCTTTATCCGCATTTCCCTCATAAGTCAGAACCGGGCCGGTACCTCGTCCGGAATCATTATAAGACGTAAGTTCAAAATTATAATCTGAAATAAGAATAGCTTCATAGGATTCGACGGCTTCTTCCAGGCTCGTATCTGAAAGATACGCTATGGAGGAAAGTTCATCCATATTATCGGTCCATCCGTCACAGACGCCATTAAAATAATCATTGGGATCAGGCAGAGTATTGCCGGACGCAGCCAGATGGGGCACCGGGCAAAGAATGCATGCTGCCGTTACGAAGATTATGAAAGTAAAAAGAGATTTTTGCGCGTTTTTAATAATTCTTTTCATTTTTCTGAATTCTCCTTTCTGTAGTTTCTGTACAATGAAGTTTGTCAAGAACATATACAGATTACAAAAGCTTCTGTTTCGCATCATTATAATGCGGGCTTAACCTTTTTGCAACTGGTTTTCTGTTGAACCAGCAGCAATAATAAAGATAAAAATCCAAAGACAGTTTTTGACAGCATATAATTGCGAACAGAAAAATGACATTATGAAAAGAGGTATTGAAAATGGAAATATATGGTTACGTACGTGTCAGCACGAAGGAACAGAATGAGGACAGACAGATGATTGCGATGCGGGAGAAGCAGGTGCCGGAGCGAAATATCCTGCTTGATAAACAAAGCGGTAAAGATTTTAACCGTCCGATGTATCAGCAGATGCTCAAAAAGATAAAACAGGGTGATTTGCTCTACATAAAGAGTATTGATCGCCTGGGACGAAATTATCAGGAGATACAGGAACAGTGGCGTATCCTTACAAAAGAGAAAGGCATCGACATCTGCGTGATTGATATGCCACTGCTTGATACCAGACAGGGAAAAGACCTTGTGGGTACGTTCGTATCAGATATTGTCCTGCAGGTGCTTTCTTTCGTGGCAGAAAACGAGAGAACAAACATTCGGCAGCGTCAGGCGGAGGGCATCGCCGCTGCAAAAGCAAGAGGCGTATGGTGCGGCAGAATCCCCGCTCCCCTTCCGAATAATTTCGATGACTGTTATAAACGGTGGAAATCCGGAAAAATCACATGTGCGAATGCGGCAAGAGAATGCGGAATGCCGGTATCTACTTTCCGGTATCGTGCGGAAAGATATGAAAGCATGCAGTGATGGAAAAAATAAATAACTCCGGGGGTAATATGAAATGCCACTGCTGTGCAGACTTACTAACGTGGAAGTATGGATATATCCGTAGAGTGGCCGTCAGGAAAGTGTACCTTCCTG
>JAJQIL010000158.1 GCA_021199235.1 Lachnospiraceae bacterium | reverse complement strand
TTCATGGCATCCTCCTTATCCGCCCACACGATCATTTGATTATATAGATTCAGTATAACAGGTTTTAATATAAAATGGTATAGTAATAACATTCTAAATTATCAAATCCAGATTTGACAAATCAAGATTTGATACTATGGCGGCCACGATTCCGAATCATTTTTAAAAGACATAAATTCAGCGGCATTTCATCAGAAAAGACAAAAAAACAGGTGACAGCATCTGTCATCATTGATAAAATAAGTGTAACTATTCTGAAAAATTACAAATAAACAAAAAAACAAAAGGGCATCAAAAAAGGAGGGTTTTCTTATGACACAGACATTCACAGCATTGCCGCTGCTCATCCCGCTGACTCTGGGATTGATTGCAACTGCAGGGTTTTTAAAGCCGACCGCCGCATATGCCGCGGAAAGTGAGATGGCATCCGACGCCAGCGACAGTCCCGAATCAACAGGCACTGACTCAGCCGACACAGCCGCTGCGGAAGCAGACACAGCTGACACATCCATCGCCGCTCCATCCACCTGCGGCGCACTGCAGGTCATCGGTACGCAGCTTTCCGATCAGGACGGCAATCCGGTGCAGCTGAAAGGAATCAGTTCCCACGGCCTGTCCTGGTATCCGGAGTACATCAACGAGGAATGTTTTTCTGAATTCAAAAATGACTGGAATATGAACCTGATCCGACTGGCCATGTACACGGCGGAGTCCGGCGGCTACTGCACGGACGGCGACCAGGAAGCTTTAAAGACGCTGGTAAAAAATGGTGTAAACTACGCCACCGATCTGGATATGTATTTGATCATCGACTGGCACATCCTTTCCGACGGCAATCCGAATACCTATATTGAGGAAGCAAAATCCTTCTTCGAAGAAATGTCTTCGGAGTTTGCAGGCAATATCAATGTCCTGTATGAAATCTGCAATGAGCCGAACGGCAGCACGACCTGGGCGGATATCAAGGCTTACGCGGCGGAAATCATTCCCGTCATCCGCGCCAACGACCCGGATGCCGTGATCCTGGTCGGCACGCCAAACTGGTCCCAGTATGTCGATCAGGCCGCAGCCGATCCGATCACCGGATATGACAACATCATGTATACGCTTCACTATTACGCGGCGACGCACACGGATTCTCTGCGGAACACTTTTGTTTCCGCACACAATGCCGGTCTGCCCATCTTCGTATCCGAATACGGCATCTGCGATGCCAGCGGAAACGGCGGACTGGATATTGATCAGGCCAATCAGTGGATGGAGCTTCTGGATGATTATCAGATCAGCTGCGCCATGTGGAACCTTTCCCACAGAGATGAGAGTTCCGCTATCTTAAAAAGCGGCTGTACAAAGACCAGCGGTTTTACCGCGGATGATCTCAACGACTCCGGCAAATGGCTCTATGAGATGCTGACCGGAGAATCCATGGATGGGACCTCTTTATCTGACAGCACGGACTCCGGCAGTGCATCATCCGATAGTTCGGGTTCCGGCGTTGCATCTTCCGGCAGCGAATCATCCGATTCTGACAGCGTCGCCGGGACTGACGACAGTTCCACATCGGCTTCTTCTGGTTCGGATTCCAGCGGTTCACTCGAATACACCGCCTCCGTGACCAATCAATGGGAAAGCAACGGCATGTACTATTTCCAGTACACTCTGGAGGTGAAAAACACTTCCGACAGTGCCGTCAGCGGATGGAGCATCTCGCTGGATTTCAACAACAGCATTACTCTCTCGGACAGCTGGAACGGTGAATATGCCGTCAGCGGCTCCGCACTGACGATTACGCCGAAGGACTATAACAGTCAGGTGGAAGCAGGAGGGACACTCTCTGACATCGGGTTTATCATTTACAGCAGTTCCTCCAGTCTGGCTCTGGAGTAGACCGCCAATTTTTCGTACAGGCACACATACCGTTTTCGCGGCAGGCGTGGAAATCCTTCCTGATAAATTACAAAATCATTGAAAAAAGCGGCAATTACTGCATAATCTGCATCAGCTGCCGCCCTTTTTATCATACACTCTCCACAAACCGCAGGAACGCCGCCTGTCCCTCAGAGGTACGCTTGTACACTCCGGCGTGCTCCAGAACCTTGCTGAACACCAGCCCAACCTCATCTTCGATAATGCGGTCGATCGAATCCGCCGTAAAGCGAATCGGTTCTCCTATACCACCTGTCGCAGAGGTGCTGTTCCGATATTTCAGCTTCAGTTCTTCCACCCACGCCGCGTGCTTGGAAAGCTCCTCATCATCAGAGATATCCCGTCCCTCGACCATCGCCGTTTTTAAATGCTCCAGTTCCCCTTTCAGACGGGCCGGAAGCACAGCAAGACCCATGACCTCGATCAGACCGATGTTCTCTTTTTTGATGTGGTGCAGCTCCGCGTGCGGATGGAAGACGCCGAGCGGATGTTCCTCCGTCGTGATGTTATTGCGGAGCACCAGATCCAGCTCGAACTTTCCGTTTTTCTTTCTCGCGATCGGGGTGATGGTATTGTGTGGCTCGCCATCCGTCTCCGCAAAAACAAACGCCGATTCATCTGTATACCCGCGCCACGCAAGCAAAATCTTATCCGCAAGATCAATCAGCCGATCCGTCCGCTCACTGCGGATACGGATAACGGACATCGGCCATTTCACAATGCCGGCCTCTACATCCTCATATCCTGCAAAGCTGATTCTTTTCTCAATCGGCGCCTTTGCCATCGCGAATTCATAGTGCCCGCCCTGGAAGTGGTCGTGGCTTAAGATAGAGCCGCCGACGATCGGCAGATCCGCGTTTGAGCCAACAAAATAATGCGGGAACTGCGTCACAAAATCCAGCAGCTTCGCAAACGTCGCACGCTCAATCTTCATCGGCACATGCTGTGAGTTAAACACAATGCAGTGTTCATTGTAATAGACATAGGGCGAATACTGGAAATACCAGTCGCTGCCGTTGATCTTTACCGGAATAATGCGATGGTTCTGCCGCGCCGGATGATCCAGGCGCCCCGCATAACCTTCATTTTCCATACACAGCTGGCATTTCGGGTAAGCGGACTGCTTCGCGTTCCGCGCCGCCGCGATTGCTTTCGGATCTTTCTCCGGCTTGGACAAATTGATCGTAATGTCAAGATCGCCGTACTCGGTCGGCGCGATCCATTTCATATCCTTCGCGATACGATAGCGGCGAATGTAATCCGTATCCTGACTGAATTTATAATAGTAGTCCGTCGCCTGCTTCGGATCCTTCTGATACAGCTCGTTAAAGCGGCGGATCACATTCGACGGACGATCCACCAGCAGACTCATCACCTTAGTGTCAAACAGATCGCGGTAGCCGATCGTATTCTCCTCCAGTATCCCCGCCTCGTACGCGTAATCACAGATTGCGCCCAAAATGTCGGGAAGCTGCTCTACAATCTGTCCTGCATCTGGCTTGCTTTGATTATCCGCTGAGTCAGCCATTTTGTTTACCGCCAGCCTGATTTCCTCTTCGGCACTTTCTTCCAGCGCGTCGATTTTCAGCAGTTCCAGCACACGGTTTGCCGTAAATATCGCGTCTTCCGGCAAAATCAAACCTGTCGTCAGGCCATACTGCACCAGCGCAGCCACGCAACGCGAAGCGTTTTCAAAATCGTGGCTGCAACCTGCCGCCGAGCCCCGGCGAGGGCGCTGATCGTCCAGTGGACGATCGTTTAGCGCCGACCGAAGCGGAGCGGAGAGCGTTCCCATACGCGCAATTTCATGTTGAATCATGACTATCTCCTCCTTCATACAACCAACACCCTTTCTTTCGTTGCTTCGCCTCTGGCATAAGAGCCAAATAAATAAACAGATTCAACCCTGTATTTTAAAGCGACCGGTTTTACAGTGTTTACGATAGTTTCTAAAGACAGTACATCATTACCCATACGCCAATCCTCCATAGCTGTGCCCATCGCGCAGCGATTCTGCATGGGCACAGCGATCTGCCGCCGAAGCCGGTCAGGCTGAGGGGCATTTCCGCAACCAGTCCTGCAATTTTATGCGGGACGAAGGCTACATCTCATTCTTGTATCGTCAAATCCCCCGTAAGCAAAACGTGAAGTCCAGCGGCTGATCCGCACGCAGCCGGTATTCCTCATGCGGGCGTGATCCCCAGGAATCGTCGCCGCCCACTCCCATCTGCCCTAAGGCGGCACGCACTACCGTATAATATACCGGTGGAAGTTCATACGCATGGGCAGCGTTCTCAAGCTCATGGGAGGTATAAGGCAGCGCGGAAAATTCCATCCCGGCCGCATCGCTCCAGAACAGCAGTCCGTGGCCGCGCATATCCGTCACCTTCGCCCAGCGCACACCTGTCTTATTGCCGCACTCCTGCGGTACCAGATATTTTGCCATGCTCTCCCGGGCAGTGCTCCGGTAAATGCCAAGTTTTGCTCCGGCCTCGCGGTCGCAGTAAGTTTCTTCCGGCCCAAGGCCGTACCATTCAATGCGGTCGTAGTCCGCATCCAGCTTCATGGATACGCCGAACAATGGCATTTCAGCAAGTCCTTCTATCGGATCATAATGCAGATGCGCCTGAATCGTGCCGTCACCATACACCCTGTATTCCAGTTCACAGGAAGCAGGCGGCGCGATCGGCAGCCAGTACGTATAACGGATCACCGCGCAGTCTTTTTTTACCTCAAGCTTCAGCGGATTCTCCGACGTTCCATCCGTTCCGGACGGATCCGGATTCTTTACTGTTGCGTAAAGGCTCGCCAGCTTCCACTGTCCGTACCGTACGGCCGCAGCTGCTCCGTTGTCATTGTCCGTCAAAGCCCGCCAGAAGTCCGGACGCGGGCCGGATTTCAGAAGTTCTTTCCCGCCATAGCGGTAGGAGGTCAGTCCAATGTTATTTGTGAACAGTGCCTCAAAATGCTCCCCGCGCACACCGATATTGTTCTTGCCACGGATGACTTGCGGGGATTTTCCTCTCACACAGCCATCATTTTTATTTTCGAAAGCCAATTCCTTCTTCGCAGATCGTTCTGACGCCGGGTTCTGCGAGAGTGCGTATGGATTCCGCATGGATTTTGAGTCTGCAGCCGCCAGCCGTATTTTACGGTCGCTAAGCCGGCAAAAATCAGACATGGACGCCGCATCGGAATCATTTTTCTCCAGTCTTGCATATTCGCAATGACCATATACATACTGCCCGAACGCCACCTCATGGCCGTGCTTCGCCCACAGAGTATCTTCTCTCAGGCGGAAAGAGACCGTGACCGTATACTCGCCATGAAGTGCCCCGGCGGTTTTGCTGTCTGCCTCACACCTGACGTTCTTCACTGCCTCGCTGTATGCAGCACTCTCCGGAATACATTCCCGCCCTGCGGACGGGATAGCCGTCAAAGCAGCGTAACGAGATATTTTCTCAGGCAGATCAAAGACTGCCTCGGAAAGCGGCGCCACAGAAACCTGCATACTCTCTTCACAGATTTGCCGCCCGTCCTGTGCCAGCTGCACCACGCACTCATACTCCGCAGTGTCCGTAAACAGGCTCAGATTTTTCACACGCACCTGCATCCTGGACGGAAAAACACGGATATTTTGATAATGGAATTTGACCGCCTGCATCTTCGGTGACGCCTCGCGGTCACCGCCATAGGCAATGCCGTTGCCGCTGAAATTATAATCACTCGGCCGGTCGTCAAAATCGCCGCCGTAAGCCTCGAACGGCTGCCCGTAGCGGTCTTTTTTCGTGATGGACTGGTCAATGTAGTCCCAGATAAACCCGCCCTGATAAAGCGGCTCATCCTCCGTCATGTCAGTATATTTCTGCATCCCGCCGCAGGAATTACCCATCGCGTGCATATACTCACAGCAGATAAACGGCTTGCTGCGGTCATTCTGCAGAAACTCACGTATTTTTGCCGCCGGGGTATACATCTGGCTCTCCATGTCGCTCGTGTCATTGTAGCGCCGATCCCAGAAGATTCCCTCGTAATGTACCAGTCTCGTGGAATCCAGACGGTGAAACAGCTGCGACATTTCATGGATCACGCTGCCGCCGAACGATTCATTTCCGCAGGACCAGATCAGAATCGACGGGTGGTTTTTATCGCGCTGAAACATGGAATTGGCACGATCCAGCAGTGCACCCTTCCATTCCTCATGGTCGCGCGGCACAATCTCATCCAGTGCTGCTGCTCCCTGTAACCAGGGTGCCCATGTGCCGTGCGTCTCCATATTGGTCTCATCAATCATATAGAGGCCGTACCGGTCACACAGCTCATACAAAAAGGAATGATTCGGGTAATGGCTGGTGCGGATCGCGTTGATGTTATTTTGCTTCATGGTAATAATGTCCCGTTCGGTCTCTTCATATGTCACCGCACGGCCGTACTTCGAGCTGAAATCATGGCGGTTCACGCCTTTGAATACAATCCGTTTCCCGTTCAGGTGCATCATATGATTTTTCATCTCGAAGCGGTGGAAACCGACTCTTTGAGGAATCACTTCCACGGTCTCTCCCTGCTCATCAAGAAGCTCCATCCAGAGTGTGTAAAGCTTTGGATGCTCCGCGCTCCACAGCTCGGGGGCGGATACATGCATGGTGAGTTCTGCTTCTGCGTTCTTCTCTTTCTTCTCCGCTATCACAGTCTGACCATCCATCAGACACAGCCGCACACTTCCACAGCTGTGCCCATCGCGCAGCGATTCTGC
Source organism: Lachnospiraceae bacterium (assembly GCA_021199235.1). Lineage (GTDB taxonomy): Bacteria > Bacillota > Clostridia > Lachnospirales > Lachnospiraceae > Choladousia. Next base: position 6,606 of record JAJQIL010000158.1, on the reverse strand, counting down.
ATGGGCACTTCCAAAGCCTTCATCGTCCCACAGCTTCAGGCGGACCTGCAGATCCGCGTCTTTATATTCGTCATCCAGCAATGTGCGCACACAAACGTCCTGCGCATGTACCTTCGGAACCGCGTACAGATAGACGTCCCGATAAATACCGGAGAAACGGAAAAAGTCCTGATCCTCGCACCAGCTGCCCGAAGTCCATTTAAACACCTGCACAGCAAGCTTATTCTCTTTGTATGCTGTTCCCTCCTGAACACAATCCGGGGCATTGCCGGTGTTTCTGTCCGATGCCGCACAATTTCCCGATGCAGCGCAATTTTCCAGAAGATAGTCCGTCAGCTCAAATTCCGATGGAGTAAAGCTGTCCTCGCTGTAGCCGATATAATGTCCGTTCAGCCAGACGGTAAGCCCGCTTTCCGCTCCCTGAAAGGAGATAAAGACACGTTTGCCGGTCATGGAAGCCGGCAGAGTAAAATACTTTACATAGCTCCCGACCGGATTGAAGCGTTCCGGAATTCCGCCAATCAGAGGCCCGTCCTGCTGTCCGCCCCCGGAAGTGGCATTTTCATCCGGATTTTTTTCCTGATCCGATGCGAAGCGAGGGGGCGTTACCTCTTCCCTCCCATCCCACGGGTACTGCGTATTCACATACTGAATCGCATCGTATCCTTCCATCTGCATATTTGAAGGGACACGGATTTCCGGCCAGTTTCTGCAATTGCAGTCACACTTCCAGAACTCTTTGATACAACTCTCATAATTTTCGGCATAAGAAAACTTCCAGAATCCATTCAGGGAGTACAACAGGCTGTTTTCACGATGGACCGCCTCTTCCTTCGATGCGTAAAATGCATGATCCGAGTGCGCGTCCAGCCTGTTTTCACAAAAAAAGCGAGGGTCTTTCACTTTGTTATAATCAAATTCTGCCATCTTGTCTCCTGTCTCTTTTATATATAGTGACTAATTCAGAACATCAGGCCACAGTCTGTCTTTTCTTTTCGATGCTGTTCTGAACTGTTGCTAATATTTTACAAAGCCTGTCTCTCCCCGTCAAGAAGAAAAACCTTTTCCCAGCCTGAAATCTCCATGCGTATCAGCATTTTTATTGGGCGGCAATTCCCACAAAAAAATTATGTAAAACAATAATTTTCTGTTTATTTTTTCTTTCGTATCTGTTATGATGAAGATAATCGAGTAGGGAGACTTGTCCCCTACTCGCCGCGCGGGGCGCGAGCAGCCTTAGCTGCTAAATTCCTTACGTGCCCCTGCGCATAAAAAGAATGCGCCTTGACGCATTCTCGGGAACCTGGTGATCGAAAGAGGAGGCCTGACTGCGCTGGACACGGAGAAATCAAGAGCTCCGCTCAGAGAGGACAATAGAATGGAAACTATCCGGCTGTACCGAAAAAGAATGATACCAAATGAATGCATCCCACTCGACGACGATATCATTCTGCATGCGGACAATGAAGTCATCATCACCAAATGGCATACCATCCGGCCAAAAAAGACCCTGCACCACGGCTACTCCTGTTATTTTATGGAGCGCGGATACAAGGTCAGCAAGTTTTATGACCATGAGAACAATCTGATCAGCTGGTATTGCGATATCATTGAGTACGAATATCTGGAAAAGGAAAATTCATATATCTTCACCGATCTTCTGGTCGATGTGATCGTCTATCCGGACGGTTTCGTTCGCGTCGTAGATCTGGATGAGCTCGCGGACGCAGTGCGCGACGGCCTGCTTTCCCCCGAACAGCTGCAGCGCGCCCTGCGCAGGACGGACAAGCTGCTGTCCGTGATCTACAAGGGTGCGTTTGGGAAGCTTCAGAAATACATAGAGGATTATGAAGAAAAAGATAGCTGATGTTCATGCCGGTTCATGAAAGGTGCCCCGCTGCTTCCGTATTAAATTTTTATATACGAAACCGGTTTACCGACAGATCGCCGAAGCTGATTTCCTTTTCTTTCAGAAACATCACCATGTAGATCGGCAGATAGGAAATATGGCCCTTTTCCATTACATTCTCATTTGTGAAAACAATCGCGTTTTCCATGTGAAACGTTTCTTTTTTCAATGCCTGCGTCAGCGCGGAATGTTTTTCGTAATCTTTCCCGCTCTTCACTTCAATCGGAAGTACCTTTCCATCCAGTTCAATCAGGAAATCCAGTTCTCCCATCTTTTTGTTGTTATAATAATAAAGTGAAAATCCGTGTGCAGCCAGTTCCTGCGCGACCACATTTTCATAAATCGCGCCCTTATTGATATCCGATTCATTATTTAAAATTTTCAGTTTTGCTGCCCTGCCGTAAAGCGTGGTCAGAAGACCCACATCAGACAAAAACAGTTTAAACAGCGAACTTTTCTCATTCAGCATCAGCGGTATGGTCGGCTCTGTCGCATTAAATGTCGGCAACGCAACACCCGCTTTCCACAGCCATACAAAGCTATCCTGTATTCTTTCATAGCGCAGGTCTTTTTGGATATCCGCAATCTTAAACCGTTTGTTTTTTTCATTCAGTTCTGCCGGAATCATCTCGTAGATACGTGTGAGCGCCAGCCTGCGATTTTCCTGCTCATACTGTGTAAAATCCAGTTTGTACTGTTCAACAAGAGACAGGTGCTCCTCCATCACCGCATTAATATCGCCCGTCGTACGGTATTTTTCCACTGCTGCAGGCATCCCCCCGACCAGCAGATACAGATGAAACATCTCCATGAGTTTTGCGTGAATGACTTCATCCACGGGCTTCCTCTCCTCAAAACATTTTGAGAGCAGGGAAAACACATCGTCACTCACTTCAAAAATCTGCAGGAACTCCTCAAAATCCAGCGGATACATCGTGACAGATTTCATATACCCTACAGGCGCAGATTTTAAATTCGCGATTTCTACCCCCAGCAGAGAGCCGCTCATAATATAATGAAATCTCCCATCCTCAACCAGAAACTTGATCTTCGTGACGATTTCCCTGTAGCGCTGGATCTCATCAAAGAAAATCCAGGTCTGCCCCGGTACGATCTTTTTCTCGCTGATCAGGGAAAGTTTTAAAATCATATCATCAATGCTGCCCGCGTCCCGCAAAAGCGACACGATCTCCGGCTGACGGATCAGGTTAAATTCCACATAGTCGCAGCCCATGTCCTGCAGGCATTTGCGGATGATAAAAGTCTTTCCCGCCTGACGCACCCCATATACAAGCAGAGCCTTATCTGCATTGGCAATCCATCCGGTTATTTCTTTTTCTATTTTTCGTTTCAGCATCCCGTCACCTCAAAAAGCGTATTGTACGTTTTCCAAGGTTATTATAGCCTGATTTTGTCATTTTTCCAAGGAGATTTTATGCCTGGATTGTCATTTTTCCAAGATACTCCTATTTTATTCACATAATGCAAAAAATGCTTTCGTTTTTTGAATGATATATCTTCACAAATTTCAAATTAACCAGAATTTATGAAGTTTAAATTGCACAAATCCATAATTTATGGTAATCTATGAAGTATGGAGGTGCAGAACATGAAGCTGAAACGTGAAATCTATTTAAAACAAATACGTCCGTATTACGATGCAGATCTGATCAAAGTGATTACAGGAGTCAGGCGTGCCGGCAAATCTGTTTTGCTGAACACGATAAGGGACGAACTGATAGAACAGGGGATAGATGGTACCCACATTATTTATATCAACTTTGAGGATATGGATTTCGAATATATCCAAAGCGCTGCCGATCTGAATCAGGATATCAAAGCCAGAATAAAGGATGATCAGAAATATTATGTTTTTCTGGATGAAATCCAGCATATTCAGGATTTTGAAAAAGCTCTTGCTTCTTTTTTGGCGACTCTGAAAATTTCCATATTCGTAACCGGAAGCAATTCCACGTTACTCTCCGGAGAATTAGCAACCTTACTGACCGGACGAACGATTGAATTTGAAGTTCTGCCATTTACTTTCTCTGAAATGGCCGAGTACTATAAACTGAATAATCGGGAATTTACGGAAGATATGATTTATGATTACATGAAATGGGGCGGATTCCCCATGCGCTTTGATTTTACAGATGAACCGTCTGTAAAACGGTATATTGCCACTTTGTATGAAAGCATTATCAACAGAGACATTGTTAAGAAAAGCTCACGATTCAACAAAAAAACGTTCCGGGATATTTCTCTGTATATACTCGCAAATGCAGGAAAAGAGTTTTCCGCGGAAAACATTGCAGAATATTATCAGGCAAACAGTGACGGCAGTCTGTCTGTACGCACCATTTATTCTTATCTGGACAAAATGAAAAAGGCATATCTGATCCACGGAGTCGGCCGATACAACCTGACCGGGAAAAAAGCACTTGGCAACAGGGAAAAATATTATGCAGTAGACATGGGATTTCGTACGATCAATACTAATACGATCAATTACGAAGATACCTTTTTTCTTGAAAACATCGTATACAATGAGCTTCTGACTCAGGGCTTCACTGTCTTTACCGGAAAGACTTATAAATCCGAAGTGGATTTTGTCGCGATCCGGGATGGAAAAAAATGTTTCATACAGGTCTCCTACCTGCTGGCAAGTTCAGAAACCATCAAAAGAGAATTCGGTGCTTTTGCGCCAATTACGGATGCCTCTCCCAAATATGTCCTCTCCCTTGACCGGATCGACTTCAGTCAAAACGGAATCGGACATATCAATCTTGTGGATTTTCTGCTGCACAGGGTATCTCTCGCGCTCACCTGAACCTGAGAAACTCTCCCGTTTCGCGCCCTCTTCCGGATATATGCTCCGACAGAGGGCGCAGCAGCACAATTTACACAGTTCACAATCAATAACTGATCACAATCGGTTCTGTGTCAACAATAGTATCCCAGGTTTCTGTATTGAAAATATGAAAGCTGGTCTCCATTTCCGTTATATCTCCTTCTACATCATCCAGAAGCAATGCCTCATCGTTGCAGATCTTGCCCGGCATTACCTCCGCGGAAAAGGATACATCCGCCATGTATCCGTTAATCGACGTATCACGCAGTTGAACGGTAATTGGCTGTTCGGAGTTATTTTCAATATAAAACGCCGGCTGGATTCCCCAGATAGAATCCTCCACAAGCCCACGGGAGACAATTTTAATTCCGCCCTCCTCATAAAGGACTTCACCGGAATCATCAATTTCCTGCACATATTCGCCAGACGATCCGGATGAAAGAGTTACCGGAGCAGAATCAGCAAACGTGCTATATGTATCAGAATCATAAATATGGAATGTTGTCTCGATTTCCAATATTTCAGAGATTCCGTTCTCCTCAAGAGTGGACGAAAACAACACCGCACCGCCATAATATTTTTTTCCTGATACCACTTCGGCCGAGAACGACGGATCTATCATAATTCCATTCACCGAAGTATCGTTCAGTTGTACGGTAATGTTCGTTTCCGCGTTGTTCTCGATATAAAACATCGGCTGCCATCCCCAAAGATCATCTTCCTCCAGTCCCTGATAAACAATCCGAATGCTATTCTCATCATAGACAACTTCACCGGAATCATCATATTCCTGTTCATATTCACCGCTCAAACTGGTCTCAATCAGGATTGCGTCGGTATCTGCAATGGTATCCCAGGTCTCGGAATCAAAGATATGAAGGCTCATCTCAATATCAGCTATCTGCTCAATCCCGTTGTCTTCCAGATCAGAGGTCATAATCGTGATGCTGTCATTTGCTTTCTTACCGGGTTCCACATCAATAGATGCCTGAAAATCTGTCATAATCCCATTCACAGAGGAATCCCTGATCTGAAGGGTAAACGCGCTTTCCGTGTCGTTTTCTACCAGCACGTTCAGTTCCGCTCCAAGCCATCCGTCTTCATATCCGGTAACCGTCACCTTTCTTCCGTCAGCTTCATAGATCACCTGCTCATCCACCGTTATTTCTTCCGCAAAGACAGCACTTGACGTCGTAAAAGCAATGAATATAACAGCTGCTGCGCAAAAAAATCTCTTCATCCTTCCCATTCCTCCTTTTCCTCACGCAGATTTCGGCATTCGTGCAAATCCGATGAAACTAAAAATTGCTTCAAGAATAACAAACATAAAATACATTGGAAACAGAACTATGGAAACAGTATAGAGAATTGCACCGGTCAGTGCAAATCCCCGCTTTTTCATAAAAAATCCCAGCGCGTTAAACAAAACGCCCAACGCAGCCACGACCAGATGCGGCATGACCAATGCTACAGCGATACTGCTTCCAAGCTGCTCAGCAGTGTCCGCGCCGCTTCCGGCTGCGCCAGACCAATAGCAGGCACTGTAAATAATATAGGCCACCCCAATAATCAACGCAATCAGCAGACAGATGCTTCTCTTCTTTTTGTTCTCTTCCATACCCGGCTCCTCTCGTTATTGTTTTATAGTGAACGACAAAAGTCTTTTGTCATTCACTAAAACCGATGCGCGCAGACGTAGTTTACCAGATTATGACAGATGCCGTTGACACCAAAAAGGGCGGTTTTGAATATTTTTTCAGGCGGCTGTGATCACTCCCGCGCAGTGCACGCTTTCAGCGGCTCCATCCCGTAGGAAGCAAGCAGCTCATCCACTTCATCAATCTCA
>JAJQIL010000155.1 GCA_021199235.1 Lachnospiraceae bacterium | reverse complement strand
GACTAAATTCAACTTTGCCCTTTTCGGAGTGGAATTTACTTTTTCACTTCAGTAATGTTGAATAAATATGCGCTTACCGCTGAAAATTGATTGCAAATCAAAAACCATGCGTGTATAATATAAAAGCATGTGTGCGACGGAGCAGACAAAGGAAACCCGTGGCTTCTGCCACGGGTTTCTTACGGTTTTGGCCAAATGTTTGCCGGATCGCACATCACACGATAACCACCGGGAAAGCGGCCGGATGCGGCTGCAGGCTGACCTCTTAAGGTTTTTTTCAGCATGGCTGCAGATAATGATGGAATAAAGGAGCCGCATCCCGGGGAATTTTAGCAAGGGGGATAACCAACATGTCTTACACAGAAGAGATCTATGAGCGAGTAGTCACTCAGAACCCGGGTGAGCCGGAGTTCCATCAGGCGGTCAAGGAAGTGCTGGATTCGCTGAAGCTGGTGATCGACGCGAATGAGGAGAAGTATCGTTCGGTCAGCCTGCTGGAGCGTCTGGTAGAGCCGGAGCGTATCATTTCCTTTAAGGTTCCGTGGGTAGACGACAATGGCAAGGTACAGGTCAACAAGGGCTATCGCGTACAGTTCAACAGCGCGATCGGACCGTACAAGGGAGGACTTCGTTTCCATCCGTCGGTAAATCAGGGCATTCTGAAGTTCCTTGGCTTTGAGCAGATCTTCAAGAACTCTCTTACCGGTCTTCCGATCGGCGGCGGCAAGGGCGGCTCGAACTTTGACCCGAAGGGCAAATCAGACCGTGAAGTGATGGCGTTCTGCCAGAGCTTTATGACTGAGCTTTCCAAATATATCGGAGCAGATCAGGACGTTCCGGCCGGCGACATCGGCGTAGGCGGAAGAGAGATCGGCTATATGTATGGACAGTACAAGAGACTGACCGGACAGTATGAAGGCGTGCTGACAGGCAAGGGTCTGACCTGGGGCGGTTCTCTGGTGCGTACACAGGCGACGGGTTATGGCCTGGTATATATTCTGGACGCGATGCTGAAGGATCATGATATTGAGCTTGCGGGCAAGACAGTAGTTGTATCCGGTTCGGGCAACGTGGCGATCTACGCGACAGAGAAGGCGCAGCAGCTCGGCGCAAAGGTAGTGGCGATGAGCGATTCCAACGGCTATATTTACGATGCGAACGGCATCAACCTGGATGTGGTAAAGGACATCAAGGAAATTCGCCGCGGCAGAATCAAAGAGTATGTGGCTGAAGTTCCGACCGCTGTTTACACGGAAGGCAAGGGCATCTGGAACATCAAGTGCGATATCGCTCTTCCGTGTGCGACACAGAACGAGCTGAACCTTGACGATGCGAAAGCACTGAAGGCAAACGGCTGCATCGCTGTAGCTGAGGGCGCAAACATGCCGACGACCCGTGAGGCGACGGATTTCCTCCTTGCGGAAGGCGTGAAGTTCCTGCCGGGCAAGGCTTCCAACGCGGGCGGCGTAGGTACGTCAGCGCTTGAGATGTGCCAGAACAGCATGCGCAGAAGCTGGAGCTTCGAGGAAGTGGACGAGATGCTGCAGAGAATGATGAACGAGATCTATGAAAAGATCTCTGACGCTGCTGCCCGCTACGGCGTAGAAGGCAATTATGTGACCGGTGCGAACATCGCTGGCTTTGAGAAGGTTGCGGACGCAATGATGGCGCAGGGCACGGCGCTGTAATCTGGTTTTTGATTCCCTGCGGCACTGACGCGCAGAAACGTTTGGCGCGGATTGAAGCAGCATCGGAGGAATCCGCGGATATCATCAGTAACCGGGTAAAATTGAATTACAGATCATAATGAGGAAGGCAGTCTTTTCCATGCAGGGAAAGCCTGCTTTCTTTTTTTGCACAAAAAAGATTCTGAAAATTAGCACTCACCTCTTGACTTGGCTAACAAACAGTGCTATAGTGCGGTTGTACGAAAGAAACGTAACCGTGAAAATATGGAACGGTTACGCAGAAACAGAAAAACAGTAGAAACAGTACAAACAATACAAACAGTAAAAACTGAACAAACACATGATCCTGCTGAAGACAGGGCCGGGATCATGCCGTAAGTGATAAGGAGGGAGCTTATGAATATTACCAAATTTACACAGAAGTCGATTCAGGCGGTCAACAATCTGGAGAAGACCGCTTATGAGTTTGGCAATCAGGAGATTGAGGAAGAGCACCTTCTGTATGTGCTGCTTCATCAGGAGGACAGCCTGATTGGCAAGCTGATTGAGAAGATGGAGATCCAGAGGGAGTATTTTGACGACCGGCTGGAGCAGGCGCTGAACGCCCGGGTAAAGGTGTCCGGCGGGAATCCGTATATCGGGCAGTATCTGAATAAGGCGCTCGTGAGTGCGGAGGACGTGGCGAAGCGGATGGGCGATGAGTATGTATCCGTGGAGCATCTGTTCCTGTCGCTGCTCGATAACCAGAGCCCGTCGATGAAACAGTTTTTTAAGGAGTTCGGCATTACGAAAGAGCGCTTTCTTCAGGCACTTTCGACTGTTCGAGGCAACCAGCGGGTGACGACGGACAATCCGGAGGAGACCTATGACACGCTGAATAAATATGGCGAAGAGCTGGTAGAAAAGGCGCGGAACCAGAAGCTTGACCCGGTGATCGGGCGGGATTCGGAGATCCGCAACGTGATCCGCATCCTTTCCCGTAAGACGAAGAACAATCCGGTGCTGATCGGCGAGCCGGGCGTCGGAAAGACGGCGGTCGTCGAAGGCCTGGCGCAGCGGATCGTGCGCGGCGACGTGCCGGAGGGGTTAAAGAATAAGAAGATTTTTTCTCTGGATATGGGAGCACTGGTGGCCGGCGCGAAGTACCGCGGCGAGTTTGAGGAGCGGCTGAAAGCCGTGCTGGAAGAAGTGCGCAAGAGCGAGGGCGAGATCATCCTTTTCATCGATGAGCTGCACCTGATCGTCGGCGCGGGCAAGACGGACGGCGCGATGGATGCCAGTAATATGCTAAAGCCGATGCTCGCCCGTGGAGAGCTGCACTGCATCGGTGCAACGACGCTCGATGAGTACCGCAAATACATTGAAAAGGACGCGGCGCTGGAACGGCGTTTCCAGACGGTACTGGTCGATGAGCCGACTGTGGAGGATACGATTTCCATTCTCAGGGGCTTAAAAGACCGCTATGAGGTCTATCATGGCGTAAAAATCACGGACAGTGCGCTTGTGGCGGCGGCGACGCTTTCCCACCGCTATATTTCGGACCGGTTCCTGCCGGATAAGGCGATTGACCTTGTGGATGAGGCGTGCGCGCTGATCAAGACGGAACTGGATTCGATGCCGACGGAGCTTGACGAGCTGCAGCGGAAGATCATGCAGATGGAGATCGAGGAGGCGGCACTGAAAAAGGAGACCGACAAGCCAAGCCGTGAGCGGCTGGATGAACTGCAGCGTGAGCTGGCCGAGCTGCGGGATGAGTTTAATTCGCAGAAGGCACAGTGGGATAATGAGAAAAAAGCCGTGGAGAATCTGTCCGCGCTGCGTGAGCAGATTGAGGCGATGAATAAAGAAATCGAACTGGCACAGCGCAGCTATGATCTGGAGAAAGCGGCCAGGCTGCAGTACGGCGAGCTGCCGAAGCTCCAGCAGCAGCTGGCCATCGAGGAGGAGACCGTGCAGAAGCGCGATATGTCGCTGGTACATGAGAGCGTGACTGAGGAAGAGATTTCCCGTATCATTTCCCGGTGGACCGGTATCCCGGTGGCGAAGCTGACACAGGGCGAGCGCGAGAAAATCCTTGCACTGGACGACGAACTGCATAAACGCGTAGTCGGGCAGGACGACGGCGTAGAAAAGGTGACGGAAGCCATTCTGCGCTCGAAAGCGGGGATTAAGGATCCGACAAAACCAATCGGTTCGTTCCTGTTCCTGGGTCCGACCGGCGTCGGCAAGACAGAACTGGCGAAAGCGCTGGCGCAGAGCCTGTTTGATGATGAGCAGAACATGGTCCGTATCGACATGAGCGAATATATGGAGAAGCATTCGGTATCCCGGCTGATCGGAGCGCCTCCAGGATACGTGGGATACGAGGAAGGCGGCCAGCTGACCGAGGCGGTGCGCCGCAAGCCTTATTCCGTAGTGCTGTTTGATGAAGTCGAGAAAGCGCATCCGGATGTTTTCAACGTGCTGCTGCAGGTATTGGACGACGGCCGCATCACTGATTCACAGGGACGCACGGTAGACTTTAAAAACACGATTCTGATCATGACGTCCAATATCGGCTCGCAGTACCTGCTTGAGGGCATTGAACCGGACGGCAGCATCCGTCAGGAATGTCAGGAGCAGGTGATGAGCCAGCTGCGGGGCAGCTTCCGGCCGGAGTTCTTAAACCGTCTGGATGAGATCATCCTGTTCAAGCCGCTGACGAAAGACAACATCGGCAGCATCGTCGATCTGATGATGGACGACCTGAACCGCCGTCTGGCGGCGCAGGATATCAGCCTGGAGCTGTCCCCGGATGCGAAGGCATGGATCATCGAGGGCGGCTACGATCCGGTATACGGCGCACGCCCCCTGAAGCGTTTCCTGCAGAAAAACGTGGAGACCCTGGCTGCACGGCTGATCCTTTCCGGAAAAGTCGGCATGGAAGATGTCATCGTATTTGACACAGAAAACGGGAACCTGACCGCGGATGTGCGGAAAGTAGTGGAGACGGTCGGATAAGACCGGCGGAATCAGAAAAAGGGGCGCGGAAATGCGCCCCTGCAGAGTAAAAATGAAGGACAGAGGAGCAAAACAATGGAACTACCCAATGACCCGATGATTTTATTAAGCTATATCAACACCCAGCTTCGCGACAATTATGCGTCGCTCGACGATCTGTGCGCGGGGCTGGACGTCTCCAAAGAGATGATTCTGGAGAAGCTGGCCGCGGTGGATTATGAGTATGACAGGGAGAAGAATGCGTTTGTGTGATCATACTCCTTTTGTCGTTTAAATCATGATATAAAACATATATTGCTGATGAATTCGGAGGACGGAACAGACGGCCGTCTCCTGCACAATTAAGTCAGGCGATGCTTCGTCTGGCTTTTTCCATGCTTATTCGTGTTTATGGAAACAGGCTTTACTGAACACAATTCTATCAAAGGTAACACTGATATGCCGCTCTTCCTACAATTTGTACGAAAAAAAGACAAGTTTTTCCTAAGAATTGACACTGTCACAGAAATTGTGCAAATGGTACAATGATTTATCAGAAAATGATTGCGAAAAAACTGTTTTTGACGGCAGCAAAACGAACATCTGTGTTTTTAAATGAACAGATTGACCAATTCTGTGAAGAACGCATGATGTTAAATAAAGAAGGAGGAACGCAAATATGTTGACACCGAAACAGAATATGCTCGAAGTGATCCGCGGAGGAAATCCGGATCGGATCGTAAACCAGTACGAAGCGGTACAGCTTCTGATGCATCCTTTTATGTTTTCAAGCCCGCTGCTTGAGCCGGGGCAGGAGAATGTCGTGAATGCGTGGGGCGTGACGAATACGTTCCCGAAAGGGGTGCCCGGAGCATTTCCGGTACATACGCCGGATAAGATCGTGGTAAAAGATATCGAGAACTGGAGAGATTATGTACATGCGCCGTCTCTCAAATTTTCGCAGGAACAGTGGGATATGGTGAAGGCAACGTATGACGCGGTGGACGGTGAGCAGTCCTTTAAGGCGGCGTTTGTGGCGCCGGGACTTTTTGAGCAGACACATCATCTCTGCGAGATTTCCAATGCATTGATGTACTACATTACCGATGAGGATGAGATGCATGACCTGGTCAAATATCTGACAGAATGGGAACTGGAGCTGGCGGAAGGCATCTGCTCCAATCTGCATCCGGACGCGCTGTTCCATCATGACGACTGGGGCGGCCTGGACAGCACTTTTATGAGCCCGGCGATGTTTGAGGATTTCTTTTTGGAGCCGTACAAGCAGATCTACGGATATTATCACAGCCATGGTGTGGAGCTTGTGATCCATCATTCGGATTCTTACGCGGCGACGCTTGTGCCGGATATGATCGAGATGGGGATTGATGTATGGCAGGGCTGCATGAGAACGAACAATCTCCCGGAACTGATTAAGAAATACGGCGGAAAGATCAGCTTTATGGGCGGCATTGAGAACCGCGCTGTGGACTATGAAGGCTGGACGGACGAGAACTGTGAGGCGGTTGTGCGGAGTGTTTGCGAGGAATGCGGGAATAAATATTTTATCCCGTGTATCGCGCAGGGCGGCCCAGGATCGGTGTACCCAGGCGTTTATATGTCTCTGTGCAACGCGATTGATAAGCTGAATGCGGAAAAATATGGAATTAACGCGGCGGAATCTACGAGACTTCCGTGGCAGATCATGTTCTGACAGGCGGTTTATCTCCGGTAACAGATGATGCGCGTGTTGATTTCATCTGAATGACTGAAGTGATTTCCGGTTTAAATGCTGTCCCGCTTTGCGAAAAGTGCATTGTGGGACAGCATTTTTTGTGCTACAATTATTTTTATAGTGAACGACAAAATTCTTTTGTCATTCACTATAATTGATGCACACAGACGCGCACGGAATGGCTGCTTTGCAGCCTCGCGTCTGGCGCAAAGTAAAACGACTTGCGTCGTTTACTATAATATCAATTTGGAAACTGCTGTTTATCATGGAAGGAGGAACGTGCGATGGTTCAGGTCTTTTTTGTCAGAGAAGGAAAAAAGATCTGTATTCCGGAAGGCACAACTGTGCTGGAAGCGGAGATTCAGGCAGGATTGAAGCCGGACGCACCCTGCGGAGGAGCGGGCAGGTGCGGAAAATGTCTGGTGCGGATTGCCGGGGAGTCTTCTGATGGAAATGCGGACACTCCTCCTGTACGTGCCTGCCAGACAAAAGTGACGTCGGATATCCTTGTGGACACGATGATCTCACATAAAAAAGAGTTTTCGATATTGACTGAGGGCTATCTGCGCCCGGTGACGTATCATCCGGGACTTTTGGTACATAAAATACAGCTTGATAAACCAAAGCCAGGGGATAAACGCTCTGACTGGGAGCGGATGCTCTCCCAGCTTGCGAAGGAGGAACCGGCCGCACTTCCGGCAATGCAGCCGCAAATTCGACCGGAAATGCAGCAGGAAACGCAGTTGGAAATGCAGCCGGAGATAGAGCCGGATTCACAGTCGGATATGCAGATGGCAGAGACGTCAGGCATACAGCCGGATCGGGCTCTGGCCTCAACCTTGTATGAGAGGCGTGAGGAAACTGCCGTGTGGTATGCCATCCATACGGAGGACGAGATTCTGGATCTGCGCCGTGAAGCGGGACGGGTCTGTTTTGCAGCGTTTGACATTGGAACGACGACTGTAGTGGGGTACCTTCTCGATGCTGAAGATGGCCGTACCCTGGCTGTAGAGAGCTGTCTGAATCCGCAGACACAGTACGGTGCAGACGTGATCATGCGCGCAAACTATGCACTTGAGCACGGAACAGAGATTCTGGCTGCGTGCATCCGTACGGCAATTAATGAGATGCTGAAGAAGCTTGCCAGAAAAGCACAGATAAGCACGGAGGATATTTTTCAGGTGAGCCTCGTGGGCAATACCTGTATGCATCATCTGTTTCTTGGCATCTCACCGGCCAGTCTGGTACATGCGCCCTATACGCCTGCGATCAGCCGCCGGATGACCCTGCGCGCGGCGGATTACGGATTAGACATTCATCCGAAGGCTCAGCTTTTGATGCTTCCGGTCATTGCGGGCTATGTCGGCGCAGATACCTGTGCGTGTCTGATGGCAGTGCGGCCGGATCAAAAAGAGGAGATTACGCTGCTGCTGGACATCGGTACCAATGGAGAAATGGTGCTTGGAAACCGTAAAAGGCGGGTTGCCTGTTCGACCGCGGCGGGGCCTGCGTTTGAGGGGGCGAAGATCACCTGCGGGATGCGCGGGGCCGCGGGTGCGGTGGATCATGTTTTTTATGAGGATGGAGTCTGGAGCTATTCGACCATAGGCGGAGAGCCGGCAGTGGGACTGTGCGGTTCCGGGCTGATCGATCTGACCGCATGTCTGCTTCGTGCCGGAAAGATTGATGAAAACGGCAGACTGGAGAGCGGCCAGGAGGATCCGCAGACGTTTGTTCTGGTGCCTCCGGAAGACTCAGGAAACGGGAAAGGCGTCTACCTGACGAGAAAGGATGTCGGGGAGGTGCAGCTTGCAAAGGCGGCGATAGCTGCCGGCATACAGCTGCTGATGGAAGAGCTTGGGGTGACGGAAGAAGATATTTCCGAGGTCTGTATCGCCGGAGCGTTTGGCAGTTATATGAATCCAATCAGTGCGGGAGAAATTGGTATGTTTCCCCGTTCTCTGACCGATCGGGTGAGTGCCATCGGGAACGCTGCCGGAGAAGGCGCGAAGCTTGCCCTGATCAGTCTGGAAGAGCTGAAAATGGCGGATGAGCTGGCAGACGGAACAGATTTTATTGAGCTGGCTGCACTGCCGGAATTTCAGGATTGTTTTATCGAACAGCTGGGATTTGAGAATGCGGGCGATTGATCAAAGAACCTGCCGGCTGCATTATCATTGTTTTATTTTTTTGGAGAAGATTATGACTGTACTGGAAGAATTGCGGCAATCAATAGAAGCCGGACATCCGGGAGAGACGGAAAAACTGGTGGCTGAAGCGCTGGCACAGAAAATTGATTCCATGCGTATCGTGGAGGAAGCCATGATGCCGGCAATGCGTACGATGGGTGAGCGGTATAAGAATCAGGATGCGGACATTCCCCACATTCTTGCGGCAGCACGCTGCGTCCGCTCCGGATTTGCGCTGATTGAAAAGGAAGACGCCGCGTTTGAAGAACAGAATATCGGCACCGTGATCGTCGGCACGGTAGAAGGCGATCTCCATGACGTCGGGAAGAACCTGGTTGCGCTGATGTTCCGCAGCGCCGGATTCCGTGTGATCGATCTGGGGGTGGATATCTCGGAAAAGCAGTTTTTAAAGGCTGTCCGTGAGAACCCGGACGTCCAGATCGTGTGTATTTCCTCTCTTTTGAGTACAGCTCTGCCGGAGATGAAGCAGGTGGTGAAAACACTGCGGCGCAATGATCCGGAGAAAAAGTATAAGATCATGGTGGGAGGCGGCGCGGTGACCAGGCAGCTTGCCGAACATATGGGGGCAGACGCTTACACGGAAAACTGCGTGGAGGCGGCAGAGGTCGCGAAGACCTTTATTGTCTGATGGGGAACTGTAATAGCACGGAATATTTACCCGGATGGGGAAAGTAAGTGAGGAATACAAGTGAAGCTTTCATCTGCCTGGCTGTATGAACAGCTGAAAAAAGAATATGAAATTACGGGGGCTGCAGGGCTGTCCGGCAGGGACGCCTATCTGCGCCCTCTTTTTGGCAGCGCGCCATGCAGTGGGAAGCGGGGGGCGTATACACAGACCGTGCATGCGAATACCGGAGCGGATGCAAAAGAATCGCACAGCGGACATGTGTATGTGATACCGGCCGCATCAGGGAAAGAAGTCAAAGAGTGGACAGACGCAGGTCTGCCGGAGAATTCTTTTTTTGTATTTTGCCTGAACGGGACGGCTGACAGGGAGCCTTTTGATGAGAAGACAGAAAACGGGAATGCAGGAAGAAATTCTGATGGAAAAACAGAAGGCGTGAGTGCAGGCGGCTCCTGGGTGTGCGTGGCGGCCGGGGAAAAAGAGGAGAGCAGCGGCGCGGCAGCGGTACTGAATTATCTTCAGATGGCATTTGACAGCTGCGACGAATGGGAGAATCAGGTCATCCGTCTGCTGACCGAAAATGCAGGAATGGCGAAAGTCCTGGAGTTGAGTGCCGGTTTTTTGGGAAATCCTCTGCTGGTCATGGGCGTGGATTTTTCTCTGACAGCAGCTGCCGGAATGGAGAAGCTGCCTGAGCGTGCGAGACTGTTTACAGAAGACGGTGTGAATGTCGATTATATGAACGCCCTGCTGCAGGATGAGGAGTACCAGAAGATCACGCAGGCGAAGCAGGCCGTACTGTATCCGGGCTACATCAGCGGCTACCGCACGGTAAACCGCAACCTGTTTATCAATGGCCAGCCGGCATATCGGCTGGTGCTGACAGAATGTGACAATCCGGTCACGCAGGGCTGTATCTGCATTCTGGAGAACTTAAGCAGACATCTGGAATATCAGCTTTCCCGTGAAATGCCTGCTTCCATGAAGGGAACTCTGGAGACCATCTTCCAGAGTATTCTGACTGACCGGACTGCGGACTACGTACAGATCAGCCGCAGACTGGGCGCGGCCGGATGGAGCGGCGATGACGAATATCTCTGCCTGATCCTGCAGATTACCTATCTGAATCAGAAGCAGCTTTCTACAGGCGCCATCTGCCATTATATCCAGAAACAGCTGAAGGATTCGGTCAGCTTTCTGTATCAGGAGGAGGTGGTCACCTTTTTCAATCTTTCCCGCCTGGGGCTGGACGAAGAGCAGGTGTCCGCGAAGCTGGTGTACTTTATACGGGACAGCTTCCTGAAAGCCGGATACAGCAGGACCATGCGGGGACACATGAATCTGCGCCGCCAGTATGTGCAGGCGCGCACGGCGCTGGATGTGGGAAGCCGCAAAAAACCATATCTCTGGATTCATACTTTTGATCAGGTGGCATTGACTTACATCATTGAGCAGTCTACGAGGCGGCTGCCGGCAAATATGATCTGTCATGAAGGACTTTTGAGGCTGAAGGAACAGGACGAAAAGAATCATACGGAATATATGCAGACGCTGAAGGTATATCTGGATCAGCAGCTGAACGCGACGCAGACGGCAAAAGAACTTTTTATACATCGAAGCACCTTCCTGTATCGCCTGGAAAAGATCAAAGAAATCCTGCATTCCGATCTGGAGGATGCAGATGAGATTTTTTATCTGGAGCTTTCCTTCCGGCTGCTGGAACAAAACGGTTCTTGACAAAAAAGAGAGAAACTGACTATACTGATTTGATTTACAGGAAAGAGAGGACAAAACAATGCAGATTTATGACGAACTGGTGGCAAGGGGGCTGATCGCGCAGGTGACGGACGAGGACAAGATCCGCGACCTGGTGAATAACGGAAAGGCGACATTTTACATCGGATTTGACCCGACGGCGGACAGCCTTCATGTGGGACATTTCATGGCGCTGTGCCTGATGAAACGGCTGCAGATGGCGGGCAATAAGCCGATCGCGCTGCTTGGCGGCGGTACGGGGATGATTGGCGATCCGTCCGGACGCAGCGATATGCGTCAGATGATGACGCCGGAGACGATTCAGCACAACATCGACTGCTTTAAGGTGCAGATGAGCCGTTTTATTGATTTTTCGGATGATAAGGCGCTGATGGTCAACAATGCGGACTGGTTGATGAAGCTGAATTATGTTGAACTGCTGCGCGAGGTCGGCGCGCATTTTTCCGTGAACCGGATGCTGACTGCGGAGTGTTATAAGCAGAGAATGGAGCGCGGCTTAAGCTTCCTTGAGTTTAACTACATGATCATGCAGAGCTATGATTTCTATATGCTGTTCCAGAAATATGGCTGCAACATGCAGTTCGGCGGCGACGATCAGTGGAGCAACATGCTCGGCGGCACGGAGCTGATCCGCCGCAAGCTGGGCAAGGATGCGTACGCGATGACGATCACCCTGCTTTTGAACTCAGAAGGCAAAAAGATGGGTAAGACGCAGAGCGGCGCCGTGTGGCTCGATCCGAACAAGACGTCTCCGTTTGATTTTTATCAGTACTGGAGAAATGTGGCGGACGCGGATGTGCTCAAATGTCTGCGGATGTTGACGTTCCTGCCTCTGGAGCAGATCGATGAGATGGACAAATGGGAAGGCAGCCAGCTCAATCAGGCGAAAGAAATCCTCGCATACGAACTGACGAGTCTGGTGCATGGTGAGGAAGAGGCGAAAAAAGCGCAGGAAGGCGCACGCGCTCTGTTTTCAGGCGGCGGAAACGCTGCTGATATGCCAACCGCAGAAATCTCGGAAGAAGATCTGGATACAGACGGCGGCATTGACCTGATTTCTCTGCTTTTAAAAGCCGGTCTGGTACCGTCCCGCTCCGAGGGACGCCGTGCGATCGAGCAGGGCGGCGTGACCGTGGACGGCGAAAAGATTACGGATTTCAAGGCGGTCATTCCGGGAGAAAAATTCAAAGACGGCCTTGTCGTGAAGCGGGGGAAGAAAAACTTCCGCAAAGTCGTGCTGAAGTAATAAGTGTTAAGCGCTTTCATATGGTCCTTGCAGCAAGTGCGGGGACCGGTTCAGATGGATATCAGGTGATTTGTGAAGCAACAGCGCTGTGAGTCGGATATGCTGCATTTTCCGGAAGAGAACGTCATAGAATATGAAGGAATGGTATGAGAACATTTCTTTTGTGCGGGCAGGGGAGAAAAGCGCCCTGCCCGCTTCAATCTATGAATGATGTGGCGGGGCAGCATGAAAAGAGCACAGCATAGAAAAGACAGACTCATTTGGCGCGGCGGTCAGGAATCAGATGCAGCTTCATCGGAGAAAAGGCAGACGAAAGGACATTGGGGCCGCAGGCTGCGACAGGTGTTTTGTGTTCATGCCTCGGAAAAACTGACGACGGCAGCTTTTGCCTGCGCGGCAGCGGTTGTTCTGCTGATTACCCTGTATCGGAGCCGGCCGGAAACTGTTGTGGCAGGAAGGACAGCAGAAGTATCCGGAGAAAACATGATAGCAGATGACGGCGGCACAGCGGAGATATCTGAGCTGGTGGCAGGGGAACAGGAGACTGCAGAAATATCCGAAGCAAAGACAGATACGGAAATGGCGATGGAGAACGAGAATCAGACGGACAAATCAGAAACGGAGAGAACAAATTCGGAAGAAATCAAACGTGTGGCACTCACATTTGACGACGGCCCGCACCCGGTCTGTACGCCAAAGCTGCTGGATGGTCTGAAAGAGCGCGGCGTCTGCGCAACCTTTTTTGTGATCGGGAAGAATATTCCGGGCAACGAGGACATCATCCGGCGGATGGACGAGGAGGGACATCTGATCGGAAATCACACGTATGATCATGTGAAGATCAGCGATCTGAGTGTGGAGGCAGCCTGCGAACAGGTGGAGAAAACGAGCACGCTTATCCGAGAAATCACCGGGAAGGACACGGAATATGTGCGTCCGCCGTTCGGCTCCTGGTGCAAAGACCTGGAATGTTCTTTTGAAATGTTTCCCGTACTCTGGGATGTAGACCCGCTGGACTGGACGACGAAGAACACAGGCGATGTTGTGCGCAGGGTGCTGGAGGCGGTGGAGCCGGACGACATTATTTTGCTGCATGACTGTTATGAGTCCTCCGTGGATGCGGCGCTGCAGATTGTAGATGCGCTGACGGAGCAGGGGTATGTGTTTATAACAGTGGATGAGCTGATTCTGGAGTGATGATAATCAACCCTGTCAGTTTTGCCAAATGGATTTAGAATTGAGTTGACAATAATTATTTTACAATTATAATATAGGTATAAAAATGATACGATTTGAAATAGGTCGACCGCAATCCCATTGGCTTTAGACGATGGGTTAAGGTCGACA
>JAJQIL010000047.1 GCA_021199235.1 Lachnospiraceae bacterium | reverse complement strand
AATTTTTTGAATTTCATGAAATCTTACAAATACAAGAGCTTAAAACAGACTATGGACGCTTCCACGCAACCACAAATACCGTTGTCTGGTTCTTTTCATTCAGAAGAAAGCTTTTTTCCATACGGAACCCGGCCGTCTTCCGGACAGACTCCACCACATAATTGGGAGCAGACGTGTAAATGACCAGCACCGCCTCTTCCTTCAGCAGACCCCCGACGTAAACGAAAAAGTCATGATAGAGCTGACGCAGCGCCTGTTTTGAGCCATCCCCGGCCGACACAGGCATATTGGTAACGACTTCGTCAAACAGATATTCATGACGGAAGGTAAAGAAATCTCTGTTAATGTAGTTCACGATACAGTCTGCGCGGCGGGTATTTCTGCGTGCTTTCTCGATTGCTTCACCAAAAATATCAAGTCCGTACATTGTCCCCGCTTTGACCGCGCGGTCGCGCTCGATCAGCATTGTACCGACGCCGCAGAACGGATCGAGCACCTGAGCGCCCTCTTTCAGCCACGGAAGCGCCAGACGCGCTGTCAGCGCCGCATTCACGGGAGCGATGGAGGAAGCAACGACTTCTTTCCTATATATGAAGCGCTCGTCAAACGAGGAAGATGGCTTCAGCATCGCGGTAAAGGTTCCGTCTTTTTTGAGGACAAGGCGTAGTTCTATTTCATAATCCGTCACAGAGTTGACAAGCCTTGCGCCGGAAGCGCGTTCCAGCGCTGTGGAAAGCTTCCGGATGTAGGAGCCTTTCTTTTCCCTGTATTCGCCGACACAGAACCAGTCCGCATTCGCGCCATCGGAAACAGCACCGTTACCTGCAGACGGCGAATTGTCCTGAGCTGAGGTCCGGGCTGCCGCCTGGCCCCGCACATCAATCCGATAAAGGAATGCACCTGCACCATTATAGAGACGGTCAGCAAGTGCCAGCACCGGCCCGGCAAGCATTTCTCCGCACAAAACCGGCTGGTCTGCCCGGAGTTCTGCACGCGTCTTCAGCGGAAACAACAGCTCGCTGTAAGTACGGATGGGGCGAACCTCTTTTAAAGAAGCGCCATCCACGCGGAGGCCGCCAGCCAGCATTGTAATCTTCCCTTTTTGTACCTGCTCCGCGGTCGCCGCTCTTTGACAACGGTTCGTGAGAAGGATCACATCCTCTTTTTCTTTTCCTCCGGCAAAGCGATGATGGCGTATGCCACGGCATCTCAGCACCATGGTCTGCAGAATCCGGATCTCCTCCGAGACATGCTTCCATTCCTCCGGAGTCCATTCACTGTTTTCCCGCAAAACGGACAGCTGCTCCTCCAGTGACTCGCTTAAGGGCCGGTAATCCAGCTCTGAGAGTGCTTTCAGGTAATCCGCGCGTATAAACAGTGTTTTTTCCTTTTTATACGCTTCAAAAAGAACCGGAAGCAGATCCTCCGATTCCAGTTTTCCGAGAATCAGCGCCGCGTTTTTGCGCACCTTGGGATCCTCGTCTTTTAACAGTGCAGTGAGATTGGAAAAATCACCGCCGAGAAGATAAGCAAATTCCCGCCGGTTTTCCTCGTTTTTTAATTCATCGCGCAGGCGGATGAGGTTCGCTCTCACCTCATCGCCCGCGCAGATCTGTTCATACAATTCTTTTATCATACTATTCCGTCCGCCGCACGGCACTCCTCTATGTACGCCATCACATCATCCTTGAATGCTTCCCACTTATCCTCATTTTCAACATAATAGAGCGGACACATCTTTCCGGTCACGTCATAGTGACGGATAATGCTGTCACGGTCCAGATCATACATATCAACAAGATAGGCGGTCAGCTTTACCAGAGACTCATAGGTCTCCTCCGTAAACTGTCCGGTCGTATCCACATGGCAGTTCTCAATGGAAACAGAATAATGATTCGCGCTGTTGGACGCGTAAGCGACTTCTCCGGGCGGTACACACTCAATGATCTCGCCCTCGATCCCAATCACAAAATTCGCGCTCATGTAGACCGCCTCATCCTCAGTGATCTGGCCGCTCGCGATCAGTTCATCGTTGTCCTTCAGGCTCTCAAAATAATCATGATTCTGCTGTGCGGTCGTCCCCGGGTTCGCGAGATAATGAATTACCACATTGGTGATCGTATCACACGCTTCTCCCGGACGCGACCAGTCATTGATCGTCAACAGCTGCTCGTCAATTCCCGGATCCGGCACTACCATCACATGTTCCGTCTCTTCTGTTTCCTCCGCTTCCGTCTGCGGCGGCTCCGTCTCGATCGTAAACGTCTCATTCAGAAGTGCGTCAATATCCATGTCATCTTTCGGAAGCATATAAAGGAGAAGCGCAACCGCTGCGGCCGTCAGAATAACAGTCACAGTCCAGACCAGCACATGCCTGTGCTTAGGCTTTCTCTTTTCTTTTTCCGTATTTCTGCTCATAATGGCCTGCTCCGTTCCGGTGCACGTCCAATCTTCCGGACGTCCTTTTCTCTTCTGACATCTGTCATGGCATCCGTCATGCTATCCGTCTTGCAGATATCCTGACTGCTGCGAAATTTACTGCTCCACGCTGTAGTTCGGCGCTTCTTTTGTAATATGGATATCATGCGGATGAGATTCCTTCAAAGATGCGGCGGAAATCTTCACGAATCTGCCGTTCTCCTTCAGTTCTTCAATCGTACGTGTACCGCAGTAACCCATACCGGAGCGGATACCGCCGATCAGCTGGAATACCGTATCTTCCACACTGCCCTTGTAAGCGACACGTCCTTCCACGCCTTCCGGCACAAGCTTCTTCGCATTCGACTGGAAATAGCGGTCCTTGCTTCCGTTCTCCATCGCAGCAATAGAACCCATGCCGCGGTATACCTTGTATTTTCTGCCCTGATAAAGTTCAAAAGTTCCCGGGCTCTCATCGCATCCTGCAAACAGACTGCCCATCATGCAGACATTGGCTCCGGCTGCGATCGCCTTCGTCATGTCTCCTGAATATTTGATACCGCCGTCGGCGATGATCGGGATACCATACTCTTTCGCTACCGCGTAGCAATCCATCACTGCGGTCACCTGCGGCACACCAATCCCGGCTACCACACGGGTCGTACAGATAGAACCAGGTCCGATACCGACCTTGACAGCATCCACACCGGCCTCGATCAGTGCCTTCGTCGCTTCACCGGTCGCCACATTGCCGGCGATCACCTGCAGATCCGGGAATTTCTCTTTGATCATCCGCACGCAGTTCAGCACATTCGCAGAATGTCCGTGCGCGGAATCCAGAACCACCACGTCCACATGCGCTTCCACAAGCGCCGCCGCGCGCTCCAGCACATTTGCCGTGATGCCAAGCGCTGCGCCGCAGAGCAGACGCCCCTTGTCGTCCTTCGCGGAATTCGGGTATTTGATCTGTTTTTCAATATCCTTAATAGTGATGAGACCCCTGAGATTGAAATCGTCATCAACGATCGGCAGCTTCTCTTTGCGGGATTTCGCGAGGATTTTCTTCGCCTCCTCCAGCGTCACGCCGACCTTCGCCGTGATCAGGCCTTCTGATGTCATGGAGTCTTTGATTTTCCTGGAAAAGTCTTCTTCAAATAAGAGATCACGATTGGTAAGAATACCGACCAGCTTTCCGTTCTCTGTGATCGGAACGCCGGAGATGCGGAACTTCGCCATCAGATCATCGGCGTCCGCCAGTGTGTTTTCAGGAGAGAGATAAAACGGATCGGTAATGACGCCGTACTCGGAACGCTTTACCTTGTCCACTTCCTCTGCCTGCTGTTCAATCGACATATTCTTGTGAATAATACCAATACCACCCTGCCGGGCCATTGCGATTGCCATCCGGTGCTCGGTCACCGTGTCCATCCCGGCGCTCATCATCGGAATGTTGAGCACAATCTTTTTCGTCAGGTGTGTCGTCAGATCCACCTGATTCGGGATGACCTCGGAATAAGCCGGCACAAGAAGCACATCATCAAATGTAATTCCTTCGCCAATAATCTTACCCATGTCTCTTCCTCTCTTTCTCCTGTATTTTGATATATGAAAAACGGCAATATAGACTGCCGTTTCTTATAGCTAATTACTCTAACAAATCCCCGTTGGTCTGTCAACCTCTTTCTTAATATAAATTCACTTTTCGCGGCGCGATCCTGCGGATATCCGCAATGATCACATCATCCAGCTCCACTGCGATGATCTTCTGTCCTTTTTCCTCATTGAAAACCAGAATATAACTCTTTTCCGGAGCATGCTTCGATGTGTAATCCTCGTATTTTGCCCCCTGCCTGTTCAAGTACGAGTCCAGAGCGTGGGACTTCTCCGGTGCCAGCACTTCAAGGTGTTCCATATCATAACTGCAGACTCTCTTGCGCTTCTGTTTTGAATAAATCGCGTCAATATCCAGTTCACCGTTCACATACAGGTACTCATACTCCACTTCCATCTTCGGACCAACAAAAACCGAAAGCAGCAGAAATGCCAGCGCCCCGATCAGGAATGGCCAGAATATCACACCGATCACCACACAGATACCAGTCATCACCGGAAAAAAAGTCTTAAGGAAACGCTTTCCCATCGGCGTATCCGGCTTCACCATAATTTCCCTGTACATATCTCCCATTTTTCATGTCCTCCTTATTTGTCTTTCAATTTGTCTTTCAATTTATCTTTCATTTATCATTTTTATTGATCATTTGCTGTAAAGAATGCACATGGACACATAAGGATTGGCTGCGGCGCAAAATCCATCCGCTCAATCTCCAAACATCCAGTCTAAAAAGGTGGGCGCCTTGTCTGTATTCTCTCCGTTAATAACCACTCCGCCATACACAGTGCCCTCATACAGATCGTATTCCTCTACGACCGCTGTGCCGGTCAGATCAATGGCATAGGGAGCATTCACTCCTTCCTCCGTATTATCCATGTAGACCAGAAGATCGGACCATTCTTCCAGCTGCTCGTCCGTAAGGACCTCCCGGAGGTCAACAAAATAGCCGTAACCCGCATATTCCTCAAATGTATCCGGATCCGCGAGGATCACATCCACCATTTTAGCAGTAAGCACGGCAGTAAACTTCATCTGATAAGCATAGCCGTAATTAACGTCCTCTTCATCCAGAATGGTACTGGTGTCAAAGGTCATCTCTTCCTTCTCGCCGATACCGCCAATGTAATCTGTATAATCCGCAAGCAGTGCATCTGAGTCTATAGTGTAGGAACCGCAGTTCACCATATAGACAGAAAACACATTGTCAATCTGCAGATTGTGATAGATTGTGATCCCGAGATAGATCACAAAGATCACCGCGATGATCGCCCCCATCTGCGGTTTATAATAATCCCACACATAGATCAGCCTGTCCTTCCAGGACAAAAGCTTCAGCTTTCCCGTCTCCTCCCGAATCTTATCTTTGATCCTTTCCTTCCGATTTCGGTCGTTCATTTTCCTGCTCCTTTTCACACCTGATGCGGGATACTGCAAGACATATTCATAATAACCGTATTGTGCTGAACAATTGCCATGTAAAGATATCAGTCAGCAGCAATTGTTTTTTATTTTAACACAAAAGGAGGTAAACTTCTACATGTTTACCTCCTTTTTTACAAACTTTTCACATGTTCTGTTTAATCAGGATATATCCCGGAGATTAATATATCCCCTCAGCGCCGCCCGCCGGCATAGCCGGAGCCGGTTCCTTGATATTGCCGACAACTGCTTCCGTTGTAAGCAAAGTAGCCGCTACACTGGTCGCGTTCTGCAGTGCGCTTCTGGTAACCTTAACCGGATCCAGAATTCCTGCCTCTACCATATCTACATAAGCCTCTTTATATGCGTCAAAACCGGTGCCGACATTTGCTTCGCTGACTTTATTTACGATCACGGAGCCTTCCAGACCGGCGTTCTCAGCGATATAATACAGCGGAGCCTGCAGAGCCTTCAGGATGATGTTCGCGCCTGTCTTCTCATCGCCCTCAAGGGTCGCTGCCAGCTTCTCTACATCCTTAGCAGCGTGTACATAAGCGGATCCGCCGCCAGCGATGATACCCTCTTCCACAGCAGCCTTCGTTGCAGCCAGAGCATCCTCCATGCGGAGCTTCGCTTCCTTCATCTCAGTCTCGGTAGCTGCGCCGACACGGATCACTGCTACGCCGCCTGCCATCTTTGCGAGACGTTCCTGAAGCTTCTCTCTGTCAAAGTCAGAGGTCGTCTCCTCAATCTGACCGCGGATCTGTGCAACTCTTGCCTTGATGGCATCCTTGTCGCCCATACCGTCAACGATGATCGTATTCTCTTTCTGAACCTTTACAGACTTCGCGCGTCCGAGCATATCCATGGTCGCGTCCTTCAGTTCAAGACCAACCTCTTCGGAGATGACCGTACCGCCGGTCAGGATCGCGATATCCTGCAGCATCTCTTTTCTTCTGTCGCCATAGCCCGGAGCCTTCACACCGACTACCTGGAAAGTGCCGCGCAGCTTGTTAACGATCAGGGTCGTCAAAGCCTCGCCCTCGATATCCTCAGCAATGATCAGCAGCTTGCGGCCGGACTGAACAATCTGCTCCAGCAGCGGAAGAAGCTCCTGAATGTTGCTGATTTTCTTATCCGTGATCAGGATCATCGGATCATCGAGAACAGCTTCCATCTTATCATTGTCTGTCACCATATACGCGGAAATATAACCTCTGTCAAACTGCATACCTTCTACAAGATCCAGTTCGGTCTGCATGGTCTTGGACTCTTCGATCGTGATCACACCATCCTGTGAAACCTTTTCCATCGCATCTGCTACCAGCTCGCCGACCGTCTCATCGCCTGAGGATACAGCCGCCACTCTCGTGATCTGCTCTTTGCCGCTGACCATCTGGCTCATGGACTTAATGGATTCCACCGCCGCGTCGGTCGCTTTCTTCATACCCTTGCGAAGCACGATCGCGTTCGCGCCGGCTGCGATGTTCTTCAAACCTTCATGCACCATTGCCTGTGCAAGAACTGTAGCGGTCGTTGTGCCGTCGCCCGCCACATCGTTCGTCTTGGAAGCGACTTCCTTGATCAGCTGTGCGCCCATGTTCTCAAACGCATCCTCCAGCTCGATTTCCTTTGCGATCGTCACACCGTCATTCGTGATCAACGGTGAACCATACTGCTTATCCAGAACTACGTTTCTGCCCTTCGGTCCCAGCGTCACACGAACGGTGTCCGCCAGCTTATTTACACCGGTTTCAAGAGCTGCTCTTGCATCAGCGCCATATTTGATTTCCTTAGCCATAATAATTGCCTCCTGTAAATTCTATAATAAGATTTATTTTACTCAGTCACTACTGCGAGAATATCACTCTGCTTTACGATAATATACTCTTCCTCGCCAAGCTTCACTTCATTGCCTGCGTATTTGGAATAAATCACCTTATCGCCGGTCTTAACTGTCATCTGTACTTCCTTGCCGTCAACCATTCCGCCCGGGCCTACTGCCACGACCTCGCCTTCCTGCGGCTTCTCCTGTGTCTTGCTGGTCAGAATAATACCAGACTTTGTCTTCTCTTCCGCTTCCTGCTGCTTCAGTACAACCCGGTCGCCTAACGGTACTAACTTCATATCTGATTCCTCCTTAAAAAACTTCATGTAATCTGCTTTTTTACTTTACTAGCACTCATTAACTTCGAGTGCTAACGAACAAAGCCTATATTAGTGAAATCAGGTTGATAATGCAACTTCAATCAAAGGCGTGAATCTGGTATATTTTGCGTGAATGCTCCGAAATTCTCTTATTTTCTCGTTTTTTCATAACAATTCCATTTTTTTGGAAAAACAAAAAAGAAAGCCCGCCAAAATGGCTGCTTCCTCATGTTTTTGCGGTCGCAAAAAGCAGAAACAGGAACGCAGGCGTTCCGTTTCTGCTTTTTCTCCCTTGTATTATGACATATTTTTGCTCTTCTTGATCTCCTCGAGTTCATCGAATACGACGTCGTTCAGCACTTTGATGTAGGTGCCCTTCATACCGGAGGATCTGGATTCTATTACACCTGCACTCTCAAACTTCCGGAGTGCATTCACGATCACAGATCGGGTAATACCGACCCGGTCGGCGATCTTGCTCGCTACAAGAATCCCTTCTGTGCCATCCAGCTCATCAAATATATGGATAAGAGCTTCCAGTTCAGAGAAGGACAGGGTACTGATCGCGGACTTTACAATCTGAACCTTGCGGTTCTCCTCCGCATTTTCTTCATTAACGGAACGCATCATCTCCAGCCCCACCACCGTCGTACCGTACTCACTGAGGATGATATCGTCTATGTCATACTGACTGCCGGATTTATACATAAACACCGTACCGAGGCGTTCGCCCGCGATGTCAATCGGATTGATGATTGCCTGATATTTCCTGACATTCTCACCGACAAAGCCAAGCGTCTCAAGATTCACATTTTCTTTCGTGGAAAGCACACCCAGAAGGCGCTCGTTCAAAAGAGGATCAATGAAGCCCCCGACCCGGTCAACGATCAGTTCATCAATTTCCTCTACCTGATCGCAAAGGCCGACGCCCAGAACTTTTCCCTTCCGGCTGATTACCAGAATATTAGAATCCAGTATCCCGGTCAGCACATCACAGATATCATTAAAAACAACCTTGCTGGTGTTATTATTGTGCAGCAATTGGTTGATCTTTCTGGTCTTGTCCAGCAACTGTACACTCATCACATACCTCCTCCATGCGAAAAAAACGACCTGACGGTTTTGCATTTTACAGCCGTGAAACGACTTCCGATCATTTTTCGAACTAATGAAATAATCACGAATCTTTATATTTTAATTGATTCTATCATGAAGTTTTCAGAAAATCAACATATAAAGCGAGAATTTGGTATATATTTTGAGTTTTTTTGCCGAAAAAAGCAATTCCCTTATTGTAACTATTCAGGACGTTACCCCTTATTTCTTTTCAGTATAACCACATGCCTTATCCTCACAGACCACACGGGTGCCTCTCTCTACCATATAACCGCCGCACTGCGGACAGCGCTGCACCACAGGTCTTGCCCAGGACATGAATTCACACTGCGGATTATCCTCACAGCCGTAATACCGGCGTCCCTTCTTTGTCTTGCGGATCACCACATCTTTGCCGCAGACCGGACAGGGCACACCGATTTTTTCCAGATAAGGCTTTGTATTGCGGCAGTCCGGGAATCCAGGGCAGGCGAGAAACTTCCCATGAGGACCATATTTGACGACCATGTTGTGGCCGCACTCTTCACAGACCACGTCCGTGACCTCATCCTCAATTGTCACTTTTTCAAGGCTTTTCTCCGCCGCTTTCACTGCTTCATCCAGATCCGGATAGAAATTCTCCACCACGGTCTTCCAGTTCGTCTTTCCTTCCTCGATTGAATCCAGGAGGGATTCCATATTCGCTGTAAAGTTGACATCCACAATTACCGGAAAGGCTTCTTTCATAATGTTGTTGACGACCTCTCCAAGCTCGGTCATATAGAGATTTTTATTCTCTTTCGCAACATAGCGGCGGGCAAGAATTGTCGTGATCGTCGGCGCATAGGTGCTCGGGCGGCCAATGCCCTGCTCCTCAAGAGCGCGCACCAGCGTTGCCTCTGTATAATGAGCCGGGGGCTGAGTAAAATGCTGCTTCGGTTCCAGTGAATCCGCCGTGAGCTGCATCCCCGGCTGCAGATCAGCGCGGATGACATTGCTCTCTTCCGCCGCTTCATCACTCGCCGTATAGACACTTCGAAAGCCGTCAAAAAGCAGTCTCGACGCTGATACCGTAAAGCGATAACCAGCAGCGCCGATCCTCACCGCGGTCGTCTCATACCTGGCCGGAGCCATCCGGCTGGCAGCAAAACGGCGCCAGATCAGCTGATACAGACGGAACTGGTCCCGGCTTAAAGATTCTTTTACCATCACCGGAGTCCGTGCAATGTCCGTCGGACGGATTGCTTCATGCGCATCCTGTATTTTTTTGCCAATGTCTGCGCGGACGGCATTCTCTTCATTATACTCCTCTCCGTAATTAGCCCGGATGTATTCGGCAGCAGCCATCACTGCCTCATCCGCAACACGGGTAGAATCCGTACGCAGATATGTGATCAGGCCGACCGTACCGCTCCCTTTTATATCCACACCTTCATAGAGCTGCTGCGCCAGGCGCATCGTCTTCTGGGTGGAAAAATTCAGCGCGTTCGCTGCCTCCTGCTGCAGCGTACTTGTCGTAAAGGGCAGCGGCGCTTTCCGTGTGCGCTCCCCTTTCTTTACATCCTCCACGATATATTCCGCGCCTTCCAGTGCCTTCAGAATCCGATCCATTTCTTCTTTCGAAGAAATGGTCATCTTCTTATCCGTTCCGAAAAATTTCGCGCTCAGCGGCTTCTTCTCTCCTTCCGCCAGCAGTCCGGCGTCCAGCGTCCAATATTCTTCCGGAATAAAAGCCGCGATCTCCTCCTCACGATCGCCGATGATACGCAGTGCCACAGACTGCACCCGTCCGGCACTTAAGCCCCGCTTCACCTTTTTCCAGAGCAGCGGGCTGATCTCATAACCCACCATGCGGTCGAGGATCCTGCGGGTCTGCTGCGCGTCCACAAGATCCATATCAATCTCACGCGGATGTTTGATCGACTCTTTCACCGCGCTTTTCGTGATCTCATTGAATGTAATCCTTCTCTGCTTCTTCGGATCGATCTTCAGCGCTTCCGAAAGATGCCAGGAAATCGCCTCCCCTTCCCGGTCAGGGTCCGTCGCCAGATAGACATGGTCGGCTTTCTTCTCCGCTTTGCGAAGCTGCGCGAGCACTTCCCCCTTCCCGCGGATCGTAATGTACTTCGGTTCAAATCCGTGTTCCACATCCACGCCCATCTGGCTCTTCGGCAGATCCCTCACATGTCCGCCGGAAGCCATCACTTCATAATTAGAACCCAGAAACTTCTTAATCGTCTTTACCTTCGCGGGTGACTCTACAATCACCAGATTTTTGGCCATAAAAACCTCACTTCACTTTTACATAAAAATTCTGCTCCGTCTCCTTTGCCAGTCCCTTCAGTTCCAGGGAAAGCAGGCCGTCGCTTAGGTCCGCCAGAGACAAAGCTGTGTTTTCCTCCAGCTCCCACAGGCTCCTGCCGTGAAAACCGAGACTACTATACACTAATTTTTCTGTAGGTGCAAGTGTAATGTTTGCTGATGATTTTTTCGTCCGTTTTTTATAATCCGGAAATACTGCTTCAATAAAGCTCTCCGCGGAGAGAATGAGGCCGGCTCCCTGTGAGATCAGTTCATTGCAGCCATAGCTTAAGGAATCGTCCGGGCGCCCCGGCACCGCATAGACCATCCGTCCCTGATCCAGTGCAAATTCCGCCGTGATCAGGGAACCGCTTTTTTCCCTCGCTTCAACCACGGCTACTACATCAGAAAGCCCGCTGATGATCCGGTTGCGCATCGGAAAATGCGTCGGCAATGCTTTCGTGCCAGGCGGAAATTCTGATATCAGACCGCCGCCCTCGCTCAGTCTGGCGAACAGCTGCCTGTGTGAGGACGGGTAGCAGACGTCCGGTCCGCATCCTAAAATACCATAGCTTTTCCCGGCCGCGTCAAGCGCCGCCCATTGAGCGGCTCCGTCAATCCCATACGCCGCACCGCTCACTACCACTCCGCCCGCGCGTACAACCTCCCCCGCAATCGCTTCCGCCATCGCCCGGCCCCCAGGCGTACAGACACGCGCGCCCACGATTGCCACTGTTTTTACATCCTCCGGCGGCAGTTCTCCTTTATAAAACAGCCCGTATGGTCTGTCACGCAAAGGCAGCAGACGCTTCGGATACTTTTCCTGCTCTACGCTGACAAATGCAATCCCCAACTGTCTGTGTTTATCTGCCACAGTCTCCGGAGAACATTTATTCCTGTAGTCAAGTACCTTTGATATCCAGCCGCATCCCCGATCCCGCAGATAGATAAGTTCCTCTTCGGACGCTTCCCACAGCTTAAGCGGCGTGTGAAAGCAGTGCAGCAAAATTTCCCGCTGTGTCCGGTAAACGCCCGGTATGCTGCAGAACCACTCCCAGTATGTTTCCATCACAGTCTCCTCATTCATTTTATATTTGTGGTCTACGCAGCAAAAATGAAAACCCGTCCTGAATCATTATTCCAGAAACTTTGACGGCCGGTACCGCACCGCCTCACTCAGATGCCGAATGCTGATCCGCCCGCTCCCTTCCAGATCCGCGATCGTACGGGCGACGCGCAGCATTCGGTGGCAGGCGCGCGCAGTCAGTTTTTTCGTCTCATAAATCTGCTGCATAAAACGATTTTCTTCCATCCCCAGCGGACAATACCGTTCAAGCTGTGAGGCAGGCAGGCCAGAGTTAAAGCGGATCCCGGTGCCCTGATAACGGTTGTTCTGTATCTCCTGCGCCTGTAGTACACGCGTCCGGATCTCGCCGCTGGACTCTTCTTTTTTGCTGCCGGACAGTTCTTTGTAGGACAATGGCCGCACCTCTGCATGCAGGTCGATCCGATCCAGCAGCGGACGGCTGATACGATGAAGATAGTTTCGGATCTCGCCCTCACTGCATGTACATCTTGTGCGATCCGGATAGTACCCGCAGTGACAGGGATTACGCGAAGCTACCAGCATAAAGTCCGCCGGAAATACATACTGGCCGCTGCTTCTGGAAATGCGTACTTCCCCTTCTTCCATCGGCTGACGGAGGATTTCCAGCGCTTCCCTGGAAAATTCCGGGAGCTCGTCCAGATATAACACACCTCTGTGCGCCAGGCTGATCTCGCCCGGCTGCGGAATATTGCCCCCGCCGGCAAGCGCAGCGGCGGTAATCGTATGGTGAGGCATGCGAAATGGGCGGCGCATCAGGATACCTTCTTTCGGAAGCATCCCGGCCACACTGTGAATCTGAGATACCTCCAATGCCTCATCCGGGTGCAGCAGGGGCAGAATCCCCGGAATACGCCTTGCGATCATCGTCTTTCCGACGCCAGGCTGCCCGGTCAGAAGAAGATTATGCATTCCTGCCGCCGCGATTTCCGCGGCGCGCTTTGCCATCTCCTGGCCGCGGATATCCGCGAAATCCTCTTCGATACCGCCCGTCTGACTTTGCAGACTTTCTTCTATATTAATAGTCACCTGCTGCAGCTTTCTGACTGACAACATGTGCTCCACGACCTCGCGCAGGTTCGACGCCCCATAGACGGATATGCCGCCGATCACACCTCCCTCCGCTGCGTTTTCCTGAGGTATGATACAGGAGGTAAATCCGGCACGCTTCGCCTCCAGAACCATCCCCAGCACACCGGGAATCCGGCAGATCCCGCCGTCCAGACCAAGCTCTCCCGCGAAAAAAACGTTTTCCAGTCCTTCTGCAGGAAGATAATGATTCGCCGCCAGAAGGGCAACAGCAATCGGAAGATCATAACCGGAGCCGGATTTGCGGATATCCGCCGGAGCAAGATTCACCATGATCTTTTTGGGCTGCATCCGAAATCCCGAATTCCGCAGAGCTGTCTTCACGCGCTCCTGCGCCTCTTTCACCTCGGACGCCAGATATCCTACCATGGAAAACATGGGCAGCCCTTCACTCACATCGGTCTCCACTGTTATGATCCTGCACTGTACACCACTCAAAGCAGCTGTATACACTTTACTGTACAAATTCGTCCCTCATGCTTTCTTTTACTGTTTCAGTCTGTCATTATGCATCTATATCTTTTCTTATGTCTTCTTCAATCAACAGTATGTTATCTTATAAACAGTTGAATGTCAATATAGTATTTCTCATTTTATTGTTTATACTTTCTTAAATGTTTATTAATATACTCATTTTATTGTGCTTTTTAGATTTGTTTTTGTTTCGGTTCATGCATTTAATCCTCATATTTCGGGCATACTCTTCCTGGTTCGAAAAATATCTGTTTTCATATGTACTTCGCAGCAAGTATGAAATACTGTGTAAAACAGCAGCTTTTACTTTAAAATAAAAAACAAACACGCGAAAGGAGCTTCTATGAATGAAAAACCAGGACATAATCCGCACGGCAAGATCCAATTTGAATGAATCCGAACCGGGTGATCCTTATCTTTCCGGCAGTGTCAGTTCTGATACAGAATGCACCGGTCTGATGCCAACACCGCCTGCTTCTGATGCTGAACTCGAAGCTTATGAAGAGCTGTATCCCTTCCGTCCGGCACAGACTGCTCCGCGGGAATAAAACAGTTCGTCACTGTACTGAACTGGTGGAAAAAATTAAGAAAGACTTTGCGAAATATCGTGCAGGCACTTCTGTCAAGCGTTTTTGAAAATGTCCTGAAAAATTTTTAACATAAGCCCCGG
>JAJQIL010000002.1 GCA_021199235.1 Lachnospiraceae bacterium | reverse complement strand
GAAAGACAATCAAATCAAAAAATTGTGTCGACATTTTTTTCTGAATATACTATACTGTAAGGGCTGTGACAAACGATACTCAATAAGAAGAGGTACACAGAAATGTCCATGAATTTTGTAACAAAGCTTCCTATCCCTATGGAGGTAAAAAAGCAATATCCGCTTCCGCAGAAGGTTGTGGAGGTCAAGCAGCGTCGCGACGCGGAAATTCGCGACGTCATCACCGGAAAATCCGATAAATTTCTCGTCATCATCGGGCCCTGCTCCGCGGACAGTCCCGAACCTGTGATGGATTACGTGCACCGGCTGGCCAAAGTACAGGACAAAGTCGGTGACCGCCTGATCCTGATCCCGCGCATTTACACGAACAAGCCGCGCACGACCGGTGAGGGATACAAGGGCATGATCCATCAGCCCGACCCGGAAAAACAGCCGGATGTGTTTGCCGGACTCGTAGCCGTGCGTTCTCTCCACACAAGAGTCATTGAAGAGACCGGCCTGACTTCAGCCGATGAGATGCTCTATCCGGAAAACTACCGTTATCTGGACGATCTGCTCTCCTACGTGGCCATCGGAGCGCGTTCCGTTGAGGATCAGCACCACCGCATGACCGTCAGCGGCATGGACGTGCCGGCCGGCATGAAGAATCCGACCAGCGGCGACCTTTCCGTCCTCCTGAATTCCGTCGTTGCGGCGCATGCGCAGCACACCTTCATCTACCGCGGCTGGGAAGTCAACACGACCGGCAATCCGCTGGCACACGTCGTCCTTCGCGGCGCGACCAACAAACATGGAAATGCCATCCCGAACTACCACTACGAGGATCTGATCCTGCTGCACGATCTGTACGAGAAACGCGATCTGGCCAATCCGGCTGTCATCGTGGATACGAACCACTCCAACTCCGGCAAAAAATATCTCGAACAGATCCGTATCGTTCAGGAAGTGCTGCACAGCCGCAGCTATTCGCCGGAGCTGAAAAAGCTGATCAAGGGCTTCATGATCGAAAGCTACATTGAGGACGGCGCACAGAAGATCGGCTGCGAGCCGCATATTTACGGCAAGTCCATCACGGATCCGTGCCTCGGCTGGGAGAAGTCTGAAAAGCTGATTTATGAAATATATAAAAAGTGCTGAAAAACAAAAGTCCCCTTGATAATCATGCTCATTTGTGCTATGCTTTTTTCAATCACAAATATATAAAAAGAATTATCTCGTTTACTATTAACGTTTTACAGTTTTCAAAGGAGGTGACAGTGTGGGCAAAAAAATGCTCCCGATCGGAGTTGACGACTTTGAAAAGATTCGAACAGAAAATTATTATTACGTGGATAAAACCGGCTTTATCAAAGACCTGTTATTAAACAGAGGGGAAGTAAATCTGTTTACACGCCCGCGGCGCTTTGGAAAAAGCCTGAACATGAGTATGCTGAGATGCTTTTTTGAAACAGGTACTGATGAAAAATTGTTTGAGGGTCTGGCCATTTCCAGAGAAACAAAGCTTTGTGATACCTACATGGGGCGTTTTCCTGTTATTTCCATCAGTCTGAAGACCGCCCACGGAAGCAGCTATGAATTCGCCAAAAATGAGCTTTGCACAATCATTGCAAAAGAAGCGATGAGATTCCGCTTCATTCTGGACAGTAATAAGCTTTATGAAGAAGAAAAAGACCAGTATCGCCAGATCATCAAAATCGATGATTCTTTGAACGGCACCTTTGCCATGTCAGAGTCTACAATCACCAGCAGTCTGAACACCCTGTCTCAGCTTCTGGAGAAATATTATGGGCAAAAAGTAATTATTCTGATCGATGAGTACGATGTGCCTCTGGCAAAGGCAAACTCGCGCGGCTATTATGATAAAATGATCGACCTGATCCGAAATATGCTGGATGCCGCATTAAAAACAAACCGCAGCCTCTATTTCGCGGTCATGACAGGATGTCTGAGAGTTTCAAAAGAAAGTATTTTTACCGGCCTGAATAATCCGAAGATTTATTCTCTTCTGGATGCGAGATGCGAAGAACGGTTTGGATTTACGGATGCGGAAGTCCGTCAGATCCTGGATTATTACGTATTATCCGAATATTATGATATTACAAAAGAATGGTATGATGGCTACAGAATATCCAATGCATACGTCTATAATCCCTGGGATGTCATCAACTGGTGCGATCAATTGCTGACAAGTACAGATAAAAAACCAAAAAGCTATTGGAAAAACTCCAGCAGCAATGAGGAAGTAAAACGATTCCTCAGCAAGATGGGAAACGGGGTGGCAAGGGCTCAGATAGAACGACTGATTTCCGGAGAAAGTGTCCAGAAAAGAATCGAAGAACAGCTTACTTATAATACCATATACGATAATATAGATAATCTATGGAGCCTGCTGTTTGCGACCGGTTACCTGACTCCTGCTGACATGCCGGACGGCAATCTTGTTCGTCTGAAAATCCCGAATAACGAGGTTCGCGACATTTTCAGTGATTTTATTCTGCAGCTGTTTGAAGAGAAGGTCGCCGAAGACGGCACTCTGGTGACAGAATTCTGCACAGCTTTGAAAAATGGCGACACAGCCGGAGTGAAACGTGTTTTCGAAAAAGGAATGGAGAAAACAATCAGTATTCGCGATACTGCTGTAAAAAAAGAATTCAAAGAAAACTTCTATCATGGTCTGATCCTTGGAATCCTGTTCTTTAAAAACGACTGGGGCGTTTCATCGAACAGAGAAGCAGGCGATGGTTACTATGATATCCAGGTTGAAATTGAGGATGAAGAAATCGGCATAGTCATCGAAGTAAAATACGCAGAAGGCGGGGATCTTGATACATCATGTCAGGAAGCGCTGGATCAGATCAACAGGAATAATTATACTTCTGAGCTGAAAGAAGACGATATGCACCATATCCTCAAATACGGATTTGCCTGCTATAAAAAACAATGCAAAGTCGTTCTGGAACGGGAAACATACGAAGCCGGCTAATTTCTGCAAAATCTGCGTAATCGTCTGAGCCATAACAAATCTGCTGTTTCGAAACGGCTGTCGGCACAATTTCAACAGTCCGGCAACCGTTTCGAATCTTCTTAAAAAGCAGGCAGCATCTTACACTACAGCCTCTATCAACACCTTGTCGCCAAGCGGAATCTCTTTGATGCCGCGCTTCTTTTTCTTATTAAAATTGAAGCTCAGCATATAACCCTTTCTCAAATGAAAATAATCAAGATATCCGGAAAGCTGCTCTTCACCGCGTTCATTGTAGGCATTGCCGCGCCATATCTTAAGTTCAAGAATGTTCTGCTCGCCACGATAATAAATTACAATATCCATACGTTCACTGTCTCTTGTCTGAGGCTCGATACTATAATTTCCAACACCGTTAATAATCGGTTTTAGAAACAAAAGGAAATATTTTCTGCCCTCGTTTTCAAGAAATGCTTCATCCTCATCTCCATACAGTTCACCAAACGTTTCAATGAATTTTTCCAATATTCTTCGAATATCAAGGTGTCCGCCTATAATAAAACGGTTCTTTTCCTGAACAGCCAGGTTAAACATTTTACTGTTAACAACCTCTTCGGAAATAAAATAATTATAAAGCACATTTTCAAAAATGCGATTCGAGATCACAACATTTTCCTTATCATTTCGAACAAGGCCAAACATAGCAGCATCCTTCATATACGCACTTTTGGCGTTATAAGGAAATATTCGGCCGGTAAAAAGCAAATCGTATAAAATCGAACGAATCTCCGGAAACGTATTCAATTTTCCCAGCAATGATTCGTATAAAGTATTATCCTCTTTTTCGATCAGTTTCACTGCTTCCTGAAATCCCTGCCCGGTCCAGGCATCCGCCTTTTCAGGGAACTCACGGCTTCCCGCCACATCTTCATCTATAATCTTACACAGATCAGAGACCAGATACGGATAGCCGGAAGTAACTTCAAAAATCTGCCCGGACATATACTGCACATCCATCCCCGTGTGGTAATCCGCCTCATAATCATTCAGCATCCCGGCAATGTCTTCCTCAGAAAAATCCATATCCACCCGGAATTTTGCTGCAATATTCCATGGGCTGTTTACCTTATGCGACTCATCAGGACGTATCTTCCTTCTCAGGCTGCGAATATCATAAACCCCGGCAAGTATAACCGATTGAAATGTGGACACATTCGGTCTTTTTAAATAATAGTAACGCAATTGCGCCAGAAAATCCAGAAACACCTGATTATTTGATGCTGAGTCCACTTCGTCAATCAAAAGAACAATCTTTTTCTGATTATCTTCACAGGCTTTAAGCAGCGTCATAAACAATACAGAAAGCGTAGCCTCCCGTTCTTTTCCGGTAGCGAAAATGGACAGCTCTTCTCTAACTTCAGCAGATAAAAAGTTTGCCTCCAAAAGCACCTGCCTTGAAAATGCCGCCACAAAAAGCTGCTCGGATTCATAATCAGCACTGCTGATTCCCTGAAAATCCAGACTGATCACATCGTATTCAGGTGGCAGATAAGTCACAAGAGCCGTCAGCATCGTCGTCTTGCCATA
Source organism: Lachnospiraceae bacterium (assembly GCA_021199235.1). Taxonomy (GTDB): domain Bacteria; phylum Bacillota; class Clostridia; order Lachnospirales; family Lachnospiraceae; genus Choladousia. The sequence goes on along the minus strand of JAJQIL010000002.1, from coordinate 82,785 downwards.
CTGTCTGGCCCGATTGATCGTGAAATAGTCTCCAGCATCCACCATTTCTTTAATCGCGGCAAGCCTTGAACTCAAGTCAACCATGTAGTGTCTGTCCGGCAGACAGGTTCCATTTATGTTAAACTTCCGTGCCATACGCAGCGCCCCACTTCCTTTCCCGAATCACTTCTACTCCATTCGGATATGCATAGCTTAACATGAAGCAGCCCATTTCGCAAGTACTGTTGAGAAAAGACTCACGCAACAGCCAAAAGCAAACCTGATGATGGTCTGCACACTCGACCCTATGGTTCCCTTTGACAGATTTGTAAAATGATTTTATTCGAGTCCGTGTTGCCACACGCCATTAGGAAAAAGTTTTCTCAATATTCATTCTTTTATTTTGATTATATTGCATCATTTTTTATTTATAATATTGACTTATTTTGTTTTAGCAACTATAATACAGGGTATAAAAAATAATGGTTGCAAATTTCATGATTGCCCAGTATAATGAAGAAAGGAGAAACGGGGATTTGAGCAATGCTCTTGCGAGGGATCTTGCGAACGTTGGAATTAAGATTCAGTATGACACGCAATGTAAACGCGTACTTAGCAACAGGATCATTCTGGCGTGGATTCTGAAATATACTACAGAGGAATACAAAGGCTGTACACTTGAAGATATCAGCAGCTACATAAATGGTACGCCGAAGATTGGTACCGTTCCTGTCAGTCCCGGTGAGACAAATTCGACAGACTCACCAAATACGGAGCGGTCGGATCGAGTTACAGGTATGTCCAACGAGAATAAAGTCCTTGGAGAGGGCGCGGTATACTATGATCTGATTTTTTCCGCACAGCTGCCTCCCTCTTCAGGCAGACCGGTCAGACAAACGCGAAAAGCCAGGAAAAAGAAATCTTCTGCTGCAAAAGGTTCTGCAGCTCCACAAGTGAATGTTTCAGACATCATTTTTGCGGATATAGAGCCGCAAAAATCCTTTTATCCCGGCTATAAAATAGAGACTCGAGGTATTTATAACTGTGCCAGGATGATTTCAGCCCAGCTTTCTACCGTTTTTGAGGATTCGGATTACGATGGAATCAAAAAGTCAACCTGCATTTTCATATGCATGAATGCTCCGAAAAAGATTGGCAATTCTATTATTCGTTATTCGCTGACTCCGGTTCGGGTTTACGGAAACTATCCCGAGCGGCCTTACGCATATGATAAGATGTCTGCCGTTGTTGTTACATTAAACGAAAATATGGCGACGGATAACATTTTTTTACAAATGATGAATATGCTCTTATCGAAAACAAAGACGTATAATGAAAAGCGCTGGGAACTGGAAACCAGATTTCACATCCCTATGGATAGGGAACCGCTGGGAAAGGAGTTGGAATTTATGTGTAATCTTTCTGATTTGGTGGAGGAACAGGGGATTCGTAAAGGTGTTCGTAAAGGAATCCGCATTGGCATCAAACAAGAGCGGCAGCGCACCAACGCAGCTGAGCAAAGGGCTATCTCAGCTGAGCGCGAAGTGGAGCGTTTGAAAAAGGAACTGGCACTCGCCCGTGCGCAATAACGTAAATAATCACTCTTTGAAAGACTGATTCTATCGAAACGGCTGCCGGGCAATATCTGGCAGCCGTTTCTCATTTACTGTCACTTATCCTTTGTGATCTATTTCTTCACTTTCACTGATTTTTTGCTGCTCCATGTACTGTAATCTTCTTTGAAGCAGAATTTTTCACGCTGGAGAGCTTCACTGCGGTCAGGCGAACCGTCGTTTTCGTCGTCCCGGTACTCACCGTACTTCCGGAATACGGTACGACCTTGTAAAGACGGCGTATCCGCCGGACAGCTCTCCCGCCTGCGGGCGAATGAGAATGTCTCGACGCATACGCTTGATATGCTTTGTCAGATTTTAGACTGTCGGCTGGAGGATATTGCCATGTTCACGAAAGATCGTTGACTGCCTTCTCCCTCAGCACTTCCACCATGCGCTATTTCTGTTACGATCCCCCCACCGTTTTACGTATAGTTAGTTTTTAAGCGCCGTTATTGGCACAACAAAAACGCCATCTTCTCTTTGATAAGCAGCATTTGTGAGGCCACAAATAACACAGCAGACCCTGGGAGGCTTTCCGCCATCATTCATGAGTTTTGTTTTAATTTTATTCAGGTTCTCTGCGCCTTCGTCAATTTTGTTCGCCCCAAGCTTAATCTCAAATGCACACCAGTCACCATTATCAAGCTCAATAACCGCATCAATTTCACGGTTCGCATAGTCTTGAAAATGATATAATCTGGCTCCAAAAGATTCTGCATAAATGCGCAGATCTCTTTCACACAATGCTTCAAACAGGAAACTAAAGGTATTCAAATCCCCCATCAGCCTTTCAGGCGTTGCTCTTAGCAGGGCACAGGCAAGGGATGGATCCGTAAAATGTCTCTTTTCTGCCTGTTTTACCCGTACAGATGAACGAATATTAGAAGAAAACGGCTCCTGATTCTCTGTTAAAAACAAGCGGTCGAAAATATCAAGGTAGGTCGCAATTGTATTGATATCAATATCTTCATCATCTACACTTTTTACATCATTCTTCAATAATTTATTTGTGGCTGTAGTAGTCTCATTTCTCGCAAGTGAACGAAGCAGAAGCATGACCTTGTGCTTGTCCCTTTGTATTCCATCAATACGGTGAACCTCATCCTCGACTACAGCGTTCATATATTCGACAGGAAGCAGAGCAGCCTCTTTCAGCGGCAAGTCCTGATTCCCGGGCCAGCCGCCGCGAATGATATTGTCAACAAGGCTATATAAATCGACCTCACCAGTGATGGCCGTTTCTAATTTCCCGTCACAAAGATCTTTCAGCGACACCTTACCAGAGGAACGGCCGGCTTCATATAAGGACATTGTATACATACGCAGTCTGCCAATTCTTCCGGCTCCGCTATGCAGAATGCCCTTCATCTTCGGCGTAGAGGAACCGGTCAGGATAAACTGACCCTTAGCTCCACGTTTATCAACCTCATATCTTACAGCATCCCATATTGGAGGCACCTCCTGCCATTCATCTATCATTCTTGGAACATCCCCCGGGAGAATGATAGAAGGAGACATTTCAGCAAGCTGTCTGTTTTGAAAATTGTTGTCAGGATTCCCAACAAGATATTCGCTGTTACAATGAAAACGGGACGTCCAGGTTTTACCGCACCACTTGGGGCCTTCGATGCAAACTGCGCCAAAAGCATTCAAATACTGTTCTGCTGTCTCATCAATTATTCGATGTTTGTATGCTTCATTCTTCATGGCACGCACTCCCGGAAACTGTTTATTTCCTGCATTGTACCTCTATTCAGACAGATTTGTCAATCTCATTCGGATGGATTCTGAATTTTCATTCTGATAAATTCAGAATTTTCATTCGGATAGATTCTGAGTTCTCATTCTGATAAATTCTAAATTTTTATTCGGATAGATTTTGAGTTTTTATTCCGATAGATTTCAGCCAACAATTTGCAGTTTTTCCATCAGCGCCTCGAACCTACACTCATAGAGCGACTGCGCTGCTTTTCGATAGACAGCAATTGGTTTCTCAAGGCAAAAATCCACCGCCCCCTGACAGCCATATAAATGAAAATAATATGACAGTTGACGTTTTAAAAATCATGCTATATAATTTCCCCCGTACGCTTACAGGATAAAGGATTACGGAGGGATGAGATTTGAGTAAAGAACAGACAATCACAACTGAAGAAAACAAGATGGGCGTCATGCCGGTAAACCGGCTTCTGGTGACAATGGCGCTGCCGATGATGATCTCCATGCTCGTGCAGGCGCTCTATAATGTCGTAGACAGTATTTTCGTGTCGAGGATCAGTGAGGATGCGCTCACAGCCGTTTCGATGGCATTCCCGATGCAGAACCTTCTGATCGGACTGGCGACCGGTATCGCCGTCGGTATGAACGCGCTGGTTTCCAGGGCGCTCGGTGAGAAAAGAACAGATACCGCCAACCGCATGGCCATGCACGGCGTATTTCTCGCTCTCTGCGGCTACCTGCTGTTTCTGATACTGGGGCTGACGATTACAAAAGTCTTTTTTGTTGCGCAGGGAGCCTCGGAAGAGATCACACAGTACGGCCATGATTATCTTACTATCATTATGTGCGCCAGCTTCGGTGTTTACATTGAAGTCATCTACGAGCGGCTGCTCCAGTCGACCGGCAAGACGATTTATACCATGTTCACACAGGGCACCGGCGCGATCATCAATATCATCATGGATCCGGTGCTGATCTTTGGTATCGGAATTTTCCCGAAGATGGGTATCAAAGGCGCGGCGGCAGCAACTGTGATCGGGCAGATTGTCGCGGCCATTCTCGCGGTCATTTTTAACGAGAAGGCAAATGACGAGCTCCATCTGGATTTCCGCAAATTCCGACCGGAGTTAAAAGCAATCGGCAACATCCTCTTCATCGGTATCCCGTCTGTCGTTATGGTGGCGATCGGATCCCTGATGACCTTCTGTGTCAATAAAATATTAGTAGTATTTTCTTCGACCGCCGTCGCGGTGTTCGGTGTCTACTTCAAGCTGCAGAGCTTTGCCTTTATGCCGGTGTTCGGCATGAACAATGGTATGATCCCGATCATCTCCTACAATTACGGCGCGCAGAAGCCGGACCGGATCATGAAAACACTGAAGCTTTCGATGTTCTACGCAACCTGTATCATGGTAATCGCGTTCATCATTTTCCAGACGCTGCCCGGTCAGCTTCTCGGGCTTTTCGCTGCGTCTGATGAAATGCTCGCCATCGGCATACCAGCTCTTCGCACCATCAGCTTCAGTTTCCTGCTGGCCGGAGTCTCTGTCATCTGCTCCTCGTTCTTCCAGGCGATGGGCGACAGCGTCTACAGTATGGTGATCTCTATTATGCGTCAGCTTGTCTGCCTGCTCCCGCTGGCATATCTGTTTGCGCAGACCGGAGATGTCACCAAAGTATGGCTGTCCTGGCCGATCGCGGAGGTGGTATCTCTGCTGTGCGGTCTCTACTTCCTGAAGCGTGTCAACAAGAAGAAGATTAAGCCGATGCGGCAGTAAGCTTAGCATCTGCATACGATCTGACAATCCCCTTCAATACAGATACCACGGCATCCATTCCTTCTGCGGTGATATGCTCATACGGTCCATGACACGCGTATGCCCCGGTGCCAAGATTCGGGCAGGGAAGCCCCATAAAGGACAGGCGCGCGCCGTCTGTACCTCCCCGGATCGGCAGAGTGACCGGGGTAAGTCCGGCGGCTTCGGCCGCCTTTTTTGCATTTTCGATCAGATGCATGCAGTCCTCAATCTTTTCGCGCATATTGCGGTACTGCTCCCGGATGGTAAGGGTCACCGTACCTTCTCCGTATTTTTCATTCAAAAGCTTCGCGATGTGGCGCAGCGACTCCAGACGGCAGTCATACATGGCAGCGCTGTGATCCCGGACGATGTATTCCAGTACGGCTTCCGACACATCACCGGACATGCTGTGCAGATGAAAAAAGCCTTCATAGCCTTCCGTATCTCTCGGCGTATCGCCGGAGGGAAGCATGGAATTGAATTCCATGGCGACCAGCGCAGCGTTGATCATCGTGTCCTTGCTGCTGCCCGGATGCACAGAAAACCCGCGGATGTTCACTTTCGCGGCCGCGGCATTGAAATTCTCATACTCAATCTCATTCTCCGCACCGCCGTCAACAGTGTAGGCAAAGTCCGCGCCAAAGCCCGGCACATCAAATTCATCCGCCCCGCGGCCGATCTCTTCATCCGGCGTGAACGCCAGGCAGATCTTTCCATGCGGGAATACCATCTTATCTTCGTTATTCTCTTCGCCCTTTTCTCCGGGATACTCTCTTACTGCGTTCACAGTCTTACCTGCAAATGCTTCTGCACGTTCAGTAAAATCCCCGTCAGAGTTAAGAATCTCCTCAGCCATCGTCAGGATCTCCGCAATCCCGGCCTTATCGTCCGCGCCAAGCAATGTAGTACCGTCCGTCGTGATCACTGTCCGGCCCTTCAGCTGCGGCAGATGCGGAAAATCCTTCGCAGAAAGAATCCTGCCGCTCGTCCCAAGCACAAGGTCCTGCCCATCATAGTTTTCAATCACCATCGGAGATACCTGTTCCCCGCAAAAATCCGGCGCGGTGTCCATGTGCGCGATAAAGCCGATGACAGGCGCATGTTCGTACCCGGCTGTCGCCGGAATCTCTCCATAGACATATCCTTTTTCATCCACCCGCGCCCGGCTGACGCCAAGCTCTGTCATCTCCCCCACAAGAAGCTTCGCCAGATCCAGCTGCCGCGCCGTGGACGGCACCGTCTCGTTTTCCTCGTCACTGGTAGTGAATATTTTAACGTATTGAAGCAGACGCTCATATGCGCGCATAGCAAGGCCCTCCTTTAAAAAATATCTCATGCATTCATCAGATATATCACTTTCTCATCAGGTAATCCAAAACATTTTCTCTGCGTATCCCCTCATAATCTGCCGGAGGATCTACATCTAATGTCAAAATATATTTTGGATAATGATCCCGAAGCATTTGCAGCGGTTTTAATTCACGTTCCAATGTACCTGCATCCCTGACCGTAGCCGAAACCTGAATATAGATCCTGCCATCCGCTTTTATAGCCACAAAGTCAATTTCCAGATTATCAGCTTTTCCAACGTAAACCTCATATCCACGCCGAAGCAGTTCAAGATAAACCACATTTTCCAGAATATGTCCGGTATCAGCCTGTCCGCTGCTTCCAAGCATCGCATTGCGCAGGCCGATATCTACCATATAATATTTTTCCAGTGTTTTTAAATATTGTTTTCCCTTAATATCATATCGTTTTGCCTGGTAAATAATATACGATTCCATAAAAGCAGTAATATAGGATTCTACAGTTCGAACATTTATTTTTCTTCCACCCGAAGTCATCGTATCACTGATTTTTTTTACAGATAAAGGATTTCCAATATTGTCAGCTAAAAATCGAATGACACTTTCCAGCATCATGACATCCGGAAATTTTTTTCGCGCTACGATGTCTTTCAGAATGATCGTATTATAAATGCTCTTCAGATAATCGTAAATCTGGTTTCGATCTGATCCCAGCTCAGCTACAAATGGAAAAGAGCTTGTCTCAATATATTGTTGATATGCCCGCTCCAGATTATCTTCCATCTGATGGATCTGAACAAATTCCGAAAACGAAAAAGGAAGCATCTCTATCTGAACATACCTGCCGGTAAGCAATGTTGCAAGTTCACCCGAAAGCATTCGGGAATTTGAGCCAGTGATATAGATATCGATATAATCCCTGATAAAAAAACTGTCAATGACCCGTTGGAAATCCCTTACATTCTGAATCTCATCCAAAATCAGATACATTCTCCTGCCGGGAAGAATTCGTTCTTTGATATATTGATACAACTCTCCAGGATCACAAAGCCGTTCATATTCAAAGTCTTCGAAGTTTATACTGATGATCTGCCCTTCTTCAACTCCATCAGCAAGGAGATAATCCCTGAACATCTGAAGAAGAGTTGACTTGCCGCACCGTCTTACACCGGTAATCACCTTAATTATTTTCTTATCTCTGTAGCTGACAACTCTCTGAAAATATTCCTGACGAACAATCTGCATATCTATCCACCTTTTCCTGGCCATTTCCTGCTCGAATTTGATTATAGTATATGCAAAAAATCCCAAATTATCAAGAAGTTTTTGCATATATAATGCAAAAACTTCCCGTTTGTCGTATATTATTGTATTCCATCAGCAATAAAAATCACCACATCCTCATATAATCGCGCATCCAGTAATACAGATCCGCATATTCATGGGGAGCAAAACGTCTTCCAAAGAATCTCTCTACGAGCATCATCAGCCTCATATCTCGTGATCCGTTCATCAGAGCCTCAAGGGCGGTAAAAACTCTCCACGAATCATCATACCCCATCCGCATACCCGGCACGTCACGCATGCCAAACGGCATCATCGGAGGATGCTGCGGACGTCTGCGCATACCGCCATGCGGCATCGGCGCCTGCCGTCCCGGAGCATGTCCTGCCCCGCCCGGAACTCCTGCCGGACGGCCGCCTGTCATCCCGCGGCTGCTCCCGCCGGTCGGACCTCCCATTCCGCGGCTGCTTCCGCCTGACGGGCCACCCATTCCACGGTTACTTCCACCGGACGGACCTCCCGTTCCACGGCTGCTCCCGCCTGACGGGCCTCCCATTCCACGGCTGCTCCCGCCGGTCGGACCTCCCATTCCACGGCTGCTCCCGCCGGATGGACCTCCGCCGCTTCTTCCGGAGCCGCCACCCTGGCGCCCTCCGGAATGTCCTCCGCCTGTTCTTCCTGGCATAGAATTATCCCCCTTTCATTGACTATGTAAAAAACTCAAAACGGTATATCTCCGTTTCTATATGAAAACTATATCTGCCAAATACCGCGTACACACAGTTCTTACATATTCCTGGTTTTATCATACGCTGCTTTTACTGCGTCCATCGCCGCACAGCGAAATCCTCCGCGCTCGAGTGCGTGCACACCCGCGATCGTTGTTCCTCCCGGTGAGCAGACTGCATCCTTCAACGCCCCCGGATGACTGCCGCTCTCCAATACCAGGGATGCCGAGCCGACGAGTGTCTGGCAGGCATATTCCAGTGCCTTTGCCCTTGGCAGACCGCACTCCACCGCGCCATCCGCGAGTGCCTCGATAAACAGACAGACATAGGCCGGCCCGCAGCCGGATAAAGCGCTGGCCGCATCGATCAGATTTTCCGGAATAAAATCGAGCCGACCGGAAGCTGACATCAGCTTTCCAAATTCACAGATCACCGCCTCGCCCACTTCCGGCGACGCACAGGCAAGTGTCATGCCCTTTCCGATAGACACAGGTGTATTCGGCATGATGCGGATCACCGGATAAGCGCCGCCCGCCATCCGCTGGATATCCGCAATGGAAAGTCCGGCAGCCATCGTGACAAGGACAAAACCTTCCGTGCAAATAGTTGTTTCTCCGGCCGTTTTTTCTGATGAGCCTGTCCGGCTGCCAGTTGTTTTTGTATGTTGAAATCGCTCTGCAAAAATACCCTGGAGCGGCTTCAGCATCTCTTCCATCATCTGCGGCTTTACGCCCAGAAAAATATAGCTGCATTTGTCTGCAATATCCTCATTCGTGCCGGTATCCGCACCAAGTTCGGAAGCGAGCGCTTCTGCTTTTGAAGGCGTCCTGTTTGCAAGCAGGATCTGCGACGCCTCCACCGTGTGCACAGCAGAGCGCGCGATTGCGGAACCCATGTTTCCGCAGCCGATAAAGCCCAGTTTATATGTAGACATATCCTGTCTCTCCTGTCATTGATATCAAGCCCTTAAGTTTCTCAGATCATTATCACGCCGTAACTGTTCCGTGCCTTCACAGTTACAAATCACCGTATATTTCCATTTCCGTGAATGATATATTTATATGAGGTCAGCTCCTCCAGACCCATCGGTCCTCTCGCATGAAGCTTTTGTGTGGAGATCCCCATCTCACAGCCAAGTCCGAACTCTCCGCCGTCCGTAAACCGCGTAGACGCATTCACATAAACCGAGGAAGAGTCGATGGAACGGGTAAACTGCTCCGCTGCCGCGTCATCCTTCGTCACGATCGCATCCGAATGACCAGTCGAGTGCGCCGAAATATGCGCGATCGCATCGGCCAGAGAATCCACCACCTTTACTGCGAGGATATAATCCAGAAATTCCGTGTCAAAATCATCCGGTCCCGCCGGAACAAGAATATTCGAAAGCTGACTGGCCTGATCTGACAAAATCGTCATTGCCCTCTCATCCAGCCTCAGCTGCACAGGCACTTCCAGATTAGCCAGTCGGTCGTCCACGAGGCGTTTCCTCAGCTTAGGAAGAAATTCCTGTGCGATATCCTGATGTACAACACAGACCTCTTCTGCGTTGCACACGCTGGGACGGCTGGTCTTGGCATTCGAGATGATTCTCAGCGCCATCTCCTGGTCCGCATCACGGTCTACATAGACATGACAGATACCGGTACCGGTCTCAATACAGTTCACCGTCGCGTTCTCCACGCAGGCACGGATCAGCCCTGCGCCGCCGCGCGGAATCAGAAGATCCACATAGCCTTTCGCTGTCATCAGCTCCATGGAGCTCTGTCTGGTCGTATCCTGTACCAGCTGAACCAGATCCTCAGATAATCCTGCTTTTGCAAGACCCTCGCGCAGCGCGTTCGTGATTGCATTAGCTGAAAGAAACGCCTCTTTCCCGCCGCGGAGCACACAGGCATTCCCGCTCTTGATGCAAAGCGCAGCCGCGTCGCTCGTGACATTCGGCCTGCTCTCATAGATGATCGCAATCACGCCGATGGGAACCGAGCGTTTTTCGATCAGAAGCCCGTCCGGCCGCTCAACCCTCTGAAGCGTTCTTCCGACCGGATCCGGCAACGCCGCAACATTCAGGATGCCTTCCGCCATCGCCTGAATCCTGCCGTCGGTCAGGAGCAGCCGGTCGCGCATGACATCCGAAATTGTACCTCTGGAACGCTCCATATCCTTTTTATTTTCTTCCAGAATCTTATCTGTATGCCAAAGCAGCGCATCCGCCATGGCTTTCAGTGCGTTGTTTTTCTGCTCCGTATCCGTCGTCAGAAGAGACGGGGCTGCCGCTTTTGCCTTTATCAAAATTTCCTGTGTCGTCATATCTGATCCCTTCGTAACTGTTCAGTAACTTCACAGTTACATCCTTTCTTATTTAATTCAGCCTGCCCGTCTCGCTACAAACCTTGTTCCTACATCTTTCCCATCCATAATATCATACAAAATCTCCGGGTGCTCTCCATTTGCAATGATCATGTCGCAGCCGGAATCCATGGCAATCTGCGCTGCGTTCAGCTTTGCCGTCATACCGCCGGTGCCAAAGTCGCTTCCCGCGCCGCCGCCGAGCGCACGAAGCTCCGGTGTGATCTCCTCCACACGGGAAATCAGCTTTGCATTCGGATCCTTGTGCGGATCCGCGGTAAAAAGCCCGTCTATGTCCGAAAGAAGGACGATCAGATCCGCATCCACCAGAGTGGATACCCGTGCCGCCAGAGAATCATTTTCTCCGATGAAAAATTCTTCAGTGGCAACGGAGTCGTTCTCATTGATGATCGGCAGCACATGAAAATCCAGCAGCCGGAAAAACGTGCTGTGCAGATTTGCACGGCGGGACTCGTCCTCGATATCCGCGCGTGTCAAAAGTACCTGCGCCACACAGTGATTGTACTGCTGGAAAAGCTTGTCATATGTATACATCAGTTCACACTGGCCGACCGCTGCAGCCGCCTGCTTTGTAGAAATATCCGCCGGCTTTTTCAAAAGCCCCAGCTTACCAGAGCCCATGCCCGTCGCGCCGGAGGACACGAGAAGAATCTCATTCCCCGCGTTTTTAATATCACTTAAAACCTTACAAAGCGTCTCCACCCGGCGAATATTCAGATTGCCCGTATTGTGCGCCAGTGTGGAAGTTCCTACCTTTACTACCAGTCTCATACTCTTTTTGCTTTCCTCTCAAAGGTATAGTGAATCCGTAATCTATCCTATCTCATCTGCTGACAAATTACAAGATATTTTTGTTCACCAGTTCCGAACTACAATATTCCAAACGATTTCTTCTTGCCCGGATTCTTCATTTGTATTATGATAAAATAAATGCAACGCACGCAGTAATCCGTCGTATTATCATCCCGAAAGGAGGCCCCTTATGGCAGCATTTGAACGAATAAAAAGCGGTCTGAACGGTCTGGACCGGATCCTCGACAACATCCGCCTCGGCGACAACGTGGTCTGGCAGGTGACCAGTCTTGATGAATACCGTTTTTTTGTTGAGCCCTATATCCGTCAGGCGATCGAGGATCAGCGCAACCTGGTATACATACGGTTCGCGCAGCATGAACCGATCCTGCCGCTTCCCGAAGAACCGACGCTTTCGCAGGACTGCGAGCCTTCCTGCATCCTGCCGGACGGGAATATCAAGGTCTATCGCTTTGACCCTGAAGTCGGCTTTGAGCCGTTCACGGTGGCGATCCACGATGTCATTACCAAAGAGGGGCGCGACGCGTTCTACGTGTTCGACAGTCTTTCCGAGCTGCAGTCCGCCTGGTATACCGATCTGATGATGGGCAATTTCTTCTGCGTGACCTGCCCCTATTTATTTGTTCTGGACACGGTGGCCTTTTTCCCGCTGATCCGCGGGCGGCATTCCTTCGACGCGGTCGCACGCATCCGCGAGACGACGCAGCTTCTGCTCGACGTGCACTCGGACGGCAGTGCGATCTACGTGCATCCTTTGAAAGTATGGAAACGCTATTCTGCCACGATGTTCCTCCCGCATTTCTGCAGCGGAAATGACGACAATTTTGAGCCGCTGACGGATCCTGTGGAAGCCAGCCGCTATTATTCGCTGATCAAATCCTCTTCGACCTTTTCTCAGGAGCAGTCCTACGACAGCTACGACCGCTTCTTCTCCAAGGCAAAAGCGGACTATCAGGCAGGTTATTTTACGGAAAATACAGAATCCATGATCATCGAGAGCATGATGAGCCGCGACCCGAAAATGCAGCGCCTGATCCATAAGTATTTCGAGGCAGAGGACTATTTTACGCTGCGCGACCGCATGATCGGCAGCGGCGCGATCGGCGGCAAGGCCTGCGGTATGCTGCTGGCGCGCAAGATTGTGGAAAAGGAACTGGACGGCTATCACAAACACGCGGAACAGCACGATTCCTTCTACATCGGTTCCGATGTTTTCTATACCTATATTGTTTCTAACGGCTGCTGGAACCTGCGCATCGCGCAGCGCACCAGCGAAGGCTACATGGAAAAAGCAGAAGAACTGCAGGAAGGACTGCTGCACGGCTCCTTCTCCCCCGCGACCCGCGAACAATTCCGCAATATGCTCGAATACTACGGGCAGAACCCCATTATCGTGCGTTCTTCCAGTCTTCTGGAGGACGGCTTCGGCAATGCGTTTGCCGGGAAATACGAATCTGTCTTCTGCCCGAACCGGGGAGAAATCGAGGAACGCATAGAAGCACTGGAGAACGCCGTGCGGAAGGTCTACGCGAGCACCATGGATCCATCCGCCCTGGAATACCGCAAAAAACGCGGTCTGGACGGCAAGGATGAGCAGATGGCGATCCTTGTGATGCGCGTCTCCGGCTCCTATTACGGGCCGTACTACATGCCCTGCACGGCCGGTGTCGGCTACAGCTACAGCGCCTACAAATGGATGCCGGATATGGATCCGTCCGCCGGAATGCTGCGCATCGTGATGGGGCTTGGCACCAAGGCCGTAGACCGCACGGAGAACGATTATCCCCGTCTGGTCAATCTGGACCGGCCGGAAGTCACCATGCTGACCAGTGTGGCCGATAAGCACCGTTTTTCCCAGCACAAGATCGACGTCATCAATATGGAGAAAAACGAGCTGGAGGAAGTGCCGCTTTCCGCCATCGTCCCGCACATGCCGCGCTGGTACAAGAATACCGTGCTGGAACACGACACCGAAGCGGAAGACAGGCTGCGCGAGGCAGGCCGCTACCGCGACGTGTACTTCGTCAGCTGCCAGCAGCTGCTCGCCAACCGCAAGTTTACCTCGATGATGAAAAAGACGCTGCACGCGCTCCAGGAAGCCTACGGAAATCCGGTGGATATCGAGTACACGGTCAATTTAAGCAAAGAGAATGACTTTGTCGTCAACCTGCTGCAGTGCCGCCCGCTCTATGTCGGCAAGGATGGAGGCCGCATCAAAATGCCCGCTCCCGCGCCGGAAAACATCTTCTTTGATATCCGCGACTCTTCCATGGGGCAGTCCTGCATCCGGCCGATCGACCTCGTGATTCAGATTGAGCCTAAGGAATACTATGAATTTGAGCACGTAAAAAAGCCCCTGATCGCCGAAGCCATCGGGGCTGTCAATCAATACTATAAAGGGAGCGGCCGCCACATCCTGCTCACGGTACCCGGCCGCATCGGCACCAGCTCGCCGGAGCTCGGCGTGCCGGTACGCTTTGTCGACATCTCCGGCGTCGACGCCATCTGCGAAGTGACAGACAACCGCGCCGGATACATGCCGGAGCTCAGCTACGGCAGCCATATGTTCCAGGATCTCGTGGAAGCAAACATCTTCTACGGCGCCATTTTCGGAGACCGCCGTACTCTTTCCTACCAGAGAGACTTCTTTGAAGGACAGCCGAATCTTTTCCCGCAGATCTGTCCGGACATGGCGGAATTTTCCAACATCGTCCGTGTATACGACGCAGAAGGAATGCAGCTGTGGGTCGACGGGATTGAGAATCATGTCATCTGCGCAAGGGAATAATCTGGATTTTTAAATGAAAGTGCCTTTGTTCGTTCTCAGAATATAGAATTGCAATTTCAGTAATACAAAACCCCGGCATTTGTATCATAAAATGTCGGGGTTCCTTATTTGTCATTTGTTTGTAACTGTTCAGTATCTTAACAGTTATATTTGTTCTTACTGTATTTTCCGGCAGCCATGCATAAATTCAATCACAGCTTTGTTCCGGTCAGCATCTCATACGCCTGCAGATACTTATCAATCGTCTTCTGCACAATGTCCTCCGGAAGTGTCCAATTGTTATCCGGGTTCGCTTTCAGCCAGTCGCGCGCAAACTGCTTGTCAAACGACGGCTGAGAGTGACCTGCCTCATAGCCGTCCGCCGGCCAGAAACGGGAGCTGTCAGGAGTGAGCATCTCATCTCCAAGGACGATATTGCCCTCCTCATCCAGGCCGAACTCAAACTTTGTATCCGCAATGATGATGCCGCGGCTCAATGCGTAATCCGCACATTTTTTATACAGCGCAATCGTGCAGTCACGAAGCTTCGCCGCATATTCCTCGCCCTTTCCCGGGAATTCCTTCTCCAGATGCGCAATGCTCTGCTCGTAGGAAATATTCTCGTCGTGATCTCCAATCTCCGCCTTGGTAGACGGCGTATAGATCGGCTCCGGCAGCTTATCCGACTCCTTCAGGCCTTCCGGAAGCGTGATCCCGCAGACCGTGCCGTTCTTCTGATAGCTTGCCCAGCCGCTGCCGGTAATATAACCGCGGACAATGCACTCGATTGGAAGCATCTTAAGCTTGCGGCACATCATGCTGTTGCCGTCAAATTCCGGCTTGCGGAAAAATTCCGGCATCTCATTCACATCCACAGAGATCATATGGTTCGGCAGAATGTCCTTCGTCATGTCAAACCAGAAACGGGACATCTGCGTGAGAACAGTACCTTTCTTCGTCACCACATTATTCAGAATCACGTCAAAACAGCTGATCCGGTCTGTCGCCACCATGATCAGGCTGTCTCCATTGTCATAGATCTCGCGTACCTTGCCTTCTTTGATCGGTTTCCATTCGCTCATTTTACATTTCCTCTTCTTTCCTGCTGTCTTTTAAAATTATCATGAAAAGCTTTTCCAATCTTCTGTTCGAAATCATACCACAAAACCTTATAATGCACAACCATATTTCAGTTTTTCGATTTTCTCCGCATGCATACTTGACAAGCAAACCTAAAACTGCTTATGATAGTCAAACGAAACGGTTGCTTTTCTAAACTGTTACGCAAAAAGAACGATAGGATCAGGAGGCATCACAATGTCAGCAGACGGATTAAATAAAACAATTGAGACACCGGAAGTAATAAAACAGCTGGAAACAGAGGCTTATCAGGCAGCAGCGGAACTGCTGAAAGCTGCGAAGCTGCAGCCAAAGGAGCTGCTGGTCGTGGGCTGTTCGACCAGCGAAGTAGCCGGAGAACGCATCGGCTCTTACTCCAGCCCGCAGCTGGCGGAAGCCGTATTCACGGGTATTGCCCGCGCAGCGAAAGAACATGACGTATATCTTGCGGCACAGTGCTGCGAGCATCTGAACCGGGCACTGATCCTGGAGCGGGCTGCCGCTGAAAAATATGGTTACGACTTCGTCAATGTCGTGCCGCAGCCCAAGGCCGGCGGGTCTTTTGCCACGGCGGCATACCGGCATTTTACAAATCCGGTGGCCGTTGAGCATATCCGCGCACACGCCGGAATTGACATCGGCGACACGCTGATCGGAATGCATTTAAAGGATGTGGCAGTACCGGTGCGGATTTCTCAGAAGTCCATCGGCGAAGCACATGTGGTCTGCGCGAGAACCCGCTGTAAATTCGTCGGCGGAAGCCGCGCTGTGTATGATGAGGCGCTTCTGTAAAACATCAAACAATCTGGTATGATTATTTTTCTTGGAATTGGATATTTTGGTAATGCCACTTTGGAAGTACAATGGCCTGCGAAAGATGAGCCTGTGTTATAGTCTGCACGGCGAACCTTTGAAATTGAAGACGTAACTGTGAAGATCCGGAACAGTTGCGAAAAACCAAGGAGGCCCATTATGAAAAAACTGACTACGAAGAACCTTGTCACTGCCGCCCTCTTCGCGGCGCTTGCCTGCGTCATGACCATGTCGGTACGTATTCCGATCCCCGGTACGCAGGGCTACATCCATCCCGGTGATGCCGTCGTGATCCTTTGCGGTATCTTTCTTGATCCGGTAGTCGCATTCTTTGCCGCCGGTATCGGCTCTGCTCTCGCCGATCTGCTGGGCGGATATTTTATCTACGTCCCGATCACCTTTGTCATCAAGGGACTGGTAGCACTCTGCGGCGGACTGCTCTATCGCAGCCATGCGGTCAGCTCATTAAACAGACATATCACAGTAGCGCTCTGCGGCGTGATTGATATTCTCATTGTTGCCCTTGGCTACTGCTTCTGTGAAATCTTCCTGTATGGTGCACCAGCCGCCATTTCAAGCGTACCGGCAAACTGCGTACAGGGAGTCAGCGGGCTGATCATCGCATCTGTGCTGTATCCGGTGCTGGAAGCTGCTCTGAGGCAGATACAGACAGAGTAAAACACAAGCAACCTGTCTGCTCCCGTAACAAATCCGGGGATGCATGACAGGTTGTTTTGCAATGATTCAGAACAGTAGCATTGCCTTGCAGCTACTCTGGTCTTTCTTCTTTTGTACCTTCATACGGATTCACATGCACCATCACGTGCTTGATGTTGTCAAATGATTTTTCAAGACCGGAATGTACACGCTCCGCGATCTCATGGGCGTCCTCCAGCTCCATGTGCGCGTCCACCGCAATTTCCACGTCTACATAGACCTTTTCCCCAAACATGCGCGTCTGCAGAAGGTCGATCCGCCGGACGCCTTCCTGCCCGGCGATGAAATCACGCACCTGCTGCGTATATTCCTCATCGCATGCTGAATCCGTCAGCTTATGCGTCGCATCCCGGAAAATATCCACCGCTACTTTTAATATAAAAAGACAAATGACAACAGCCGCCACAGAGTCCATCACCGGGAAACCGGCCCGGGCTCCGGCGATACCGATCAGAGATCCGATTGACGAGAGCGCATCTGATCGATGATGCCAGGCATCCGCCATAAACGCAGAAGAATTCATCTTTTTCGCACAGGCCCTTGTGTACCGGAACATCCATTCCTTGGACACGATGGAGACAACCGCAGCCGCAAGCGGCAAAATGCCGGGCACGGCAAGTTCTTCATAATTTCCCGCCAGAATCGTCCGCATCCCCGTCATGCCGATGCCAAGTCCGGTGACGAGCAGAAGCGCCGCAAGAATTTCCGATGAAATACACTCAAATCTCTCATGCCCGTACGGGTGCCCTGCGTCCGCGCCTTTTTGGGAAATCTTCACTCCAACCAGCGCGATCACCGTCGTGACCACATCCGAAAGCGAATGGACCGCATCCGAAACCATCGCGCTCGAATGACCAAGTACGCCTGCAAGAAGCTTAAAGGCCGATAAAAAGACATTACCGGCGATACTGACCGCAGAAACGCGTTCGGCGAGATGGGAGTCCGGATCCGGCATCATTTTCTCATTTAAGGATACGCCAAATCCGGCTTTCTTTTCTTCGCTTTTTAAAGCTGAATTTTTCATGACAGGTAACCTCCTTAATAATCCTGCAATGGCTTTTACGTAACCGTTCTGCATGATTACGTTTTCTTTTATCATCCCAGAATATAGAAAAAGCATCCCGAGACGATAGTAAATAAGTACTTACTACTGTCCCGCAGATGCTTCGTTACCTGCTGTCGCAAAAGCGGCCCGGCATTCTCAACCGTTCCGGACGGTACAGAAAACTGGTCTTTCTCCGGTTCAGACGCCTGATCAGAATGTAACTGTTCAGTATTTCTCAGTTACATTAGTTTGTACTGTAGATGATTGCAGTGCAAAATTTTACTATATAATATGTTGACTCCCGAAAAATGTCAACTGATTTTTATTCTTACCATCTCACAAGGCAGGCCGCGCTGGAAAGTCCGCCGCCGAACGCCACCATCGCGATCAGATCGCCCTCTTTGAATTTCCCTGCGCGGTTCCACTCATCAAGAAGCAGAGGGATACTGGCGGCAGAAGTATTGCCGTATTTCTGAAGGTTCACACAAAAATGATCTGCCGGGACCCCCTTCATTTTGTGGGCCGCACTGTCTATGATACGCTTATTCGCCTGATGGGGAACCACCCAATCCAGATCTTCTTCTTTGAGGCCTGCTTTCTGAAGTACCTCATCGACCCGTTTCGGAAGATTGTGTACGGCAAATTTATACGTTTCCTGTCCATCCATATGCAGAAGCGGAAGCTTCTGTTCCCGATCCAGCCACGGAGAAATCCCGTTGTCTGTCGGAATCGCGATCACCACGTCATTCCCATCCGTGACAAAAGAAGACGCCAGATAATTGTCTCCCGGCTCAAGCACGGCCGCACCGGCTCCATCGCCAAACAGCACCGCCGTAGAACGATCCTTCCAGTTCAGAATGCGCGACATGGACTCCGCACCGATCACAAGCATCTTGCGAATCCCGCCCCGGGCGAAAAAGGCCGAAGCGGTGTCCATCAGATAAATCCAGCCGGTACACGCGGCGCTTAAATCCACACAGGGGCACTGCGCGCCGAGATCGCGCTGCACAAGAGCCGCTACTGACGGGCAGATATATTCCCCGCTGATCGTAGCGCAGAGGATCATATCGATCTCATCCGCCGTCGCATGCGCGTTTTCCAGAGCGTTCTGTGCCGCCTTCAGTGCCAGCTGCGAGGTCGTCTCCGTCGTGCAGATATGCCGCTGCTCAATCCCGCTTCTGGTGCGGATCCACTCATCGCTCGTATCCATATATGCAGTCAGGTCATTATTTGACACTATATTTTCCGGCACATAGCTGCCTGTACCTGTGATCTTAAAACTTTTTGGCCTTGCTTCTCTGGTTTCATCTGTCTGGTTCTGTGCGTACATGATTTGCTCCTGTTCTCGTGTGATCGGTTCATCCTCCTGCCTTTTTCACCATTTTGGGATGCCATCCTGCTGCGGACAGCCATTACAGGTCCCCGCTAATCGGACAGCATATGAAGGAAGGCATTCTCTGGCATTTTATCTCATTACAGAGAATATGGCAAGGGAATCCTTAAATTTGGTCGAAATTTTTCGTATACAACGAAAATTTCTATATCTGTCTGAAGTTTTACCATCTCTTCGACAGGTAAAATACCTGCAGAAGCTTCAACAGTCTGTCAAAGGTTCTTTCCCGGTCTTAAAGACCGCCATCATCTCCCGTGTCAGGCTGACGCCGTCGTTATCCGGAATTTCCTCACGTGTGCACCATTTCCCGACGGAAAGCTCTGTCTCATCCAGAGAAATACGGCTCTCACCGTCCACTTCACAAAAGAATCCCATCAGAAGTGTGTCGGTAAACGACCAGGGCTGACTTTTGTAATAACGGATATTTTTGACCTTCAGCCCGACTTCCTCCATCACTTCCCGTTCCACCGTCTCCTCAATGGTCTCCCCGATTTCAGCAAAGCCGGCAATCAGAGCGTAGTTCCGGTTCGCTCGTCCCGCGTATTTCGTAAGCAGGAGCCTGTCCCCGTCCGTCACCGCGACGATCACGGCCGGGCAGATCTTCGGATATTCCATCTGCCCGCAGGATTCGCAGTACATCATACGCTCTTTTTTGCTGTGTACCATACGTCTGCCGCAGGCAGGACAAAAGCGGCGGCTTTTGTACCAGCCATAAAGCTGCATCCCGGTGACGCCAGCAAAAGCTGCCTCTTTCGGTCCGACTGTGCGCATGAGTTCAATCCGCTCCCAGGTAAATCCTGAGAAAAGTTTGGGGAGATCATCCGGCTCACAACGACCGGCTGCCGACGGCGCTGCACATCCAAATTCAGATTCCCGAAAGAAAAAATAATCTGTGCCATCAATCGAAAACAGAAAGGTCGCCTGCTCATGCAGATGCGGAAATGCCTTTCTGAGAGTTCCGTATGTCAGGAAGGCTATCTCATCGTCTGTCCTTTTCACAAGGATCTCCCTCCCGCGATAGAACAAAATACGGCTTTCCTCAGATGGCTGCGCATCCGGCCTGTATGGATTGTGAAATCTGCTTCTGCCAATATCCTGAATCATGATAAATACCTTACAGTTCCTTTCTTCAATAGCGCAAAGAAACGCCATCCGAAAAGAATGGCGTCTCCTGTAGAATCAAATAATATGTTCTGTTTTACATCCACACGAATGAACAGAAATTTCAACAGAAAACAGGTGATCAGTTCGCACCCATCTGCTTCGCCACTTCCGCTGCAAAGTCTTCCTGCTTCTTCTCAATGCCTTCGCCGGTCTCATAACGTACGAAGCCCTTGATCGTAACATTCGCGCCGTTTGCTTTCGCTACCTGAGCGACATACTGACCAACAGACTGCTTGCCGTCCTCTGCCTTGACATAGACCTGATCAAGCAGGCAGATCTCTTTAAGCTCTTTCTTGATACGGCCCTGGATCATACCCATGATCACCTTCTCCGGCTTCTGGGATTCCTTCGGATCGTTCTTGATCTGAGCAAGAAGAATCTCCTTCTCATGCTCGATATAGTCCGCGCTTACTTCTGCGTCAGAAGTGTACAGCGGCTTCAGAGCTGCGACCTGCATCGCGACATTCTTCGCCATCTCTTTGATCTCGTCATTGACAACGTCGGTCACAACGTCCACGAGAACACCGATCTTGCCGCCCATATGCGTATAGGAAGCAACAAAGCCTGCATCCTCTTTTACCTGTGCAAATCTGCGGATGTTCATATTCTCACCGATGACAGCAATCTGGCCGGCCAGTGCCTCATTCACCGTCTTAGTCGTATCAAACTTCCACGGCTCCGCGAGGAACGCCTCGATATCCGCTGCCTGAGTCTCCATCGCCTGCTCAGCGACCTGAGCCACATAGCCCTGGAACTTCTCGTTCTTTGCCACGAAGTCGGTCTCAGAATTGACTTCTACTGCTACCGCGCTCTTGCCATCCTCGGATACGAGAACCTTCGCAAGACCCTCAGCAGCGATTCTTCCGGCCTTCTTCTGAGCGGTCGCAAGGCCTTTCTCTCTCAGCCACTCTACCGCCTTGTCCATATCTCCTTCAGTCGCCGTCAGAGCCTTCTTGCAGTCCATCATGCCGGCGCCCGTCATCTCACGTAACTCTTTTACCATTCCTGCTGTTACAGCCATTATATTCTCCTCCTGAAATCAGAATATTACTATTCACAGCCAGCTGCGCTGTGAATGTAACCTCAGAATGCCTCTACAGGCGCTTCCTCATATGTCTCTGCAGCTTCCGCTTCCTCCGGAACGAATTCTTCCTCGCCCTGTCTTGCCTCGATGATCGCGTCAGCCATCTTGGAAACGATCAGCTTCACCGCACGGATTGCATCGTCATTGCCCGGGATCACATAATCCAGCTCTTCCGGATCACAGTTCGTATCGCAGATACCGATCAGCGGAATGCCGAGGGTATGTGCTTCCTGTACGCAGATATGCTCTTTCTTCGGATCTACTACAAAGATCGCGTCCGGGATGCGCTTCATATCCTTGATACCGCCAAGGTTCTTATTCAGCTTTTCCATCTTCTTCAGGGCGATGACTTCCTTCTTCGGCAGACGCTCAAATGTGCCGTCCTGCTCCTGTCTCTCCAGGTCTTTCAGATATTTGATTCTGGACTGGATCGTCTTGAAGTTCGTCAGCATACCGCCGAGCCATCTCTCGTTCACATAGAACATACCGCATCTTTCCGCCTCGGTCTGTACCGCGTCCTGTGCCTGCTTTTTCGTGCCGACAAAAAGGATTGTGCCGCCGTTCGCCGCGATATCCGCGACTGCTCTGCAGGCCTCATCTACCTTTACTACCGACTTCTGAAGGTCGATGATGTAGATGCCGTTGCGCTCGGTGTAGATGTACTCCGCCATCTTCGGGTTCCATCTTCTGGTCTGATGTCCAAAATGAACGCCCGCTTCCAGTAACTGCTTCATTGAAATTACACTCATGTCTTTTCTCCTTTTGGTTAGATTCTTCCGCATGCTTCCTCTTCCGGAGAGACCCTGTAATAAGGCACCGTCTCTGGAATCAACACACGTGTTTGATCGTCAACTGCAACAGTATATCATAAGGGCCTGCCATATGGCAAGCCCCTTCTTGAAAAAAGTTCCAAAGATCCAAAGATGTTCCAAAGAAAAGACGCAGATCTGCATTACAGCCTGCTGTTTGGAACAGCTCCTCATCATTCCCGCCGCAGTGCCTCGATCGGGTCAAGGTTCGCGGCCTTCATAGACGGCATCAGCCCGAAGATAATCCCGATCAGCATGGAGAAAATCACCGCGATCACGGAGGCAGGCACACTGATCGCGACCGCCACCCCGGATATCCTGTTGATAATATAGGCCATGCCGATCCCGGCCCCCACGCCGAGAGCTCCTCCGATACTGGTCAGCACGACAGACTCGGTCAGGAACTGTCCGAGGATGGCTCCCTTCCTTGCCCCGATCGCTTTCTTCAGTCCGACCTCACTGGTACGCTCCGTGACAGACACCATCATGATATTCATAACGCCGATGCCGCCGACAAGAAGAGAAATGCTGGCAATCCAGAGCAGCTGTATGTTTGTCGAGCTGGTCAGCGTATCAAGCTGTTCCGCCTGCGTGACCAGATTTTCCGCATCATATTTCACATCCGTCTGAGAGCTGGAGATCGCGGCATTCAGAATATCCTCAGTCTTCGCACCCGCATTTTCCATATCATCCGTGCTGGTCGCCTTAACGATCACATTTTCCGGCTCATCAAAGCAGTACAGGATCGGCCAGACCGCACTCGGAATGAAGAGGCGGATCGGATCATCCTCCTGATAATTATAGTAATCCTCAAGCGAATTGATTGAAGCCTCATAGGTATCCGTTTCCGTCACCACGCCAACGATCGTAAGCGGTGTTCCGCTGATCTCGATGGTTTTTCCGACCGGATCTTCATTGGGAAAATACTCGTCCGCAAGAGAACTGTCTATGATCACAACAGTGCGGAATTCCGTGTAGTCCGCCTCAACAAAAGCACGACCGCAGCGGATCGTGTAGCCGGCTGTAGAAAAATAACTGGTATCTATTCCGATCACCGTAGGATCTGAAAAGCTCTCATTCAAATAGTATACATCCACATAACTGCGTTTGGTA
Organism: Lachnospiraceae bacterium; assembly: GCA_021199235.1. Lineage (GTDB taxonomy): Bacteria > Bacillota > Clostridia > Lachnospirales > Lachnospiraceae > Choladousia. Next base: position 59,146 of record JAJQIL010000002.1, on the reverse strand, counting down.
TAACAGGTCACACTTTCCACCGTATCCAGCGCCAGAATCTGTTCGCGCACAGAGTCGGACACCTGCGGCACCCCATACGGAAGATCTGAAGAAGAGCTGAAAGAAGTCGCATAACCGTTTTCCTTCAGAACAATATCTACCGTATTATTACCGGAACCGATCAGCTTATTTTTGAGCTCGTCATTCGTCCCCTTGATCGTAGAGACAATTGCAATAATTGACGCGATGCCGATAATGATGCCGAGCATGGTCAGAAACGACCTCATTTTGTGTGCCCAGATACTCTGAAAGGATAATCTCAGGTTCTCAAGCAAAAATAAACACCTCCTCTGCATGCGGCGGTTCTTAGACCGGAATCCGCCGTATCAGTCGTCATATATGTCCAGTGAATCTACTTCCTCTGTCGGTGCGCCTTCACTGACATTGTCTCCATAAGGAAAAGCGATATAGTCTGACAGACTTAATCCGTTGGTGATCTCTATATAATATCCCCATAAGGTGTTCCCGGTCGTCACATATCGTTTCTCCAGTGTCCCGTCGTCCCCCTCTACATACACATATCTGTTGCCGGTACCGTCGTTCCGTACAAAATAAGACTCCAGATAAAAAGTATCAGACGATTCCGCATAAGCATCCGAAAGTGTAAGTTCTGCGTATCCTTCCTCAATGCCCTCCGAATCTTCGATCAGTGCATAGAAAGCATAGTAAGAAGCATTTGCATTCTCTGAATAAACATAATTCGAACCGTAAGGATCCGGATATTCAGAGACCTCCTTGATCACCGCGGTAAAGGTATCGCCATAATCCGTCATACCCGAGATGGTATCTCCCACATTGACCGTATCCAGAGCAAGCTCACTGATCCAGCCCTTTGCGTATAGTCCGGTCGTATTGGAAATCGTGGCAAAATAGTCCCCCTCATAACTGCCGTCCGCATCCCCGATGCTGACGACCGTGCCATCCAGAGTCGCTGTTACCACTTTTTTATTCACCACTCGCTGCGCTTTTTCGACCTCCAGCTCAGTTTCCCGGATATCCAGTTCCTGGCTCTGTATCTGATTTTCCAGAGACTCGATCAGTTCCTGCCGTTCCTCAGCGGTCAGGCTGTCGTCTGAGTCATAAAAATCATAATCATAGCTGTCATCCCAGTAAAACTCTGTCTCCGATTCCGACTCTGATTCCGACTCTGAGGAGAGCAGACCGTACTGCGCAAAATATTCCATAAGAACATCAATGTTCCAGATCAGCCCCAGCTGATCAAAGGTCAGAGAAAGATATTCCGTATAGAGAACGGAAAGCTCGGTCAGAAAATCCTCAGACGCCGTGTCAAGCGCCTGTATCCGCAAAACAATATCATACGCAGTCAGATAATCGGAAACCGACGGCGTCTCGTCATTCACAAGGATCTGCCATGCGGTGCCCAGCCGGTCATAGGCCGTCTGTGCGGCAGCCAGGTCTTCACTGGTCATTGTCAGCGGGTCAAGTGCGGAAATCATGTATTTCACACAGGCAAGACAGAGCTCCTGATATTCTGCGGTGAGCTCCGCGGCAGTGATCGAACCATCCGTACCATAGCTCTCCAGATACGCCGTGGTCTCGTCGCTTAAAGAATATCCTTCCATTGTAGCTTCCACGCCTTCAATATCTGCCTGTGCCACAGCCAGATACATCTGATAAAACGCGATTGCGTTCTCATAATCATCTGAAGCCGGTGAAGCGGATTCGGCAAAAATCGCGTCAGCCATCAGAAGAAAGGCGCTGATGCGTGCAGCAATGTCCACGTCCGCTGATTCCGTTTCAGTTTCCGTTTCGGTTTCCGAGCCATTCCCGGATTCGCTCTCCGATTCGCTCCCGGATTCGGTTTCTCCGGCAATCTGCGCCTCATAGGATTCCAGCTGTGTCAGAAGCGTCACCTGCGCCATGGCATCACCGCTTAAATTCTCACAGGCAGCCCTCGCCGCCGTCACGGCCGCAGCAAGATCGTCTCCCGACTTCCCGGACAGCGCGCCGATCAGGAGATCCACATAAAGAGCGTGGCAGGTATCCATCTCCTCCACAGCGGTCTGCAGTGTGGTAAGCTCGCTTTCTGAAAGAAGTGCGGATACGGCATCCAGCAAAGGATAATTCGTCACTTCCACCGTCTCTCCCGAAGCATTCGTTGTATTGGAGAGAATGCTTCCGGCCAGATTCGTCCGATAGTACGTGACCACACCTGTCACATCGTCACTGCCGAGCAGATACTCCCCGATGATTTCAATATCCTCTGCGGAATATTCCCCGTCGCATTCCGTGATATACGACAGAATAGCCGCCATCATCGTCTCAAAATTCGTGACATAAGAGAGATACTGCTCATCCGTATAATCTTCCGATTCAATCGTAATGCCGGAATCATCTGTCCCGGAATCTCCGGCGCTTCCGGATGTATCTTTTTCCGTCTCCGTACCTTCTGTATCCTCCCCGTCAAGGATCTGGTCCCCCGAAGTTCCGGATTCATCCGCAGTTGTGCTCCCATCTTCGGAAACAGCCGTTGCGGAAGCTGTGCCGGATGAAGACGTCAGCACTGTTGAGGTGTCCTCAAGAGACGCAGTCGTACTCGCGGCTGAGCTCGTCCCCGTATATTGAGCCAGTTCTTTCTGAAGCTTTTTCAGTTCGAGCTGCTGTGTCTGCAGATAGATATCCAGAGATTCCAGATTAATCTCCTGTTCTGTCATATCATAGGAAAAAAGCTCTGTTCCCTCAGTCACTTCATCCCCTTCCGCCACGTAGATCTCCTCAATCGGATAATCGGCTTCCAGTGTGATATTCTGAGAAACTCTGGATGTCACAGTCCCATACATGGAATCATCACCATAATAATATCCAAGGTCCGTATAAACATAGCGTACCGGAGTCACCTGGACAGAAGTCTTTTTCCCAAGTCCCACAGTATAATAAGCTGCGTAAAGAGCGCCGGCAATCAGCGAACCCGTCACCACGACGCTGATGACTGCTGTGCGGATCTTCATTCTGTCACCTCCCGGCTTTCCGTATAGGGAACGTCAACATGCGCTTTCAGTTCTCCGTCAAAAATATCTACGATTCGTTTCGCGTGACCCGCGATATTCCGGTCATGTGTGATCATGATCACAGTCACACCCTCGTCATTCAGGCTTTGAAACAGTTCCATGATCTGCTGCCCGGATTTGGAATCCAGTGCACCGGTCGGCTCATCGGCAAGCAGGATGGACGGCTGATTCACCATCGCACGTGCGATCGCCACCCTCTGTTTCTGACCGCCGGAAAGCTGTGTCGGACGGAACGATAAACGTTCCCCGAGGCCCACCCGCTCCAGAGCTTCTTTTGCCTTCTGACGGCGTACCTTTTTGCGCACACCGGCGTACACCAGCGGCAGCGCGACATTGTCAAGCGCTGTCATACGCGGCAGCAGCTGAAAATTCTGAAATACAAAGCCAAGGCTCTTCAGACGCAGATCCGCAAGCTGTGAGTCATTCAGCCCCATGACATTCTGCCCGGAAAGCTCATAGCTCCCGGATGTCGGACGATCCAGACACCCGATAATATTCATCAGAGTAGATTTCCCGGAACCGGAAGGGCCCATAACGGCCAGATACTCTCCCTCTTCGACGCTCAGTGAGACATCCTTCAGAGCCGGCACCGTCAGCTTTCCCAATATATAATCCTTATAAATATGCTCCAGTCTCAAGATCATAAGGTCTGCACACTGCCTCCTTCTTCAATGTAACTGTTACTCATCGTAATACTCCGCATCGTCGTCATAATATTCTTCGTCGTCATCGTAATACTCTTCATCATCGTAATAATACTCGTCGTCATCGTAATATTCGTCGTCTTCGTCGTAGTACTCGTCGTCTTCGTCGTAGTATTCGTCGTCTTCGTCGTAATACTCGTCGTCATCATCCATCATATAGTACTCGCCGTCATCCGCATCGTAATACATGTCGTCGTCCAGATCATAATCCTCATCATAATAGTCGTCGTCATAATCACTGTATTCATCATCTGAGCCATCGTCCCCGTTCACCGCGGCAATGTCATAATAATAGACCGGATCCCCCTCTGAAATGGTATCCAGCGGATACGCGATATAATCATCCGCCTCCAGGCCGTCAAGAATCTCATATTCACAGAGATCCTCATCGTATTCTCCCAGAGTAATCTCATGCTTTTCTATGACATTGGATGTATTCGCAAGCCATACGTACGCTCCGTCGTCCTCGATCATAATGTAAAACTCTTCCAGCCACAGACCGGATTTTTCTTCCGCCTGTCCCGCGTCCTCCTCCATGTAGACGTGCTGACCCAGAAGAAGTCCCTCCGAGCTGTCCAGCTCCACATAAAAACTATAGGTAGAGGTATCCGAGGAAGAATAGCTGTAATAATAGTCGTCATCGTCTTCATCCTGTTCCGTGCTGATCTCGGTGATCATGCCGTTCCAGGTCAGAGAAGAGTTCACACGTGAATAGACGATCATATCCATCCCCTCATAGATGTTGCCGATATTCAGTTCATTGACCGTGCCCTTGATCCGGTAATCCCCTTCCGCCAGAATCGTTATGTAAACGGAAGAATCTGAAGTGGAGTAAGTCTCCGATTCCGTATACGGATCATTGATCTTCTGGATGATCCCGCCCATCTCAGCCTTCACCACAGAGTCCCTGATGGAAGCCTGCAGGCTGGTAATCTCCTTTTCTTTTGTCTCAATCTCGTACTCAAGCTGACGGATCTGATTCTGCAGCGACAGGATCTGCAGGTAGGCCTCAGTCTTATCATCCTCATCGGTGGCGCTGTTCATCAGCTTTTCCTGCTGAGTGATCTCCGTATTGTAGGATTCGATGTCCATCTCGTTCTTCTCTATATCAATCTCGTCCTGCGTGATCTGATCCTCGTCGTCCTGCGTGTCATAGGAAAAAAGCTTCTGTCCCTCTTCTACGATGTCCCCTTCCTCCACATAACACTCATCCAGTGTGCGGTCTGAATCCAGCTGAATCTCAAGAGTCGCCTGTGCCTCAACCTCTCCGGCGAAGCGTTCTACCACGCCCGACCCGCTGCCATAACCGGTGATCGAAGAGACCGTCTCCACATAGACCGCGTCGTCACTGTCTGAGGAAACGCGTGTCTGCGAATTCTGTGTACTCCCGTAAAAATAATAATACGCGCCATATCCGCCCCCGCCAAGCAGAGCCAGCACCAAAAGCGTAATGATCACTTTCTTCATAAAGCAGTCTTCCTCCGGTCATGATTTTCTGTAACTGTTCTATACGTCCGCAGTTACGATTGATTCTGTTTCCCGATTTCTCTGCCCATAACTATAGCACATCCAAATCGAAATAACATTCTAATTTTCTTAATTCTTGCTGAACTTCATCAAATATTCACAGGAAAACTGCCGTCGGTAATTAACCGGCGGCAGCCTTATGAATCTTTATCCTGTATATTCGTTCTGCACTTTACACCAGCGGATATTTGTCTGTCAGAGACTTCACCAGAGAGCGCGCCTTCTCCTCACAGCCCGGCTCCGCATTCAGCATGCAGGCGATCGCTTCCGCAATAACGTCCATATCCTGCTCATTCATGCCGCGGGAAGTCACAGCCGGTGTGCCAAGACGTACGCCGCTCGTCACAAACGCAGACTGCGGATCGTTCGGAATCGTATTCTTGTTGCAGGTGATATTCACGGAATCCAGAAGGTTCTCGACCTCCTTGCCTGTCCTGCCGACGCTCGTCAGATCGACCAGCATCAGATGATTGTCCGTGCCGCCGGAGACGATCCGGATGCCGCGGTTCATCAGGCCTGCGCAAAGCGCTTTCGCGTTCTTCGCGACATTCTGCTGGTATTCTTTGAATTCCGGCTGCAGTGCTTCCTTGAAGCAGACCGCTTTCACCGCGATCACATGCATCAGCGGGCCTCCCTGGACGCCCGGGAAAATCGCTTTATTAAAGTTCGCCTTTTTCGCAAATTCCGCATCGGAAAGGATCAGTCCGCCGCGCGGTCCACGCAGAGTCTTGTGCGTCGTGGTCGTTGTAACATGCGCGTACGGGATCGGGCTCGGATGCACACCTGCCGCCACAAGTCCGGCAATATGCGCGATATCCACCATAAGATAAGCTCCAACCTCATCCGCGATCTCACGAAAACGTTTAAAATCAATCGTGCGCGCATAAGCGCTCGCGCCCGCGACGATCATCTTCGGACGGCATTCCAGAGCAATCCTTCTGACCTCGTCATAATCAATAAATCCATCATCGTTCACACCATAAGGAGTGACATCGAAGTAAGCACCGGAAAAGTTGGCCGGGCTTCCGTGAGAAAGATGTCCGCCCTGGGAAAGATTCATGCCCATCACTTTATCGCCCGGCTTCAGCAGGGCAAAAAAAACAGCCATATTCGCCTGAGCGCCGGAATGCGGCTGAACATTCGCATACGTACATCCAAACAGCTCCATCGCGCGGTCTCTCGCCAGATTCTCCACGACATCCACACACTCACATCCGCCATAATAGCGTTTGCCGGGATATCCTTCCGCATATTTATTTGTAAGCGGGCTTCCCATGGCAGCCATCACAGCCTTGGAAACCCAGTTTTCAGAAGCGATCAGCTCGATATGGCTGTTCTGTCTTTCCTGCTCGGCGACAATCGCGTCAGCGATCTCGCTGTCCACGCGCCGTACCTCATCCAGTGAATACATTCTGTTCTCTCCTTAATCTTGTTCCTTATCATGTGATATCCGGCAGTATTCCGTAATGTCTGTCTCATAATGCCTGATCAGAAGCACCATATTAGCAAAACCTAACTGTTCAGTACCTTCACAATTACGGGAAAAAGTCCATTTAAAATCGCTGCGCGATGGGACTTTTTCCTGTAAAATATACATTTTCATACGTACCTCGCAGCAGGTGCGAGGTACTGTCCTGAATAGTTACAGCAAAACTTCACATACTGACCGGAAAATTTTCGGTATTTTCACACCTCGGATATCATACTTTGCATTCTGCAAAAAGTCAAGACTGTTCGTCCTGTTTTTTCAAATGTCCGTCCGGAACGGTCAGTCCTTTATTTTGAAAACTCGAATTTTGTCTATTTCTGTCAAATACGGTATGAATGAAGGCTCTTTTAAAATCAATGTTTGACAAACGCATTTGAATCATGTAAAATCAATTTCGACTGGGCACTTATTGACGGAGGTAGAAATGAAAAGTATCCTGATCTTCTATATTATAATGATCAATCTGGTCAGTCTGATCCTGATGGGGACAGATAAACTCAGAGCACAACGCGGAAAGCAACGGATCCCGGAGCGTACGCTTTTCATTGCCGCGATCCTGTTTGGAAGCATCGGAATCTTTACCGGGATGTATGTGTTTCATCATAAGACCAGAAAACTGAAGTTTTCCATCGGAATACCGTTTATCTTTGTCATCCAGCTGCTCCTCGTCACAGGGGTCTATCTCTGGAACAAACAGGAGATGGCACGCCCCACACAGGCTGTCCAGCAGGAGCTCTCCCTGATTCAGGAGCTGGACGAAGCCACGATCACTTCCTTTGTCTCTTATGAAAGTCTGATGAATTCCAACCTGGCCACCGGTGAAATCAGTACCGACGCGACGGAAGCCGTTGACCTTTTCTTCGAAAATTTCACATACAGCATACATAATGAAGAGATTATCGGTGATGAAGCAGCCGTCACCGTGCAGATTTCTAATATTGACGCAAAAGAGCTTGCCAGGGATCTCTGTACCGAAATCCTGAAAAATTCCGTTGAAATCTATCCGGACGATGAGGAAGAGACGACGACCGGGGACTATTACCGTCTGCTGCGCGATACGCTCTCTTCCAACAACTATAATATCGTCGTCAGCACGGCGGTTTTTCATTTAAAAAGGGAAAATAATTCCTGGACGATTCAGTCAGACTCGGAACTGGAGGATGATCTGGTCGGAGGCTTTATCTCCTGCATGAACGATCCCTATATTTTATCCGCTTCCGAAGTGCTTGCCATTCATCTGGATGCGCTTCTCGATCTGAACGCGGATGACTGGATGGAATATCTGGACATTGAAGACGTATTTGCCACTTACAATACTGAATATTATTCTCTGATAGACGAAGAATACGTCCGCCAGCTGACGGACGCATTTGACTATGAAATCCTGCGGTGCACCGAAGACGGGGATCAGGCTGAGGCAGTCGTCCGCGTCACCAGCGTAGATATGACCAGCGTACTTACCGCCTACAGAGAATCTCTTCTTGCATACGCCTCTACGACCCAGTCCATCCGCGACAGCTCAGTCACCTTCTCAAACGAGACCTCGCGGATGCTTCTGGAAGCTCTGCAGGAAAACACTTCCACGGTCTCTACAGATGTCACCCTCACCTTTTCCAACAATGGCTCCACGTGGGAGGTCTACTTCAATTCCGACTTCACAGACGCGCTGATGGGGAACATGAACGAGGCCATCGAGGCATTCTCTTCCACAAACGAGGATGCTGCGCAGGAGGTAACGCCGACAGAATAATTGTGCGCGCAATAAAATGGGCATCCGCCTGCTGTCTGCTTATGGGGACGGATGCCGTTTTATTATGTCAGTATTATGCCAGTGTCTCTGCGATGCGGTCGAGCGCGACCTCCGTCTGCTCTCCCGTCGCCATGTCCTTCAGCATCGCGCGGTTCTGCTCCAGCTCCTGTGAACCGATGATCACGACCTTTTTCGCCCCGAGCTTGTTTGCATATTTCATCTGCGCCTTGACACTGCGGTCCATGTAGTCGGTCTCGACGATCCGGCCGGAAGCACGTAAGGCGCGCACCAGCTGATAGGCGCGTGCGCGGGCCTCTTTTCCGAGTATTCCGACGTACAGATCTGCCGGCTCTTCTGCCGGGAATGCAACGCCCTCGTTGTCCATGAAATACAGGATGCGTTCGATTCCCATACCAAAGCCGACAGACGGGATGTCCTGTTTCTCCTCGATCTCGTGGATCAGGCCGTCATAGCGGCCGCCCCCGCAGAGAGTAAACCCGTCGGAGTTGACAAACTCGAACACAGTTTTTGTATAATAATCCAGACCGCGGACGATCCCCGTATCGATTTCATAAGGTATCGCCAGATCGTCCAGCAGCGATTTGAGCTCTTCAAAATGCTCTCTGCAGCCGTCGTCCAGATAATCAATAGTCCTCGGTGCGTCTGCAACAATCTTTTTACAGGTGTCTGCCTTGCAGTCCAGGACACGCAGCGGATTTTTCTCCATGCGCTCCCGGCAGGTCGGACAGAGGTCGTTCTCATATTTTTTCAGATAAGACAGCAGCGCTTCATTGTACGCTTTGCGGCAGTTCTTACAGCCGATGCTGTTGATATGCAGTCGGACATCCTTCAGCCCGAATTTGCCGAGAAGCTCTGTCACGAAAGAAATCACTTCCAGCTCCGCGAGCGGGCTTGCCGAACCGACCATCTCCACGCCGAACTGATGATGCTGGCGCAGCCTGCCCTTCTGGGGCTTTTCATAACGAAAGGCAGGTGTGACATAAAAAAGCTTCGTCGGAGCCGGCTGCGAGTACATGGCATGCTCCAGATAGGCACGCATGACACCGGCCGTGCCTTCCGGCTTCAGTGTGATGCTCCGGTCTCCCTTATCCAAAAACGTATACATCTCTTTTTGCACCACATCGGTGTCGGAACCGACGCCGCGCTGGAACAGTTCTGTGTGTTCAAAAATCGGAGTAATGATCTCCTCCATATGATAGCAGCGCGCGGTCTCGCGGGCAAGCTTCTCCACATACGCGCGTTTGCGCATCTCCTCTCCATACCAGTCCTGTACGCCTCTCGGTGCCTGTGTAATCATTGCGTTTCCTCCTCATATTGTCAGGCATTTTTTGCCTGAATTGAACGTCCCTTTGTTTAAAGACAATGGAATTGCGGCCGACTTATTTCAAGATTATCTGCTGTTCAGTCTTGTTTATTCATCGAACTCCATGAGTTCCGGTTCGCTTTTCAAGCATCAAAATCCATGAGTTCCGGATCACTTTCCCGCATGATCCGGGTCAGCTTATTCTCCAGATCTTTTGTATCCAGCAGCTGTTCCAGCCCGGGTGCATGGACCACCCGCATGAATGCCAGAAATACCTCGATATCGTAATTCTTTGATTCCTCGATCATCAGCTCTACCGCCGTATCCACATCAAACGCCCTGCGGTACGGGCGGTCAGAGGTCAGTGCCGCAAAAACATCGCATACGCGCAGGATCCGCGCGCCAATCGGAATCTCTTCCCGGGAAAGATTCATCGGATAACCGGTACCGTCACAGTTTTCATGATGAAATCTTACCATGTCCACGATCTTCTGTGAATACCCGTTTTTCAAAAGGATCTCCGCGCCTAAAGCGGAATGTCGGCGGACATATTTCATCTCTTCGATGACCAGAGTCTCCTCCTCATGACCGCGGACATATTTTGCCAGCTCAAGCTTGCCGATATCATGCACAAAACCTGCAACTGCAAGCTCATGGCAGTCTTCCCTGGAAAAACTCATCTCCTCACCCACGCGAAAAGCCAGATTGCTCACCGTGCTGGCATGTATCAGTTCTTTCAGGATGCTCGGCCGTATGATCGGATATTCCTTTTTATAGACGGACGCGCCCTCACTCATAAAGCCCGGCCCTCTTTCTTTCTATCATCTCATCAATCCGTTCCATATAATTGCGGATGTCCTTCACATTCTCGACCCGCTCGATCCGCTTTTCCGGGAGATGTGCCTCCTGTGCCTGAAGCAGGTCGTTTTTACCGGAACGATTCTGCATATTAAGCGTCCCATCCTGTCCGGGCTTATTCGGAATATGCGGCGTACCATCCTGTCCAGGCGTATTCGGAATATGCAGCGTCCCATCCTGTCCGGGCGTATTCGGAATCTGCGCGGCGCCGTCCCGCACCAGCTTTGTGGATGCTCCCGCGCCGAGCGCGATGATCGACTGGATCTCCTCCATGATCAGGATATTGTACAGGCCCTCGCAGCCCTCCCGCGCATAGCCGACATTTTCAAAATTGCCGGCCATATTTTTCTGCCGGTACAGGTAGTACGGAAAAAGCCCCGCCTCCCGCGTATAGCGTGCGGTCATGTCCATGATCTCACTGCTGTTCTCAAAGCTGAGCTCCTGGTGTTCTTCCTTAAACAGGCGCAGCCGCGCCGCACGTTTTACCGCAAGCGAATGCACCGTAATGCTGTCCGGATCCATGCCGCGCAGCACCTGCATGGTATGCTCGACTTCAGAAGCTCCCTCCCCCGGAAGCCCGACGATCAGATCCATATTGATGTTGTCAAATCCCATCTCACGGGCCAGCGCAAAAGCCTCCATCGTCTGTACAGTCGTATGCTTCCTGCCGATGAAATCCAGCGTCTCCTGATTCATCGTCTGCGGATTGATGGAAATGCGCGTGACACCGTGATCCTTCAATACCTGCAGCTTTTCCCGCGTGATCGAATCCGGGCGGCCGGCTTCCACGGTAAATTCCAGCGCGCCGCCGACGTCAAAGTGTTCCTCCAGTTTATGAAGCAGGCGGTCCATCTGCTCCGGCTCCAGAGTGGTCGGCGTGCCGCCGCCGATATAGATCGTATCCGGATGCCGGTGCGGCAGCATTTCCGCCACAGCGTCAATCTCATACATCAGAGTGTTCAGATAATCGTCCACCTGACTGCGCCAGAGTGCGATCGGACTGGAGCTGAACGAGCAGTACAGGCAGATGCTCGGACAGAACGGAATCCCGACATAAAGGCTGTAGCCGCTGCCAAATGCTGCCCGTCCTCCGGCCTGTACAGCGTGTTTTTCCGGATTCAGCTTTTCCAGCAGAAAATGCTCCCGGTTCGCGATCGCTATGGCAAGCGCCGTCTTCTCATTGCTCGTATAATAGGTCTTCCGCATGTATTCCGCGATCTCACTGTTTTTAAGGCCCTGATTCAGAAGAGCCATCGGAATCTTGGTCGGGCGGATGCCGGTCAGATTGCCCCAGGGAAGCGTTTTGCCGGAATACTCTGAAAGAATCCGGTACAGCAGGCGCTTCAGTTCGTTCTTCGTCTCGTGCCGGTCGTCCTCCCGGCACATGCTTTCCATATGCAGCTTTTCCAGTGTATCTTCATACAGCCGGATGTCGATCCGGTGGGAAGCCGCCACAGGCCGCATGATACCATCCCCCTCCGAAATATCATCAGAAGGCTGTTGATCACACTTCGTTGCCGGCGCAGCGGAAAATTTGTCTGTACAGTCACTTACCGGTACAAAAAAAACATCCAGTGAAAACACTGGTCCGGCCGTCCCGGCCATTTTCTCCGTGCCCGGCTTCTCCGGAAATTCCGGAGGATTTTCAGGCAGTATTCCCGCCGGGATCTCCACCTTCACCTCATGGTCAGGGTAAAACGCGCGCACCAGTGAATGGACGTCATATTGAAAGCTTTGTCTGTTCAATCGTACCTGAATCATATAGTTCCTGTCTTTGCTGATGCCGCTCCTTTTCAGACATTATCCCTGAATCGCAGCGCGCACCGGCAAAATTTCTTTAATAAGGGTTAAACTGTTTCTCATACTGTATCGTCGTCGCCGCGTCATGCCCCGGAAATACTTCCGTCTCATCCGGCAGCACAAACAGCTTCTCATGAATGGAGCGATGGATCGCGCCCATGCTTCCCGTAGGAAAATCCGTCCGTCCCACACTGCAGCGGAACAGGGTATCCCCGGAAAAAAGCACCCGCTCTTTGGGCAGGTAATAGCAGGCGCTCCCGATCGTATGCCCCGGCGTATGCAGCACCTGAATTAAAAATCCGGCAAGGGTAATGGTCTCGCCATCCCGGAAATATCGATCCGCAGCAAGCGTATAGCCATTCCCGCTCCAGGCGGTCAGATTCTTCTGTGCATCGCTTAGAACCTCTTCTTCCTCTTTCAAAGCACAGATGGGGATGCCATATTTCTCTTTCAGAGCCGCGGCAGCACCGATATGGTCAAAATGCCCGTGTGTCAGCAGGATTGCTGCCGGTGTCCCGTCCATGGCGGAAATCTTCTGCGCAAGGCGTTCCGGCTGATCGGCCGGATCAATGATCAGAAGCTCCCCCGTCACTTTATTTTTCGCGAGATACGAGTTTGTAGAGACCATACCGAGTACAAGCGACTCCAACTGCAGATTTTCCAAAATGTCTGCCTCCATTCTTCCGTATGTCCGTCCGCCGTACCGCACGCCGGGCTTTCCACCCTGCCTGCGGTTCTCCGGGCGGGTCAGCCCGTCGTTCTCTCAATATCGACAACGCTCTCAATCTGACGAAGCCGTTCGATCAGATAATTCAGCGTGTCCTTGCCCGGTACCTCGAAGGACATGGCAATCGTCGCAATTCCCTGTTTGCTTGTACGGGAATTGACAGACTGCACGTCGATCCTGCGTTCGGTAAATACCTTTGTGATATCCACCAGAAGTCCGGTGCGGTTGTTGCAGTAGATCACGATCTCCGCGAGATACAGGCCGTGATCGTCAGAGGTCTCTTCCTTCTGCCACTCCGCGTCGATCAGACGCACGCGCTCACTTTCCGGAAGGTTGACCATATTGATACAGTCCGTGCGGTGCACGGTCACACCCCTGCCGCGTGTCACAAAACCGATAATCTCATCACCCGGGATCGGACTGCAGCATTTCGCAAAGCGGACGCTGACGTCATTGATGCCCTGCACCGTAATGCCGCCCTTGGACTTTTTGACACGGACAGGAGCCGCCTCTTTCGCGCTCTGTACAGCCTCAATGATCTGCTCATCCGTCACCTCTTTGCGGTGATCCTGATCATAGCCCTCGAGAAGCTTGTTGACGATCTGTCCTTCCTTCAGCCCGCCATGACCAAGCGCCGCCATCACCGAGTCCCAGTCACGGAAGCCGTATTTCGTCATCACGCGATCCATATAGGCAGGCTTCATCAGGTCGGACTGCACCAGACCTTTCGTCTTACAATAAGCGGCAAGCATCTCCTTGCCTTTTACGATATTATCTTCCTTCAGCTCCTGCCGGAACCACTGATTGATCTTATTCCTCGCCTGCGAGCTCTTGACGATCTTCAGCCAGTCGCGGCTCGGGCCGCGGGAGTTCTGAGAAGTAATGATCTCAATCCGGTCGCCGTTCTGGATCACATAGTCGATCGTCACCAGCTTGCCGTTGACACGGGCGCCGATCATGCGGTTCCCGACCGCACTGTGAATGCTGTACGCAAAGTCAATCGGCGTGGAACCGTTCGGAAGATTCTTCACATCGCCTGCAGGAGTGAAGCAATAAACACTTTCCGCAAAAAGGTCAAAGTCACTCTTTAAAAGGCTCATGAACTCACGGTTGTCCGACATCTGCCAGTCAAGTACCTGCCGCAGCCAGCTCAGCTTGGCCTCTTCACTCTTTGAATCACTCTTCTTACCGTCTGCCGCCTCCTTATAGCGCCAGTGCGCCGCGATACCATATTCCGCGGTGCGGTGCATCTCAAAGGTACGGATCTGAATCTCAAACGGCATACCGTTCGGTCCGATCAGCGTCGTGTGCAGAGACTGATACATGTTCTGCTTCGGCATCGCAATATAATCCTTGAAGCGGCCCGGGATCGGCTTATACATCTCATGGATCACACCCAGAGCGGCGTAACAGTCCTTTACCGTATCGACAATGATCCGCACAGCAAAAAGGTCATAGATCTGATCCAGCGTCTTCTGCTGGTTCACCATCTTTTTATAAATACTGAAAAAGTGCTTGATCCGGCCGTCCACCTGAGCCTTGATGCCCGCATTCTCAATCTGAGAACGCACCTGCGCGACGATGCTGTCCACATACGCCTGTCTCTCATCTTTTTTCAGAGCGATCTTATCGACCAGGTCGTAATAGATCTCCGGCTCCAGATATTTCAGAGAAAGGTCATCCAGCTCCACCTTGATCTTGGAAATACCGAGCCGGTGCGCGATGGGTGCGTAAATGTCCATCGTCTCCCGCGCCTTCTTCTTCTGCGTCTCAGGCGACCAGTACTTCGCGGTGCGCATATTGTGAAGACGGTCCGCCAGCTTGACCAGAATCACCCGGATGTCTTTTGCCATCGCCAGGAACATCTTACGCAGGTTCTCCGCCTGCACGTCAAGCTTATCCGCAGGATAATTCAGCTTGCCCAGCTTCGTCACACCGTCGACCAGCAGCTCAACCTCTTCACCGAACTGTTCACGCAGATCCTCAGAAGTCATGACTGTGTCTTCCACTACATCGTGCAGCAGTCCCGCAACGATCGTCTCCTTATCCAGCTCCAGATCCGCGAGAATGATGGCCACACAGAGCGGATGGATGATATAAGGCTCACCGGAACGGCGTTTCTGATCCTTATGTGCTTCATAAGCGACATGGTATGCCTTCTCGATCATGGAAATATCGTCGGAAGGATGGTATTTCCGCACACTCGCGATCAGCTCATTATACAGGGCTTCCGGATCCGTGAAATCCTCCATCTTCTTAACACTTGCGTCCACCTTTTTGATCTGATCTGCCTGAATTGATTCGTTTGCCATCCTTTCTCACCACCCTTCCCGGTCTATACCATTCTGTTTCGTCTGAACAGGATTCCTCCATCAGATGCTTCCGCATCGCCGCCCCCAAAAACAGGCTGGATGTCATTTGCCTTCATAACAGATCACGGAATCCACGTCATACTTCGCCAGCTTCTCACGGCCTTTCAGACCGGCCAGCTCCATCAGAAACACAACCTTGACCACCTCGCCGCCAAGCTCCTCGATCAGCTGGATCGCCGCCTCGATCGTACCTCCGGTCGCGATCAGATCGTCAATCACCACGACCTTCTGGCCAGGCTTAATGGAATCTTTATGCATTTCAATCGTCGCGGTGCCGTACTCCAACGCATATTCCTTCGAAATCGTCTCGCAGGGAAGCTTGCCCTTCTTGCGCACCGGAATAAATGGCTTATGCAGATTATATGCAACCGGCATACCAAAAATAAATCCTCTGGATTCCGTGCCGACGACCACGTCAAAATCCACGCCCTCCAGCTTTTCCTGAATCTGATCAATAGAAAGCTGAAGTCCATCCGCATCCTGCAGAATGCTCGTAACATCGCGGAAAATAATTCCTTCCTCCGGAAAATCCGGAATGCTCCTTACGTAGTCTTCCAGTTTCTTCATATTCTTATCCCCCTTACGAAAACCTTTACGATGCTGTTACCAATTTTTAAGAGTATAGCATTATCCGCCATTTTTCGCAACCAGTAGTGAACAGCAAATCGGGCCTGCCCTCCGGAACTGTGAAAAAATTTACCTCTGCCGGAAACTCCGGCAGAGGTACCCATATCTGATTTTATCAGCCGCGCGGATCAGAACCTGTCCTCCCGCGCAGGGAAACTATCTTATTTCTTCTTCTTTGCCTGTGCAGCGAATACCTGTACGCCTTCCACCACAAGGATGACAGCCAGGACTGCCATAGCAGCCGCAAAGATAAACTGGAACCAGTCGCCCCATGCAGCGCCGCCGTTGCCGATGAGGACGATCTTCTTCTGAACCGTCATGACCAGATAGGTCAGCGTAGCAGCAAGCATGAAGATCATCGGTACGAAGAACATCTTATTGTTCTTGCCGGCATTGCCAAGCCATGCAGCGATCGCCATCAGAGCGATACCTGCGAGCAGCTGGTTTGCTGCGCCGAACAGAGACCAGATCTGAGACAGGCTGAGGCCGCCAAGGATACAGCCAACCACTACCATAAATACCGTACCGAACAGCGGATATGCAAGCACCTTGCGGATACCCGTCGCATCCTTGTAAGAAGCCTCACCCTCTTTCAGGAACAGCTCTGAGAACATGAAACGGCTCAGACGTGTACCTGTATCCAGAGAAGTCAGCGCAAATACGGAAACCGCAAGGGTCAGGAGCGCTTTGATCACATTGTTGACAGCCGTGCCGTCCGTACCGAACATCAGAGCGATACCGGAAGCAAACGCAACCGCCGGTGAACCAAAGCCACCGCTTGTATAAGTCTCATAAACCATACCAACCGCGATCAGGGCAATGATACCAAGAGCAGACTCGATCAGCATGGAGCCGTAACCGATTGGCTTCGCATCCGCCTCGCTCGAGATCTGCTTGGAAGTCGTACCGGTCGCGATCAGGCTGTGGAAACCGGAACAGGCACCGCAGGCTACCGTGATGAACAGTACCGGGAACATCGTACCAAGGTTGGTACTCCAGCCGGTAAATGCCGGCATATTGAATGTCGCAGCGCCGCCGCCAAATGCGGAGAAGACAATACCAATGAGTGCTACCGCCATCATTGCGTAAAGCAGGAAGCTGGACAGATAATCACGCGGCTGCAGCAGGATCCATACCGGAACCAGAGAAGCGATCGTGATATAAGCGCCGATGAATACGATCCATGCAACACGGCTCATGGCAAAACCAACATTCAGGCCAAGCGCAACCATCAGGCAGATGCAGATGATACCGCCGATCGTAGCCGGTGTCGTCTTTACGCCGAAGCGGTTCGTCACGATACCGTAGATGATAGCAAGAACGATGAACAGCAGAGAAATCATAGCCGTCGTCTGGTTGCCCGTCGGGTTCGTCACAAAGCCAACGCCGCCGCCTGCTGCCGTGTAGAAGGTACCGGCTACAACGTTTACGAAGGATGCGATGACCAGAAGCAGAACCAGCAGCGCAAAGATCGTGAAGAGTCTCTGTGCTCTCTTACCCATGGAATCTTTGATGATCTCGCCTACGGACTTGCCGTCATGACGAATGGAAGCGAACAGGGAACCGAAGTCCTGAACACCGCCAAAGAAAATACCGCCGATTACGCACCACAGGAATACCGGCACCCAGCCGAATACAGACGCCTGGATCGGGCCGTTGATCGGGCCTGCACCCGCGATGGACGAATAATGATGTCCCATCAGTACCTGCGGTTTTGCCGCACAGTAATCGACGCCATCTTCCAGCGTATAAGCCGGTGTCTTTCTTTTCGGGTCAATCCCCCACTGCTTCGCGAGCCATGAGCCATAGTAGACATAACCTATGACCAGCAGTACAATGGCTACCAGAATGATTAATAATGCTGTCATTTGTTCCTCTCTCCTTTTTTACTTTGTTCCTGAACAGATACGCCGCAGGCCGCCTGCCTTGCAGGCTATATGCTGCTGGCGCATCATATGCCTGTGGCTAATGGGCGTCCCGCCCATTCCAAAATGTAGCTTCAGCACTTAGCAGATAAATCTGCACGTGCTGTATCTACATTTTGATACTGTTCAGGATTGTTAAAATATATCGCTTATGAGCTTCTTCAGGTCTTTGCCCTGGCGGTTAAAGACAATGCGGCCTGTGGAAGACTCAACAGCAATCAAACGGTACTGACTCCAACCCTGGAGTGAAAACTGGTAACTCTTATAATGGCGAAGCTTCGGCACAAGCGCCGCGGCTCCCTCCGTGATCTCATTTGCCAGAATGATCAGGGAGACGTCGCTGTTCCTGTGATCCTTATGCGGAGTCACATGAGCAAGGCCTTCTTCCCAGGCTTTCTCATCCATGGCGCGAAGGGCATCTTCATCCAGAACATCCCGCTTCGCAAAGTAAACGTATTCGTGCGACTCGGCCTCGGAAATCGTGGCGCTGCGCACCAGAAAAAACTGCGCGTCATGCGAGTGGAATTCCGCTTCCGCGTCGAACGGAGGCGTCACATCCTCTCTCTTCACATCATAATAAGCCTCAAAACGGCTAACCAGCTTCTCAAATGGCTGTGTCAGATCCATACAGTCCTTCGCCTTTCTCTTTGCCAATAAAGCACATCCATCAAGCCTCGCAGATACGGTTCCTGAATCATCCGTACAGTTCCGCGATATTTTAAAGAAAAAAACCTGCACGGTGGAATTCAACCGTACAGGTCTCATATCGGCTCCATCGTCCGCAAAATTTCGAAAGAATCATAAATTTTTTCTAAAAAAATCATTAAGATTCTATCACCAAAGTACGGAAATTGCAAGCCCGTATTCTACATATTTTGACAAAGTACTTACTCGTACAGCACCTCGTGAAGCTTCTCAATCGTCGCTTCAAAATCCGGTACCAGCATCTCATCCTGAGTGGTATACAGTCCGTCATACGGGATCCGGTTCTCCACCAGCTCATATTCGGTCAGTCCGGACAGCGATCCCAGCAGAGAGATCATATCCAGAGCGCTGATGTCGTGGTCGGTCATTTCCAGGATCTCCTGCGCCAGCTCTGTCAGTTCAGCCGCGCTCATCTCCTTCGCGTTCTCGAAGATCTCCGAAAGGACATTTCTCTGGCGCTGTGTACGCTCATAATCCGCGTTGCCCACATAGCGGATCCGCATATAGGATACCGCCTGCGCGCCGGTCAGATGATAGATCGTATCCGCGTCCTCCTCATCCGACTGCTCCTCCGCCACTTCCAGCTCCTGATTCAGATATTCCACCTCGTCCTCATTCAGCGCGACATCCACGCCGCCGAGCAGATCCACGATATCTGCCATACCATCAAAATCCACCGCCGCATAATTGTCGATCTCAATGTCATAGCTTTCTTCCAGCGTCTCGATCAGCTTGTCCGCGCCGGCAGCCGCATACGCGTAATTCAGCTTATGCACCCCGTATCCCGGAATGTCCGCGTACAGGTCACGCATATAGGACGTCAGAATGATCTTCTGCGTGTTGGTATTCACCGTCATCACGATCATGACGTCAGAATTGCCGTTCCAGTTGTCCTCCCTGCGGTCCGAGCCGATCAGAAGAATGCTGTAAATGTCCTCTCCGCCCGGAAGAGATACGGAAGCCGCTTCAGTCTCGCTTTCCTCCGCCCTGACACTCATCACGTACCTGCCGGACACTCCGCTCAACACCAGCGCAGCCAGCGCGAGCATCACCAACAGGCGGCTCAATGCCTCTCCAAAAAGCTTTCCTGTATGTCTCATCTTACTATCCTCCTGAATTCTTAAAATTGCTGTTTTTCATTGTAAGGCTTCTTTATTAAAAAATCAACCGGCAATATGCATAATACAAGGAAATGCGAAGCACGTAGCAATCCGTAGTATTATCAAATAAATTAAATATAAACAGGCTTATAAAACGTCATAATATTATATTTTTTCTAACAATAACTTCTTTTGTCTTAAATCGTCGAGCAATGCATTATTTTGTATTGACATTTTCGCTCGAATCATCTATCATCTAACGGAAAGCACGGGTAAACCTGTGAACAAGCAACAAATCAGTTACCAAAAGAGTTAAATGGGAGGAACACTATTTTGAAGCAAACAACACTTACTAAATCTGAGAGAGAAATCATGGATTTGCTTTGGAATACAGACAGGCCATTAACCGCAACGGAGATAGTGAATCTGACACCTGAGCGAACCTGGAAAAAAAGCTATATCCACCTACTGATTAATTCACTGCTTGACAAAGAGATGATCCGATCGGAGTCTCTTGTCCGGACCGGAAGGAACTTCGGACGCGCATTTGCAGCCATATCTACGCGAGAGCAGTTCGAGATCCGGCAGATCACCGAAGGCAGGAACTTTTCATAGGAATCCATCAAAGACCTTTTTGCGGCGCTTCTGGATGCCGTGCAGGATCCGTCGGTTCTGGATGAACTGGAGCAGCTCCTGCAGGAGAAAAAGAAGCAGGCCGCGTCATAAGCCGGACGTAAAAATCCCCCGAAGCGGGGGATTTTTTTAATGCGCAGAGCGCAATATTTCTTCAAAATACTCGCAGAATTTTTTCAGAACCAGATCCATCTGAAGGCGGCCGCCCACAACAAACTGATTTTTCTCCATCTCTGCAGTCGTAAACATTTTGGTATCTGTCTCTTCCTCAGAAAGATACAGATTATAAAGCTTCATCTCAAAAATCCGGTTAGAAACACATACTGTCCCGTCCTTTTCCTTCAAAAAGCCAAACATTTCTCCTATTCGGATTTTATCATTTTCCGCTTCATAGGAATATTTTCTGCCCTGAAACAGAATGCCATAAATCATCTCTTTCAATTTCGGATAGTCCGCGAGCTTCTTACTCATATTGTTAATGCTCGGCTCTCTTGACCGTCTATAGCTTTGATATTTTGACCCTCATTTGCCAAGAAAGCTGTCACTTGTATCTATACATTTGGGGTGGAAAATACCACCCCGTGATTGTTTGTTGTTCTGCTCAAAAACCGATACACTATTTTAAGCAAGTTCCGCTTTCTTTATTGCACATAATGCTTCCGATAAGGTTATTGCATCTATCTCACCGAGATGCCTTGATAACTGTTCCTTGTTCCAAAATCTGTCATCCAGCGCTGCCAATGGGCTTCCAACTCCCCACCCCGGGATGCAGACATAATTACCACTCACATATTTCCCGACAATGATGTGCATATGGCTGCCTCTTCCAAAAACATCCGCTTCAAATCCTTCGCCGTTCCTCTTTATGCTTTCGGTCCTGCCTTCCCAGAAGCGTCCCTCAGGCTGTTCCGCACCTGCATTTTTACAAATAAATCTCATCTCTGTTTTCCTCCTGCTGTTCAAATATCTGCTAAAGCCTCTTCAATCGAATGGAAGTTCATCATCAAATTCATCGAACATTTCCACGTTTTCTGAACCATCCCAAATTTTAGCTTTAGTATTTCCGGTCTGTTCGTTCTGTACGATCACGTCGAGAGGATCCCAGAATCCGCTTCGCACATGAAATCCTTGCAGTTCCAAACCACATGTTTCAAGATGTTCTTCCAGATCATCCATTTCAGACTGTATCCCTTCCATGGAATTCTGGATATCTTCGTACATCAATTGGAATGATAGCAGTATTTCGGACAGCTCGTCACGCAGAGCCGCATATTTAAACAGCAGTTCCCAGAGCGAATCATGCAGGAGTCTGCGGCGTTCTTTATCTGTCTTCATCAGACATCACCTCCCAGCATCTCGTGTTCAATGACATACTGCACTACGTGCTCATCAATCAGACGCTTCCCCTGCTGACAGCCATACATCAGGCATTTCTCGCAGATACGGTTGATCCTCCGTTCGATGCCTGTGGATTCCTTATAGATCGCGTCATAGGCTTTGTCTGTGAAGATCTCCTGCTTTCCATCAGCATACTTTAAATGAGACATTACATACCGCTCTGTTTCTGCTCTGTCCAAATGGGGGAGGATGCAGTTCAGATCAATCCTCTGCCGTACTGCTGCATAGCGCTTCAGCCGGAGCTTATCCCATAGTTCTGACTGCCCGGCAAGAACAAGCGACAAGGGGCTTACAGAATCAAACTTGAAATTCAGGAGAAACCGAAATTCCTCTATTGTTTCTTTCTCAAGCAGATGGGCTTCGTCCAGAATACATACAACCTTTTTCTTCTGGACACCACGGAGCACTTCAACTTCTTTCTGCAGCTGCCTTTTCGCTTCCCCGCGGTAATATTTCGCCTCCAGCCCGAGCTGTCCAAGCATCCCCTTATAAAGCCCCCTTGGTGTCAGCTTTGAATCTGATACGTAAAGGACTATGTAATCGTCTTTTGGAAGCGATTCTGAAAAGCGACGCATAAGCGTGGATTTTCCGCATCCTGAATCAGCTGTGACAACAACGAACAGCTGATTATCTGCCCCGTAAGTAAGGCGCCCCAATGCGTCTGCCATAGCAGGTGATTCATAAAGCTCATTTATCGGCACATTTCTGACAAATGGGAGACGTTTCATTTCATAAAAAGCTTTATACATGACCGTCACCGTCCTTCCTGTATGCCCCAAAGGAGATCGCATTCGCGTAGTGCTCCCTGCTCTTTTCATGCTTTTTCTCCAATGCCGTAAGAAACCGGGAGGATTCCACTTCCGTTTCCTGCATCGAAGCAGGGATAGCCGGTTTCCTGGAACAGTAAGATCCAATCTTCACAGGTTCTGCAGTGAACGGCTCCATTCCGGCATAGCTGACCGTGATGGTTTCCGGTGATGCGGGATCGTAAGAAATTTCTACTTTACATCCAATCAGCGACGGCTTCGTTTCATATTTTTTCCCCTTAAAACTGATACATGCTCCTTTGTCCACAAGGCGCTGTTCATGGTGCAGGAATGCTTCCGCAACTACAGACGCATCAAGAAATGTCAGCGGTCTGGTATCCCGGTTCCATTCCTGCTGCGGTGAAATGCCCTTTTCAGGCACCGGGTTCCCGGTGCTTTCATAATACTCACGGATGCCGTCATGGGGCTTGTTGTGATAGTACTCCTCCAGATAGATTTCCCAATACCGGTTCAGTTCCTCCAGTGTCCGGATTTTATGCGCCTTTGCCTCCGCAGTAAATCCGTCTACGATCTGATGATATTTTTCGATTTTTCCTTTGGCAGCCCCATTTCTAACAGGTGCATATTTTACATTTATGCCAAGCTTCGACAAGGATAATTTTAACTGTTTCGAAATATACTGGCTTCCGTGATCGCAATACCCGGAATCAAATTTCCCATGCTTGAGGATTGCCTTGCGGAATGTATCCTCCACGATGGTTTCTTCCTGATTATCGTAAAACTGCGCCTGCAGGATATACCGGGAGTGGTCATCCATGACCGATGACAGGTAAGTCTGCACCATTGCACCTTTTTTTCCAATAGGGAGTTTCGGGCCATATTTAATGTCTGCCTGTACAAGCATCATCCGGTTCGGCTTACAAAAACGCTTCGAAGAACTTTTCCTCGCGTCCTTGTACATCTGCATCTGGCGTTCACCGAACCCGGCCTTATAAAGATGCCTCTGCATGGTGGAACGCTTCAGCCTGCCGGGTTCCACTCGCCCTTCCAGTTCCAGAATGTAGATGATCTGTGACACAGAACGCTCCGGCACTTCCCGCTTAAGCTGGATTGCTTCCGCTACAAGCTCGTCAAAGTTATCTGGGAGCTTCTGTGAACGCCTCTGTGCCCGGTTCTTCGGTCTCAGTCCTGAAAAACCACTTTCCCTGTAGTAAGATTCATACCGGCGCAGGCTCCTGACGGAGATCTCGTTCTGGCTTGAGATTTCTTTCCGCAGGGCAATCAGCTTTGCCTCATCCAGGCTTTCATCCAGCAATGGGGAAATAAGCTTAAAACGTTCCAGGGCAGTGTCATCCTGCCAGCTGCTGGTTTCTTTTGTTTCCAAAGTCTGTTCCTCCTTCTTTTGGTTGATGGGAACAGACTAACACATCCCCCGGAGGACAACAAAACAAAGTCAGTGCAAAAACTGGTCCTCAGGCAGGGACCAAAAAACCACCTGAGTTGTATATAAATCTGAGGATTGTCTCCAACCATGCGGGGCAACTGTTGCGCAGTTGTCTGAGCAGGGAAATATCAGACATCAGGAATTCTTCGCTGAAGCCCAGAATGCGGTGCCCGGTTGATTTCAGATAACCATCGATCCTGAGTTCATTAGCCATTAACCAGTGATGCCATCTCTGCATGGTCACTTCACACGGATAATCAGCAGAATCTTCATCCTCTGGCTGGATAACTTCATCCAACACACCAGATATAACCTCAGCCGCGTACTGTTTATAAGGAGCTGCGATATCCGGGAGCATCCTGTAGATCGTACCACATTTACCACATTTGCCCCTGGGTATAATGTAAGTCTCTCTTTCACCGCCTTCTCTTAACAGATACCGTATGCAGGTATCTCTATAACCAAGAGGTTCACCACATATGGGACAATAAGATACAGCCAGACTGATTATCACAAAAATTTTCTCTTCTTCATCATTGCATTCAATACGATATTCTGTTAAAATGACCATGGTTGTAAGAACCACGATCCCAGGGGACGATCTGGCAGGAGGGTACCCTGGGATTCCTTTCTATATACTAAATGACAGTATATAGAGCAAATCAGGGACAGTCAAGCAAATCTATTTCTGGTCATTTGAGTTTAGCAACAACACTCATATCATCAAAAAGCGTATTCGGTGTCCTTAAAAGTTCCCGTACAGCTCTCTGAAACGCTTCATCATCCCAGCTTTCTTTCTTTTCATCCCTTGTACTGTATTCCGTCACATTCCGTGCCATGATCTGGCACAGTCTCGAAACAAGAAACGGATACCCCATCGTATAATCATAGAGCAGCTGACTGATCCTGTCCATATTCATCCCTGTATTCCAGTCAGCTTCATACTGTGAAAGCATGGAAATAATATCTTTTGGTGAAAAGCTCATATCAACCGTAAAATCCACAGCAATATTCCACGGACTGTTGTATCTGGATTCTGATTCCGGATGAATCTTCTGTTTTAAATTCTTTATATCATATACACCGGCCAGAATAACAGACTGAAATGTCTTTACTCCCGGTCTTTTCAAATAGTAAAAGCGAAGCTGAGCCAGGAAATCAAGAAAGACCTGATTATTCGAGGCAGAATCTACCTCATCAATCAAAAGCACGATATTCTTCTGAGATTTCCGGCACAAACCGGTCAATGAGAAAAAAACCTGGAAAGGGACGCACCGCCTGATGGGTCGTCCGCATACTGTCTCAATTCATGCTCCGCATCAGCAGACAATTCCTCCTCCACTACCAGTAAAATCTGTCTGGATACGGCTGACACAAAACGGTCTTCCGACTCAAAATCAGTATAAGAAAGTCCCTGAAAGTCCAGACTGATTACAGAATAATATGGCTTCAGGTAACCCGCCAGGGCATTCAGGATCGTCGTCTTACCATACTGTCTTGCACGATTGATAGTAAAATAATCCCCCGCATCAACCATATTCTTAACCGCAGCCAGTCTGGAGCCCAGATCAACCATATAATGTCTGTCCGGCAGACAGGTGCCGCTCACATTAAAAGATTTAGCCATCTGACATTCTCCCATCTTTTCGTCTGCTGTAAAAACTTTTTATAAACCTTTTTCAGAGGCAGCAAAAATTTTTGCATTGTAACTGTTCCGTATCTTAATCGTTACTCTGTAATTACAATCAGAATAACATAAATACATCTTCTTTACAAGGCAAAAGAAGGCTTCTGACACAATCATGTGCCGGAAGCCTGGCTGTTTCATTATCTCAAAGGCAGGGGAAACATTCATAATATCATGAAAAACCTGTCAGGAATGCCCTTCATTGTCTTCTGCGGCGGAGCACTGCGCCTGCCATGCCCGCAAGGAGTACCGTCAGAGCCGCAAGCATCAGAGCCGTCATACGCGCGATGGGCGTTTCATCACCGGTCTGCACCGCCTGTGCGTTTGTCTCAGACGTGCTGCTCTCTTCGTCATCTTCTTCGGTAGTCGTTATATTCTCCTCGAATTCCTCATAGCTCTCTTCATTTTCAAACGAGTTCGTGATCGTCACCGTCTCCGATGCATGGTCATAGGACATGGTCACAGAATTTTTATCGACCGTCATCGTGAATGGCAGATCTGTCTCACCATTCAGCGGATTGCCCTCGCTGTCGGTCTCCGTCACATAATAGGTCCGGCTGTCGTCCGTGCTGCCGCCAACGCTCACCTCCACGGTCACGGTAACGCTGCTTGAGCCGGACATATCCAGCGTAAGCACGTCGCTCACAGGCGTCGTATACGCGGAATCCGAGAATACCCTCGCATAGAAGACACCGTCCGTGCTATATTCCTCGCCGCCCATCAGCGTGCGCTTTGTGATCGTCAGTTCCCCGCCGTAGTAATACTCATACGGCAGATCATAAAATTCATTCGCAAACGAGAATTCCACATCGTAATTCTGCGTGTTAAGCGTCACAGACGTATCCGTCGGATACACCGGTACATAAACGACCTTATCCGCGGTCTTCCCGCTTACAAGCACTTCACCGTACGCGTCGGTCTCTGCAACATAGTAAGTCGTATCCAGATCCAGTCCCTCGAAGGTCACTGAGCTGACGCCCGTGTTCGAATAGGTGATCGCCTTCACCGCGGACACACGCACCGTACAGCTCTGATCTTCAAACAGAGCCACATAGTAGACCGCGTCTTCCGCGATCAGGTGTGTCTCATCCGAGAGCATCAGAGACTTTGTGACTGTGATCGAACCCTCCGTCACCTGCGGATTCTCCTCATTCGTCTGAGACGGCGTCTCCGTCTCCGGAGTCACCGCGGTGGGATCTTCCATTGTCACAGTATTTACCGCGCCCTCTTCGTCGCTGACGACAAACTGGACATCCTTCGCGTACTTGTAGCCATCCGGCTGCTCCACCTCGCTTAAGTAATAGGTGCCTGCCGGAAGCTGATAGAGAATATCCGTACCGGAGGTCGTCGTAAGCGTATATTTCGCCGTAGTGCCGTCCGCGTCATAGATCACATGGCCTTTCGCATCCTTAATGACCAGCTTCGCTCCGGCCACCGCCTGCTGAGCTTCATCCACCTTATTGATGATCACCTGCGTGCGCGTGTTCACCACGGTCAGCTCCTGCACCGTGCCTGACGCCGCCTTATAAACGCCGCCGGACAGTTCGACCGTTCCGTCTTCACTGACCTCAAAAAACACCGTCGCCGGACTCTTTACAAAACCTTCCGGCACCATCGTCTCAACGAACCGGTAAACGCCATAAATCAGCGGGGACGCGGAAATCTGCCCGTTCGCGTCCGTGGTCAGCCCCGTCTGCACATCCTCCCAGTAATAGCGCCCGTTCACATCCTGCCCGGTCTCCGCGCCGGAATCCGTCTCACCATCCGAAGTGATATAGGTCTTCTTCTGCAGCGAAAATACCGCACCGGACACCGCCGCGCCGCTGTCGTCTACCTTATTTAATATCACCGCGCCCGCAGGAATCTCATACTTCGGGCTAAGCAAAGCATTATAAGATTCCGTGCCCGAATCCGTCATATAGGGAATCGGCGCCATTACCTTCTGGATCACGATCGCATCCGTCCCGGAGGTCTGCACGATCAGATACAAAGCCGGAGAAAGGCCGTCAAACGATACCGTTCCCTCCGCGCTCACCTGCTTCTCTGTGCCGGAAATATTATTTTCTTTCGCATACGCGGCCAGCTGCTCCGCTGCCTTCTCCACGCCGTCGGCGTCATTCATCGACGGGATCGTGATCCCGCTGTCTGCAAACGCACCGCTCACCGTAAAGCTGTCGC
Organism: Lachnospiraceae bacterium; assembly: GCA_021199235.1. Classification (GTDB taxonomy): domain Bacteria; phylum Bacillota; class Clostridia; order Lachnospirales; family Lachnospiraceae; genus Choladousia. The sequence goes on along the minus strand of JAJQIL010000002.1, from coordinate 31,063 downwards.
TCCCGCCGGAAGCCACCTGATACAGTGTCATCGTCACGCCCTGCACCGCGCTCTTTGCCTCTTCCGAAAAGCTCACCGTGATCGAGCCCGTCTCCGCTGCCCCTGCGGTAATCGGCCGGACAGCATTCATAGAGATCAGCGGCATTCCCGCCGTAATGAGCAGCACTGCCAGAACCAGCCATATCCGGGAAAGAGCAGTCCGGAGCACATTCCCGTATTCAATTTTCCGTAACAACTGTCTCATATCCCTCGACCAGTCCTTTTCCCATCTATCTGGCAATCCTGCAGTAAAAGAATCAGTTCTTCTTCCTCTTGCCTCTATGACCTGCCATCACCCCGATCAGCAGGATCAGCAGAATCGGCACCGCCACACACACCGCAACAATCTTCTCATTCACCAGAGACGCGTCCGCTGTCACACTGACCGTATAATCCTCAATATTCTCCACGCGGTGCCCGCGCACAAGCATTCGATGCGAATTCACGCCGTACGGCGTACATGTCACCAGCGTACACAGATCCTCGCCTTCCTCAATCTCCAGCGAAGTCAGGTCATCCGGCTCCACGATCAGAATCTGATCGACCTCGTAGGTCAGCGTCTGATCCAGCACATACATGACAAAAATGTCGCCTTCCACGAGCTGATCCAGATCCGTAAACAGCTTCGCCGACGGCAGCCCCCGGTGTCCGGAGACCACACAGTGCGTCCCCTCGCCGCCGGTCGGGAACGAAGAGCCCGCAAAATGACCGATCGCCACCTCCAGGACACCTTCATCCGTGCCATGATAAATCGGCAGATACACATTGATCTTCGGGATCTCAATATATCCCATGATCCCAGTGCCGGTCACATCGAGGATGGAATTGTAATCCTCCTCTTCCTCTTCCGACATATTCCAGCGATCCGGGTTCTCCAGCAGCGCCTCATTGTACGCGACTGCTGCCTCCCACATCTCTTCGTAGTCATCCTCATCCAGCTCAGCAACCGCATCCACGTAGGTCGCGATCGCCCGCGACTGATGAAACGAATTCCAGTAATCACTGACTGTCGGATACAGCAGCAAGGACACACCTGCGAGGAGAATCAGAAGCAGTAAAATCGTCGTAAAATGTTTTCTGATAAACCTCATAAGCTCTCCTTGGTGCTGTAGTAAAAATAAAATGTCGAAATATAACTTTGCAAAAAAACAGCTTGTAATATCAGAGAAACTATGATATAGTCATGTCGTAGAAAAACAGTGCTACCCGTACAGCATGACGGCTAGTTCCCTAAAGTTTTAGTTATATAAAAATAACCGCACGAGTTGGTCACTGGGGCGGTTATTTTTGTGTCTTGTTACTTCCAATCGAGTAACCAGGACAGCTTCCCCGGCCCGGCAATCGCAGGCCGGGGAACCGCTCCTTTATTGCAAATCTTTCTTATTCATAACGCTATTCCTATAGCTGCTTTAAACCTGCTTCAAATCAGATCTTAAGCAGTCCCGCCGACCGCTTGCTTATCTCTCCGAGCTCATGCGCTTCTTCGTTACAAGAAGGATCGCTGCGCCAAGGACAAGGATCGTGCCGATCACGTAGAGGATCGTCGTGCCCATGCCACCAGTGGTAGGAAGAACCGAGCCTTTCTGGTTCAGGATATCCGTAGATACAATACCCGATTCTGATGTAGCAGTAAAGCTGCCGTTCTCTCCTGAAATTGTGGTGTTCTCTGAATTCGTAACCGAAAGAGCGGACAGCGACGGATCATCTGAACTATCAGTATACGTAGCTACTATGTTAAAAATCACGTCATCCGCCTTATTGTAGCCATCCGGAACCGTAGTCTCGACCAGTTTGTAGGTTCCGGCGTCAACGCCCTGGAATGTGAACGTCGTCCCACCAGTAACCTCACTGCCGACAATAGTATAGGTGCCGTCAACCAACTTATAGAGTGTGAAACCTGCGCCCGAAAGCGGTACTGTAGAATTTGAAGTTTCATCTTCCGCAGTTGCTTCTCTTACCTTATTCGCGTCAATCTCATACGTGAATACGATAACCTTATCGGTAGGAGTCTTACCTGTGCCGCTGCCGTTCGGGTTATTCGAGTATGTCAGATAAACCTCGTTCGGGTTGCCTGCAGAGCCGATAACCGCATTGCTGTTCAAAGTAGCGCTATATTCCACAACGATCGTGCTGTCAGAAGTAACCGTAATGGCAGCTCCACTGGTATCTTTCAGAGACTTTACATCCGAGATTGCAACGGTAAGTGTGGTGCCGCCCGCATAAGACGTTGCAGTAGAATCAATAGTAGTTGTAGATGCTGTATAACCGGAAGAAGCAACTTCCGTCTTATCATCGCCCGTCACCACATACACCTTTACACTATCACTGCTATAGGTCAGACCAACAGACATAGTATCCGTGAAAGTATATGCGTAGGTGCTGTAATCGCTCAGGACATCCGGCAGTGTACCAGTCAGCTGATAAGGAATCGTATCGTTAATATCATAATCCGCCGCGTCCTGCCACGTAGAAGTCGTATTAGTCGTATCATTCGTTTCTTTTACCTTCTTCGTAACGGTCGGGGTATCCGACTTCGGGGTCACCGTAACATTACTTACCACTTCCAGAATATATCTGGTTGCCGCTGCATCCAGCCCATCCAAACTGGCTGAATCCTTTACAAAGTAATAACCCGCTGTCAAATTGGAAATGACATAATTTCCAGAATCGTTCGTAGTGCTTGCGGAGCCGCTTGCCGTATCCGCGAGATTATTGCTGACTGCTGTGGCAAACGCCTTTGCAACGTCGCTGTTATCACTATAACCCCCCAGGACTTCCGCAACCTCAGCTGCCGTTGAACAATTGGCAAACGGTGTGTCATCTCCGTCCGTGATCGCCTTTACCGCAGTCAATAAACTGGTGCTATTCACGCCCGTTCCCCATGTCACATTTGACAAGGTAGTACCATCTGTCGCCAAATCACCGGCAAATACCTGATAAGCGCTGTAGGTGTGGGATTCCGTAGTCCCGGACGCGCTCATAGAACCCTCAATGGTAATTGTGTAAGTAGTGGTGTCATCCGCAGACACGCTCACCGCCATAGCCGCTACCATGACGAGCGTCAGCAACAGGCTGACTAATTTTTTCATCTTCTTCATATCACTTTCCCCTTTTCTGTGATTTTTAATTGTTTCGGACTTTTTTTGTCCGCGTTGGTGAACAGTTACTTCGTGACCAATACTAGCAGTTACCGATGTTTCGATTGCCGCAGTATTTCTTTCATCCGGCCACGTTTGCTTTTATCAGCTGCGTTACGTCGTATCTGTTTATGCTCTGCATTCACAGCTGCGTTACGTTGTATCTGTTCCTGCTCTGCATTCACAGCTACGCTTTGTTACACGCTCAGGATGGCCCTGATCGAACCTCCTTTCCGCGTTTTTTCTTTCTATACACAAGAAGTCCCGCAGCTGATAAGGTCAGCAGCAAACCTCCATAAGTATACGGTGTGGTACCCGTGCCGCCGGTTTCAGGAAGCTCGACGTCGGAGGTCTCCGATTTTTTATTGGTAACCGTTATCGTGTCTGAACAGATACCTTCATTATTCGTGATACTCACCAGTTCATAATTAGTCACAGCATTTTCAGATATATAATACAAGTATGTGTATGTTGTTTCATTTTCAGTGACCTGCTTTGGCAAACCGGAAATCACAGCGGTCCATGTGTCTCCCTCGCTGTTTATTATAATATTTACCTTTAATGTTGTACCGTTTACGTCCTGAATGTACTCTGCGTTAGATGGATTGATAGTAAGGGTGGTGTACAAATCTCCTATCAATTGAGTGCTGCCAGTATTGCCTGAACCAGTGGAGCTGTCAGATGGTTCTTTAATGTTGTAACTAACAGATGAACTATAGCCTATACCACCAACAGTAACATCTTCATTTGCTGTTATCGTATATGTCCATGTCTTTTTAGTATACGGAGTGCCCCAGGTTGCTGTCCATTCCTCTTCTTTCAAATCTGATTCTAATGTTTGCAAAATATTGCCATTCGAATCAAGGATATAAAAGACAGGAGCAGTGTTACCACCATACTCATCACTAACAACTGTGAGTGAAATAACCGTTCCATTTTTATAGTCAGCATCCACAACAGGATTGCTTATATCGTAACCCCAATCACCATAAGCAATTTTTACATGCACCGTACCACTTGCCGAACCTCCACTGCTGGCCGACTCTGTAGCCTGATAAAGATTTACAGAAATTTCTCCGCTTTGCTTTGAAACGGATGTCGTGCCATCAGTTCCAACCCACTTTTTCTCAATCGTAATCGACGTGGTTTCTGGTTCCGTTTCACTTTCAGATTGTGGCTCTGACTCCTCCTCCGGTGCGTCATAGTTCGTCACCGTCACGGATTGTATGCTGCCGTCACTGTTATACGTATAGCTGTAGGAAGCATAATAATCATCCTGATCCGCTTCTTTCACATAATAGTAAAGCGGTTTGCCGTCACCGTTATATAAAGGAAGGTTACTCCAAGTATACGATCCAGATTTGAGTGTAACAGCCGCATCTGTTCTGGTTGAAATAACAGCATCCGTTGGCAGATCCAGATTTTCATCCTTTACAGCACCACTGGCGTCGTTCACTGAAAATTCGGGATATGGATTACTATTACTATTGATAGTTACATAAAAACTGCACGAACTCGTAATATTGCTGATTCTCCAAGTGACATAATATGGGCTATAGTCTCCGGTTATTGCTGGACTGCCAATTTTCACAGAGGAATCGCTGCATTCAACAGACAGTACATCCGTTGTCAAAGAAGCATAAGATTTAATTGTCAGATCAATAACGCCAGATGATGCTGTTGAAGTAGACATCGGCCCATAATAGGTACTATCATTATAAGTTGTTGTCCCTGCATAATCATAAGCTGTATCACCAGTCCCCTTAAAATATGTTTTTATTTCATAATAAGACTCCTCCTGCACCGTTGGCGCCGTCGTGGAACTATACAGTTCCATCGTCACTTCGCTTTCCGTAACTTCGCTTCCCCATTCCTTTTTCACGGAGATTGACGTATCCTGATTCGTAATTGTCACCGAACCGTCTGTTATTCCGCTGGCGCTGCTGTAGCCCGCAAAATAATTTCCAACCATATAACCGATTACATCACCACTGTCATTGCAAACTTTTGTTGCTGAATCATACGTTGTATCGTCTATAGCCGTCTCAAATACATAATAGTAGAGTGGATCTCCATCTGCATTCACGGTCGGCAGATTATTCCAGGTCACGGTACGGTCTGACGAATCTCCTGATGCCGTGGAGGCACCAATTGTCTGTAGGTTGGCTACATTCGTTGTTGTATCTGTTTTTACTACCGTCAAAGAACCTTCCGCTATATCATCATATGTCAAATCATCACTTGTTCCCTGATATAACGTAAACTCCACATCCACAGCCTTTGTTCCGGTTTCCCACTCTTTTGTAGCGGAGATCGATTTTGTGCTGTTTGTGATAGTAACAGTTCCTTCGACAATGCCATCATTGTTGGCGTATTCTGCCCAGTAGCCGTCGACCTGATAACCGCCGTTAGATGAATAGATGATCACCGGATCTGTTGCAACCGATCCTGCTGAAGTCTCAAATACATAATAGTAGAGTGGATCTCCATCTGCATTCACGGTCGGCAGATTATTCCAGGTCACGGTACGGTCTGACGAATCTCCCGATGCCGTGGAGACACCGATTGTCTGTGGGTTGGCCCCATTCGTTGTTGTATCTGTTTTTACTACCGTCAAAGAACCTTTCGCTATATCATCATATGTCAAATTATCACTTGTTCCCTGATATAACGTAAACTTCACGTCCACAGCCGTTGTTCCGGTTTCCCACTCTTTTGTGGCTGAGATCGATTTTGTGCTGTTTGTGATAGTAACAGTTCCTTCAACAATACCATCATTGTTGGCGTATTCTGCCCAGTAGCCGTCGACCTGATAACCGCCGTTAGATGAATATATAATCACCGGATCTGTTGCAGCCGATCCTGCTGAAGTCTCAAACACATAGTAATAAAGGATATTTCCGGCACCATCCGAAGCCGGAAGTCCCGTCCATGTGACAGTATCAGTGCCGGATATCAATTTACCGCTTGCATCATAGCTGATTATTTTGGCCGGAGTCTCAGAGCTTTCGCTTGCAAATGTCACTTTGGTCAGCTTCGCATTGACAGCATTACCACTATCGTCAACGGTGAATGTATCCGCCCAGGTCAGATCGGTCTCTGTCCCCTGATAAATCGTAAACTCTACATCGACCGGGGTAGTGCCGCTTTCCCATACTTTTTTCGCAGAAACACTGTCCATACTGTTCGTCACAGTAATCGCACCGCTCTGAATACCATTTGTGCTGTAATCTACCATATAGCCGCCGATCGTATAGACACTTCCATCGTCGAACAATGTTACATTGGTCGAATCTCCTGCTTTTGTCTCGAATACATAGTAATAAATCTTATTCCCGTTGCTGTCCTTGGATGGCAGGTTTTCCCATTTCACAGCATCGGTGCTTCCCGCTGTAATAGTCAGTGAACTTACGCCATCAACCAACGTAAGATTTCCTGTGGCAATATCCGCATAGGTATAGGCCGGAGAAGATCCCTGATACAGTGTAAACGTGACATCTGCCTGCACTGCTCCGCTTCCCCACTCTTTTGTCACAGAAATACTTCCATCGGTGGTATTCTCTATGTATTTCGTATCTCCGTCCACCAGGATATGCACGTTATCTGCATCGACATCATCCGGCATCGTGACTGTGCTGCCTGTACCGGTGGATTTTACATAGAAATAATAAGGTTCCGTCAGTAAAGAATAGCCGGACGGCGCGGCAGTTTCTTCTAATTTATAAAGGACATCCTTGGAGAGAGTAGCCATCTCCATCATTCCATTGGAATCGCTCGTATAGTTGCCAACTTCTTCCCAGATGTATGTTCCGGACACGGCAGAGTCTGAGCATATATAAAGCGTAAACTCCGCGTCCGCAAGCCGAATATTGTAGTTGCCCGCGCTTACCTTATAGAAGGCGATATTCTTATACACAGTTCCTGTAATCGCCGAATACTTTTCTGTTTCCGTGTTTTTGTCCGAACCTCTGTCTACACCGCTTATTGTTGCCTCATTTGTAAGCTTCCATTCACTTATAGAAGTATTATTAACCGATGTCAGTTGATAGGAATACTCTATATAGACATGTAATTCATCCGGCACAGACATATACAGGGTGTTGTAAGCCGTTCCATCAGAACCTTCCGTTTCCTCATACGTGTAGGAAAAATCGTAATTTCCGTTCGGCAACGTTATCTTATTGCCACTATCATCATAATAGTACGCCGTCACAGAGCCAACGACCAGATTGACCGACTTGTAATTCTCATAGGTAGTTCCATTGACAACGTAATTCTTATTATAGGACAGCGTGTCCGTAAGCGTCAGAATATCACCAGAATCCAGCAAATCCTTCGATAACTTATTAATCTCCAGCGTATAGGTCATCACATTCGTATCGCTGTCATACGAACCGGATTTGTCAATATTCTTTTTTTCGTTGGTAACATCAACCGTCTGATCCGCAATATTGTGCGTCTCATTATTAACGATCATTTTCGCACTGTTTGTGTAAGATACAGAAGTAACATCGGTTTGCGTATAATCATATATGGCATCGTCTGACGGAACAGAGGCATAGATTTCCAGATTGATCCAGTTCTGATCCACAGCAGAAGTTATCCCGGAAGGAATGACAGCTTCTATGGTCGTCGTTCCGTCTGCGTTTTTCGTGATAGTCACCGTTACCGGATATGTACTTCCATCCGATTTTCTGGTATAGGTAAGCGTATTTGTAGTGCTCGCACCTTCCTGCAGTATACTCAGGTTCTCTGCCAACAGCACTTCCGTTGAGCCATCTCCTCCATAAAATCCGGTCACCTGCACTGAGTACAGATCCAGTCCGCTCGGAAGTATATCAACCATTGTGATCCCGCTCGCTGCGTCGTTTTTATTCAGCTGTGTCTGTACGCGCCAATGCAGCAAACCGGATATACTGTAAACATTCACATCATAGCCATCTTCATAGGTTCCCTGCGTATCTCCCTCATATGTTACATAAACCTTGTTAAAGTAGCTGCCGGTATAGGTATAGGACGAAGATGCCGTAATTTCATTGTAAGCAATCTCATTGGAAAACTGCTTTGTCGGTGTATCCCCTGATGATATAGAGGCCACGTCGCTGTACGTCCCATAGAGGGAATAAGAGATCACAATACTCTTCCCCTTAACTTTGTCGAGACCTGATGAGGTAAACTGGATGGAAAATCCATCTGACAGTTTTGTCGCTGTATCCTGATAACCGTTAATGTCTGTGGAACCGACCAATATCGTGTAGTCATCCTCATACGTCAAAGCTGTTCCATCCACAGTCACCGTCAGACCTGTTAACAAGGCAGGCGTCGCCCACAGATCCGTTCCAAAGGTATCTACAATTAACTTATCCACAGTCGCATCAGCTGGGATTTTGATCGTGCTGATCCAGGGAATCACGATCAGCGTATCTGTGACGGAAGTTCCCTCTTCCGTATAGGTAATCTCCTGGTAACTGACATGATCCGAATCAACCGTCTTGGATATAAGCGTATTCACAAGGCTTACCGAGGCTCCGGATGAGTTGGTCGTGTCGCCCCTGGTAAACGCGCCGGTATTGGTAATCGTCGTTGTACCATTCGGAAGAGAATCTGTATCTACAATTGTCGTGTAGGTGATCTCTATAGAATAATATTCTGCAGCATCCCCAGAACTCATATCAATGCCAAGCAGTTTCAGTATATACGAAATTGTCTGTCCGCTTATATCATCAATTGACAGACCTGTAGGAACCGAAGTCGTTACATTCTCCCCGTTTGCATCCAGAACCGTTATGCTGCTTATCGCAGCGTTAGTTGAAGTCACACCAGGTTTTGAAGATGACAAAGTATCCGTAATCACATCTGTAGTCTTCATTTTATTGTGATCCGGATTGATCGTCAGGCTCCAGGTGATCTCCCAGTTCTCATCCGCATTCTGCTCGGTTTTCAATGCACTCTTTTTCATCCAGGTGTTGGAAAATGTCTGGTAGTCATTCCCCTTATAGTTGTTATTCGCGTCATATACCGAGTTATTTACTGTATAGGACTTTGTTACATCCAGATCCGTCCCCTGTGCCGTTAGGTCGACAGAATAGGTGATTGTATACTTATCGTCACAATCCATATCCGGCAGATGAATGATATATTTCCCTTCCGAGACTTTTTCCAAATAGTAATATCCATCTGCCGGCGTATACACGCCATTTTCTTCAGTGCATACCAAGTTACCTGCGCCATCTGTATATTTAGTCACAGTAACGCTTGATCCGTCCGCCTCTGTCTCGGTTTCCGTTTCACTGGTATATGGACTCGAAGTCAACGCACTCAGTTCGAACACTGTAAGTTCTTTTCCTTCGGCGTCTTTTACAACAATATAATCAAACTTCAGATCTTTCGAAGAAGAATTCATCTGCAGGATATCCGTGATCGTGACATTGGTCGCGCCATGAGTACCCGGGGTAATGACGATCTCATAGCTCATCACATGTTCATCCGAGATGCTTCCGGATTTACTCACGTTATAGCTGCTGTCTGTATTTATTTCAGTTTCAGACTGATCCTGCGATTCATTTACTACATACGTGAAAACAAAGGAATCAGAAAACTTCAATTCCGTTTCAGTGGAGCTGGCAGCACCGCTCACGCCGCCTTCAAAGGTAACATTCCCGCTGAACCCGCTGTCTGATTCGAAAAATACACTTTCTTCATAGAAATCGATGATAAGAACGCCATCCTGTATTACTACATCAGCGGCATCCGTGCCATTCATTTTAAGAGTGCCAACAGTACCATCCGTAAACGTAAATCCCTCCGGCAACTCATAATACAGGATATTACTTTCAGTGGTAACTACACCTGCTTCTATAGAAAATCCCAGAGTAAACTGCAGGCTGTCATTCGTGGTAAACTGGTATACACTATTGACAGCTTCCACTGTCACCCAGATTCCATTCGAATCCTTTTCAAGGAATGTAACCGACGAAATGTACTCACTCAAATCTATGGCATCCGTCAGGTCAACCGTACCGGTAATTGATCTTACTTTTAAAGACGAGCCTGTCTCTTCTGTCTCTTCTGTCTCTTCTGTCGCGTTCTCCGTCTCTGCTGCTGTATCCGTATCATCTTCTGTATCTGTCTCTGATTCCACAGTATTTCCGCTGCCAAGCAGAGGAACATCTGTATAGGATTCGGCAGTCTCGATGACCAGAGTCTCACCTGCCAGTTCAGTTTCTGTTTCAGATTCTGTTTCTGTTTCAGACTCTGTTTCTGCCTCAGATTCCGTTTCCGTCTCAGATTCTGCTTCCGTCTCTGTCTCAGATTCCGATTCTGTTTCCGTCTCTTCCTCCATCGCTGCGATCAGGATCTCATGTTCGAGATCAACCTCGGCATACGTCTCGGCTGCATCGTCTGCGGTCAGCTTTATAGTGAGCTGCACGGATGTGTCGGCCGTTGAGGCCTCGATTACGCTGTCGAATGTGATGACATACTCGGCGTTCTCGATGCCGTCCTCTTCTGTGAATGTATAAGGCATCTCAAAATCAGACGCATCTTCTTCGTCCGCGTCTTTCTTATTGATGGTAATCTTCTGTTTTGTTTCCGCCAGATCAGTCTCTTTGCCATTGACGGAAAGGGTTTCTTCCAGTACCCAGTCCAGAATGTCAGTCTGGGTAGCATCAATGGTAATATTCCAATGAATGACCGTACCAGTTATGATTGATGTATTGGAAACCGAGCCGGAAGCATCTGTTCCTGTTTCAGCTTCAGTTTCAGTCTGATATTCGGTTTCGTATTCGATTTTAACAAGACTTTCTATGAGTTCTTCGGAGATGGTTTCTTCTGTCTCAGTTTCAGTTTCTTTATCTGATTCAGATTTAGCCTCTTCAGATTCGGTCTCGGATGCGCTTTCAGAGTTATCCACATCCGTTTCTGAGTTGTTCACAACGGTTGTTCCCTGGGATTCTGAGTTATCCACATCTGTGTTTTCCGGGTCTGTGGATAATGCCGTTGTCTCACTTTCTCCTTCTGAGGTGGAAGTGGTATTTGCTGTATTATCATTATCATCTGCATTGTTATTCGATGCAGACGTATCATTCGTTGTATTGGTGCCTGTGGATGCTGTTTCGTCGGATGTTGATGCAGTGGCTTCTGTATTTGCGGTTGTTTCTGCGGATGCCGCCGCTTCTGTGGATGCGGTGGTCTCTTTTGCGGCGGCCTCTGTGACTGCGTTCGTCTCTGCCGCTGTTGTAGCAGGTGTCTCGGTGGCAGCTGTGGTTTCTTTTGCTGCCGATGCTTCTGTGGCTGCGGTGGTTTCTGCAGCCGTGGTTTCTGACGTGGTACCGGAGGACCCGCTGCCGCTTCCGGAATTTTCCTCGGAAACGATGGCCGCTTCCTGCGAATTGTCGACCTCCAGTGTGATGGCCGGCAGGATCAGCATATAGGTCGTGACGAATACGACGACGACTGCCAGCGCGCTCACTGCCTTGTACCAGTTGTGACGTCTGCGGTGTGCCCGCAGGAATTCCATTGCACGTTCTAATAACGACTTATTCATTTATCGGGCACCCCCTTTCTTTTTTTGTATCTGTTCTGTGCCTTTTAAGTAAGCTATGTAAGCTGTTTTCTCTTTTTCGTATATGTTCAGTGTTTTCACAGTAGCCTTTCTTCTTACTTACTCAATTTACTCAATTTTCCCGATCTCTGAGATGGGCCAGATGCGGAATGCCAGCTTGCCGACAATCTGTTCTGAGGAAACACAGCCCACTGCCGAGCTGCGGCTGTCTACGGATACGGACCGATGATCTCCCATCACGAAGAGCTTGCCCTCCGGTACCTGATAGGGGAACTCGATGTCGCATTCTCCGAATGCATATTCGGATACATATGGCTCGTCGAGAAGCTTGCCGTCCACGTAGACGTAGCCTTTCTCGTCCATGCTCACCCATTCGCCTTCGGTGGCGATCACCCGCTTGACGAGGATCTTGTTGTTATAGTAAAAAGCGATGATATCGCCCTGCTCAAATTCAGAAGCTTTGAGCGATACCACGATATTTCCATCGGTCAGAGTCGGCGTCATGGACGAGCCGTAGATCTGCAGTACAGGTAAAAACAATGTTGCTACCAGTATGGATACTGCCGCCACCGTGATCAGCGTGTAGATTGTGCTGCGAAGTGTACGGCCGAAGTTTTTACGGTATTTTTCCCGATGCAGTTCCTTTTCCAGTTCCTCGACGGCAGGCATTTTCAACTCTTTTTTCTTTTTACTCATACCGTCACAGGTCCTCCGAAAATCGTTCTGTCACATGTCTTTACCCGCACAGCGAATATGGCTGAAAGCCGTTCCATTCGCGCAGCGATTCCTGCACGCGCAACTATCGGCTGTCCTTTTATCTGCGCCGCTGCGCCAGGCCAAGCCGGGATGTGATCCCGGTATTGCCCTTTTTCACAGCTTCTGTTTTCTTCTCTGCCGCGATATTCAGGCGGCGGATGGTCTCCAGACATTTCACTGTCTCTGCCTGAAGCTCGGCAAGGAGCTGATTCGCCTCCCTGCTGTTCTCTTCTGTCTGAGAAAGATGTTCTTCAAGCTCCTCTACGTGAGCCTGTGAAAGAAGCGCCTTCAGCTTTGCCTCGCGCGCCTCAGCTTCGGCGAGCTGCGCGTTCACTTCGGCTTCCCGTGCCTGCGCTTCATGAAGACGGGTGCGCAGACGTTCTTCGGATTCTTTCCTGCAGGTCTCAAGCTTTTCTTCGTATTCTTCCTGAAGTGTATTCAGCCGGGCTTCCGCATCCGCTTCTCTCTCTTTTATCTGTGCCTGCAGCTCTGTGATCCGGTTCTGCTGCTGTTCCGCCTCTTTGCTCTGATCGATCAGCATCTGCAGAAGATCCGCCCGTCTTAAATGCCGTAATTCTTTTTCTCCCATAGTCATTCTCTTTCACTTTATAAAATAACAAAACACAGACTGCAATCCATGACGGGTACCGTTTTTTTTGCATCTGTCATCTATATTTTTTATTATTCTTATTGTAAATTTTGACCGAATCAACTCGGCTGTCTCTGTCTCAATTTATGATAATTGTACACCTTTGGAGGATTTGTTTCAATCAATACTCCGTGTGGTCGTTTTTATTTCGTGAACAGAAAAACGAAATGGTTTTCGCGGAATTTTAGATAGATTTTACATCCGTTTACGGAACCAAATCTGAGTTTTTATTTCGCGAAATATTTTTCGTATTTTTACGAAACATTTCGTTATAATAATATTCTGTTAATGACCAGAAACGAAACTATAGTTTTCGTAACTTTTTTGCTGGATTTTCAAAGCGAACTGTGGTATATGGTAAGGATATGGGGGAAAACGATTATGGCAGGAAACAGAAAGGCAATCGGTGAGCAGATCACGCTTCGTATCAATCGAAAGGAAACGCAGATCCCGCTGGAGAACATTATGTACGCGCAGGTGACGGACAAGCTCTGCACGATTTATTTATACGGGGAAGATACCCCCCCAGTGCGGATTTTTCTGACGATCAACGCTTTGAAGGAAATGCTGCCGGAAGACAGCTTTGTTCAGATCAGCCGCAGCTGCCTGATCTCGCTGCATTATTTTCAGAAAATGAATGATTCTGAGGTCTTTTTACCTGGGGATGTGCATATCCCGTACAGCCGTACGCACAGGACAGAGATTCGGAACGCACTTCAGAAATATATGGCGGCTTACACGATGGAACCGGCCAACCCGGAGGTGCGTGACCGGCTCCTGAATGAATTTCACGGATTCGACCATTTTCCGCTGCCCTTCTGTATTGTAGAGAATGTCCCCGGAAGGAAGAATATGCCGCATAATCGCGACCATGATTATATCTTTCGCTATGTCAATGACGCTTTCGCGTCGTTTGCGAATGCGCCGGCCTACCAGCTGATCAATGCGTCATTTTTTTCCATTTTTGAAAATCCGGATTCCCAATGGGCTGATGTTTTCTCGCAGTGTTCTCTGAAAAACCAGCAGGTCAGCTGCTGGCTGCCGAGCACCAGGACCGGCACCGAGGTACGGGTGTTCTGCTATCAGCCATATTTCTCGTTCTGCGCCTGCATGCTGACAGAACTCGATCGTGAGCAGTCTTCATGATCGTGTCGCGCACGCTGCTTAATCCTGCAAGACCTTCATGATCGCGTTGCGCATGTTGTTTAGTCCTGCGAGATCTTCATGATTGCGTCGCGCACGCTGCGCACGCCTTTGAGTTCAATGCCGTCGACGCTTTTGATCTGCTTTTTGCAGACCTCCGGCAGGATGACGGTCGTAAATCCAAGCCGTTTGGCTTCACGGACGCGCTGCTCCGCCATGGAGACAGAACGCACCTCGCCGCTTAAGCCCACCTCGCCGAAGGCGATCGTCTTCTCATCGATGGGCTGATCCTTCAGGCTGGAAGCCACAGCCAGTATGATGCCAAGGTCAAGGGCCGGTTCGCTCATGCGGATGCCGCCCGCGATATTGACGTAAGCGTCGCAGGAGGACAGACGAAGTCCGGCGCGCTTTTCGAGCACAGCCATCAGAAGATTGACCCGGTTCAGGTCGGTGCCTGCCGCTGTACGGCGCGGAAATGCAAGATTCGTTTTGCAGACCAGTGCCTGCACTTCCAGAAGCACCGGGCGGGTGCCTTCCATCGTACAGGCCACGATGGAGCCGGAAGCTCCCTCCGGCTTGCCTTCGAGCATATATTCTGAGGGATTCGGCACTTCCACCAGTCCCTCATTTCTCATTTCAAATACCCCGATCTCATTTGTCGAGCCGAAACGGTTCTTTGCGCTGCGCAGCACACGGTACGCCGCATAGCGGTCGCCTTCGCAGTAGAGGACCGTGTCCACCATATGCTCAAGGACACGCGGTCCGGCGACGACACCCTCTTTCGTCACATGGCCGACCACAAAGATCGTGATATTCATCCCCTTCGCGATCTGCATCAGGATGCCGGTGCTCTCGCGCACCTGCGACACACTGCCCGGTGCGGACGACACTTCCTCGTGGTACATCGTCTGAATGGAGTCGATGATCGCGATGTCCGGACGTTCCGTGGAGAGCATCTCGCGGATGTCCGCCAGATTCGTCTCACAGAAGATCTTCAGATTATCCGAAAAATCGCCCATACGCTGGGCGCGCATGCGGATCTGCTGCAGCGACTCCTCGCCCGACACATAGAGTACGCGCTTGCCGTTCGCGGCCAGATTCCGGCACATCTGCAGCAGCAGCGTCGATTTACCGATGCCCGGATCGCCGCCGACCAGCACCAGAGAGCCCTGTACGATCCCGCCGCCCAGGACCCGATCGAATTCCCCCATACCGGTCGTCACGCGGGATTCCGTACTCAGTTCGATCTCAGAAAGAGTACGGGGCTTCGCGGCGTTCTCCCGCCGCGTCACCCCGGATGTGGTTTTCTTATTTACTATTTTCGGCTCCTCCGCAAAGGAGTTCCATTCCCTGCAGGCCGGGCACTGACCCATCCACTTGGACGACTCATAGCCGCAGTTCTGGCAGAAAAAAACGGATTTTGCTTTCGCCATATCGTGCAAATTCCTCCTGATCCGCGCATATCTTTACCACGCAGCGCGATCGCCTGTGAAATACCTGATTACAGCTTCACTGCCTTCACCGACACAACATCCGCCGCTCCGGTCTCCACCGAGAGCACCAGCTTGCCGCCCATGCCGGTCTTTACCGTGCCGACATTGACATCCTGCAGGTACACCTTGTACTCCGCGTCCTCTTCCATTCCGAGGATGATCTGTGCATCCTTCTTCGCCTCTACCTCAAAGGAAACGCCGTTGCCCGTCGCGTGGAAATTGTGGACCGCGGTACCCGGCACCGACTCATACACGAAAGCGCCGTTGCGTTCCAGCTTCGTGATATCGGCAAACGTCTTCACCTTATACAGATCCCCATCGTGCTCAAAGTCCGACTTCTTCGTCTTCTCGGCAATATCAAAATTTCCAAAACTCAAAGTACCATCTTCCTCTGTGCGAATCAGTTCATTGATCCCTGACATCTGAATATCCTCCCGATTATGTATTGTGTGATTGCTTTTCGTGATGTCCTGATATCCTTTGTCGCCAAATACACGGAAAAGCAACATATCGATGTGCATTTCTTTACCCTTGCTGCGGGCGTTTTCATGATAATGTGAAATAATTTTATTTTGTTTTATTCTACCATAAATATTTTTAAAATACTATAACCTGATGTCAAAAAATATCCAATATCAACAAAATCATGTACCGGAAATCCGGTACTGATTTTGCGTTTACGTGAGAGTGTTTTATTTCACCCGAAACACAACCTTCCCCTTCTCGGCTCCGACCGCCACTGCGTCCCCCGCCTTCACTCTTCCGGAGAGGATCTCCTCGGCAAGCGGGTCCTCAATCTTCCGCAGTACCGCGCGGCGGAGCGGCCGCGCTCCGTATTTCGGATCATAGCCTTCTTTTGCGATCAGCTGCTTCACGGATGCGCTGAAGCTCAGCCTGATCTCCAGCTGCTCCTCACCGCGTTTTTTCAGCTCATCAAGAAGAAGGCCGGCGATATCGCGGACATTGTCCTCGCTTAATGCGTGGAACACGATCGTCTCATCGATGCGGTTCAGGAATTCCGGCCGGAAGATCCGCCGAACTTCTTCCATCACGCTGCTCTTCATGGCCTCATGATTCTGTTTTGCGTCCGTCCCCGCTCCAAAACCGAGGTGCTTCGGCGTGATAATGGACTGGGCTCCCGCGTTGGATGTCATGATCAGGATCGTGTTTTTAAAGTCCACCTTCCTGCCCTGCGCGTCCGTGATATGTCCCTCGTCCAGTACCTGCAGCAGGATGTTGAATACATCCGGATGGGCTTTCTCGATCTCATCAAACAGGACGACCGAATAGGGATTCCTGCGCACCTTCTCACTCAGCTGTCCACCCTCGTCATAGCCGACATACCCGGGCGGAGAGCCGACCAGACGGGATACGCTGTGCTTTTCCATATATTCCGACATGTCTATGCGGATCAGTGCCTTCGGCGTGCCGAATACGAGATCGGCGAGTGCTTTCGAGAGCTCCGTCTTGCCGACGCCGGTCGGGCCGAGAAACAGGAAGGAGCCTATGGGGCGGTTCGGATTCTTCAGGCCGGAACGGCTGCGGCGGACCGCTTTCGAAACGGCCTGCACGGCCTCATCCTGCCCGATGACCCGGGAATGCAGCAGGGAATCCAGCTTCAACAGCTTTTTCCCTTCCTGATCGGCAATCTTCTGCACGGGTATCTTCGTCCAGATGGAGACGATCGATGCGATCTCCTCCTCTGTCACCGTACGCGCTTTCTGATTCTGTCGGGATTTCTGCGTCTTTTTGCGGCGCCGGAGCTTTTTATCGAGCTCGCTCATCTCCTCATTCGCCTGCTTTGCCAGAGCGAGGTCGCCGTCCTTCAGCGCCTGCTCGCGCTCAACGACCAGTTCATCATAACGCTGCTGCTGATCGCTTAAATCCGCTTTTGTATGAAAATAGCCCAGCTGGCAGCGGGATGCGGCTTCATCGATCAGGTCGATCGCCTTATCCGGCAGATAACGGTCGTTGATATAGCGTTTGGAGAGCTTCACCGCCGCAGTCAGCGCTTCGTCCGTGATCCGGACATTGTGATACTGTTCATACTGCGGGCGAAGGCCCTTAAGGATCTCCTCCGTCTCTTCTTCCGTCGGCTCCTCCACCCTTACCGGCTGGAACCGTCTCTCCAGAGCAGGATCCTTTTCAATATATTTGCGGTATTCGTCGATCGTCGTCGCGCCGATCAGCTGCAGCTCGCCGCGGGAAAGCGCCGGCTTCAGGATGTTGGAAGCGTCGAGAGCCCCTTCCGCACCGCCCGCGCCGATAATGGTGTGAAGCTCATCTACAAAGAGCAGCACATCGCCGCTGTCGATCACTTCCTGAATGATGCGCTTGATGCGCTCCTCGAATTCACCGCGGTATTTGCTTCCCGCCACCATACCTGCCATATCCAGCGTCACGACCCGTTTGCGAAGCATGGGCTCCGGCGCGTCGCCGTTTACGATCTTCTGCGCCAGCCCCTCCACGATCGCCGTCTTGCCTACACCGGCTTCGCCGACCAGGCACGGGTTGTTCCTGGTCTTGCGGCAAAGGATCTGGATGAGCCGTTCTGTCTCTGTCTCGCGCCCTACGGTGACGTCCAGTCTGTGATCCGCGGCAAGCTCTGTCAGATCCCGGCTGTACTGGTCCAGCATCGGCGTCTGTGTCCCGCCGCCAGATTCGGAGCGGACCTGCCGCATAAATTCCCGGTATCGTTCCTCCGGAAGGCCGGTCACTTCCACCAGGTCCTGAAAAAGCTTCTGGAGATTGATCCCCATCGTATGAAGCAGTCGGGTCGCCACGCATTCCACATCCTTCAGCATGGCAAGAAGGATGTGCTCGGTCCCGATCTGCCGGCAGTCAAAGAAGCGCGCCATCTCCGCGCTGTCCTCCAGCACGGACTCGGCGCGTGGTGTCAGCCCTTCCGGTTCCTTGACTGCTGTACTGCCCTCCGGAGCGATCAGCCGGTCGATCAGGGAAATCGTTTTCTCCACATCTACCTGATTCTCTCTTAAAATGACTCCGGCTGAGCCTTCCTGTTCCTGTAGCAATCCGATCAGCAAATGCTCGGAACCAATATGGCTGTGCCCCAGGCGTCTGGCTGCCTGTTCCGCCAGACGCCTGGCTTTCCGGGCACTGTCTGTAAAATCCATCTGCATGAAAAGTCCTCCGTTCTGATCCTGCCAGAGCCGGGAGCGCAGAAAACCCGTGGCATATCAGTAATTATTCGTAATTATTTAGGAAGCAGTTCTTCATATATTTCATCCACCATAGCGTGTATGTCTGACGCCGGAATATTCTTGCAGATGTCCTTTGCAAGCATCACGCGCAGACGTGTCCGAAGCTCTTCTTCCGCTCTCATCCGGTCTCCGTTCAGCGCGATCACCGCCCCACGCCTCCGGTCTATGGTGACAAAGCCTTCCTCCCGCAGAAGGGCGTAGGCCTTGTTTACTGTATGCATATTGATGCCGATATCTCCTGCCATCTGACGAACCGACGGAAGCGGATCGCCCTCCTGGATCAGAGAACGGGCAATCCCCATCACAATCTGGTTGCGAAGCTGCATATACAGTGCTTCCTCACTCTGAAAGTCCATCTCAAACAACATATTTTCACCCTTGTATCATAAGTCAATAAAATCAACGTCCACATCATTTTTGTCCGTCGAAGCGGATGTCGGTGTGCCTGATGATCTGTATCTTGTCTGTTCTTTTGCAGGCTCATATTCCGGCATCTGTCTGGTCTGCTTTTTCGCTTTTGCCGGCTTCGGAACCGTAGCGGGATCGTCCGTCATCCTGGTCTTTGCCGGTTCCTCTTTTTCATAGAAGGAGTCACGGCCGGTGCGGTCAAATTCATCGTACTCCTCTGCATAGCTGTCCTCTTCAGCAGGCTGGCGCGGAGTTTCTTCCACGATCACCGGCTTCTGTACCTTTTTATTTTTACGTTTTTTCTTTTTCGGCTTTTCCTCCTGCCGCACCTGCTCCGGCTCTTCTCCGTAGCTTCCCTGTTCCGAAGAGTAATCCAGTCCGCGGTAGGTCTCCAGCTCCACTTTCATGTCTTTTCTCTTCAGAAGAAGATTGATCACTACAAAGAGCAGGATCACGCACAGGCCAATCATCCCGTACAGGATATACATAAGCAGATTGACACGGTCGCGATAGCTGCTGACCTCGGATTTCAGCGTAGTAATGGTATTTTCCGCTTCTTCCAGCGTCTCCTTCGCCACACTCACATAGCGCGAATCTTCTGTCTGTGCCTCTGTTTCTGCCTCTGTTTCCGGAGCCACGGTCTGAGCCTCGGTCTCCGCCTCTGACTCCGCGGAAGCTTCCGCAGTCACATACAGATAATACGTATACGCGTCGCCGTTCTCCGCAACTACCACTATGGAAACGGTGCCTGTCCCGTCTGTCAGTTCAGTGCCGGTAATGCTGTCTATATATGCAGCGCTGTTGGACGGCACCGGGTCAAGAGACAGTGTCGTTGTCCCTGCCGGTACCGTGACATTGTACTCGGTCGTGCCATAAGCAAAATCCGGGGAAACGACTGCTCCCTCTGTCGTAATTCCCAGCGAAGACAGCGAGTTGTCCGCCGAAAGGCTGTCCGCGGACGCAAATACGCCGCACAGCATCAGCAGCATGGAAAGAAGCAGCAGCGCTGTCATTGGTTTTCTGAATGTCATTATGTTCATTATCTATACTCTCCTTTTGTAAATCTATGCCTCGTCGATTGCCTTGCCGATGTCGTGGCGGTAGTATTTATTGGAAAATGTGATCCAGTCCACTGCCTCATAGGCATTGGCCCGCGCAGCCTTCAGATCGGCTCCGGTCGCGGTCACACCGAGCACACGTCCTCCGTTGGTCACGATCACACCGTCCTTTTTCGCGGTACCCGCATGGAACACGTAGTAGCCGTCTTTCCCCTTAAAGTTCTCCAGCCCGTCGATACGGATGCCCTTCTCATAATGAACCGGGTAGCCGTCGGAAGCAAGCACCACGCATACCGCGGCGTTGTCCTCAAATTCCAGATCGATCTGATCCAGTGTCCCGTCGATGCAGGCCTCAAAAACGTCGATAATGTCCGTCTTCATGCGGGGCAGAACCACCTGTGCCTCCGGATCGCCGAAACGCGCATTATACTCCAGCACCTTCGGACCGTCCTCTGTGAGCATCAGGCCGAAGAAAATAATGCCCTTGAACGGCCGGCCTTCCGCCGCCATCGCGTCCACCGTCGGCTGATAGATCTTTTCCTGACAGAACGCGTCGATCTCTTTTGTATAGAACGGACTCGGAGAGAAGGTACCCATACCTCCGGTATTTAAGCCCGTATCTCCGTCGCCCGCGCGCTTGTGATCCTGCGCGGAAGTCATCGGTTTGATCGTTTTCCCATCCACATAGGACAGCACCGACACCTCACGACCGGTCATAAATTCCTCGATGACCATGCAGTTCCCGGCGCTGCCGAATTTCTTATCCTGCATGATCTCCTTCACACCGGCTTTCGCCTCTTCCAGCGTATTGCAGATCAGTACGCCCTTGCCGAGCGCCAGACCGTCCGCTTTTAATACGATCGGCATCTTCGCGGTCTCCAGATATTGAAGCGCCGCTTCCGCGTCGGTAAAATTCTCATACGCCGCTGTCGGAATGTTGTATTTTTTCATCAGGTCCTTGGAAAATGCCTTGGAGCCCTCGAGGATGGCCGCGTTCTTTCTCGGTCCGAAGACGCGCAGTCCCTGTGCCTCAAACACATCGACAATACCGCCGACCAGCGGGTCGTCCATGCCGACCACTGTCAGATCGATCTCTTTTTCTTTTGCAAACGCGGCCAGACGGTCGAATTCCATCGCGCCGATCGCCACGCATTCCGCGTATTCTTCAATCCCGGCGTTGCCCGGCGCGCAGTAGATCTTGTCCACCTTCGGGCTCTGCGCCGCCTTCCACGCGATCGCGTGCTCTCTGCCGCCGCTGCCAACGATCAATACTTTCATAGGTCCCTCCTTATGTGCTGTCTGAATCTGAAATCCTGCTGCATTTCCAGCAGATTCCTGTTATACCCTGCATCTGTATTTCATGCAAAACACTGCTTCTGATCATCCCGGATGCAGCCTGCAAACGTTATTGTAAAATGATTGCTCTGCCGTCATTTACCTGCACCCGGCCGTTCGCGATAAGATTGATCGCCTGCGGCAAAAGGATCCACTCCGCCTGCTCCATCACCCGGCGCTGCAGGATCTCCGGAGTATCGCCCGGCTGTACCTCGACCGCCTTCTGTAAAAGGATCGGGCCGGTGTCCGTGCCTCCGTCGACAAAATGGACGGTCGCCCCGGTCACCTTCACGCCGCGGGCAAGCGCCTGCTCATGCACCTTCAGTCCGTAATAGCCTGTCCCGCAGAAGGATGGGATCAGTGCCGGATGGATATTGATGATGCGGTTCGGGAACGCGTCCACCACACACTGCGGAATCACGACAAGGCATCCCGCCAGCACGACCAGATCCGCGTCCGATTCCTGCAGAAGCGCCAGCAGCGCCCGGTCAAACTCCTCCGGATCCGGATACTGCTTCCTCGTAATACAGACTGAGGGAATCCCGGCCTTTTTCGCGCGCTCCAGCGCATAGGCCTTCGTGCTGTTGCTGATGACGCGCACAATTTTGGTGTTTGTAATCTTCCCGTCCGCGACCGCGTCCAGGATCGCCTGCAGGTTCGTGCCGCCTCCGGATACCATCACCGCGACTTTCAGCATAATACGACTCCTTTTTCTCCGGCCTCAATATGGCCGATCTCATAGACGGTCTCGCCAGCCGCTTCCATCGCCCGCTTTGCCGTTTCTGCATCTGCGGGGTCGACCGCGACTGCCATGCCGATGCCCATGTTATAGGTATTATACATCATATGCTCGTCAATTTCACCCTTTTTCGCCAGCAGGCCAAAAATTGCCGGCACCGGATAGCTGTCCTTGCGAATCACCGCCTTCATGCCCTCCGGCAGCATCCGCGGCACATTCTCATAGAAGCCGCCGCCGGTGATATGGCTGCAGGCTTTCACGCGCACACCCGCCTCTTTCACACTGCGGAGTGCTTTTACGTAGATCCTCGTCGGTGTCAGAAGTGTCTCGCCGAGCGTGCCGCCCAGCTCGTCATAGTATGTCTCCAGCGCTTCCTTCTCCATCGGGAACACCTTGCGCACCAGCGAAAAGCCATTGCTGTGAACGCCGGACGACGCGATACCGAGGATCACATCTCCATCCTTCACATCCGCGCCGGTGATCAGGTCCTTCTCATCAACCACGCCGACCGCAAATCCGGCCAGATCGTACTCATCCTCCGGCATCAGTCCCGGATGCTCCGCCGTCTCGCCGCCGATCAGCGCCGCACCGGCCTGTGCGCAGCCTTCCGCCACGCCGCTCACGATCGCGGCAATCTTCTCCGGATAATTTTTGCCGCAGGCAATGTAGTCCAGGAAAAACAGCGGCTCCCCGCCCGCGCACGCGATATCGTTCACACACATCGCCACGCAGTCAATGCCGATCGTGTCGTGCTTATCCAGAAGAAACGCCAGCTTCAGCTTCGTCCCCACACCGTCCGTACCGGAAACCAGTGTCGGCTTCTCCATTTTTTTGATCGCGTCCATCGAAAATGCTCCGGAAAATCCGCCGATATTCGTCAGCACCTCCGGCCGCATGGTCTTTTTGATGTGCTCTTTCATCAGCTCCACGGACCGGTATCCGGCCTCAATGTCTACGCCTGCATTCTTGTAATCCATAATTTTTCTCCTTATGTGTATGATACAGGGTATCATCCCCTTTTGCCGTTCAAATCATGAGTGTACGTAACTGTGAAGGTACTGAACAGTTACGTGTATTCCTGTCCTGTCACTTACAGTCATATAGATCAATACGCTTTGTAGCCGACTTCCTGAAGCCGCTGATCTTTCGCCTCGACCTGGCTTCCCAGCTCTTTCGCGTAATCCTTCACCTTCTGCAGGAGCTCCGGATCGGAGGTCGCCAGGATCTTCGCCGCCAGAATTGCCGCGTTCGCGCCGCCGTTGATCGCCACGGTCGCCACCGGAATACCGGTCGGCATCTGCACGATTGAATACAGGGAATCCCTGCCGCCCAATGACGTCGTGTGCATCGGAATCCCGATCACCGGCATCGGAAAGATCGCCGCGCACATGCCCGGCAGATGCGCCGCCATGCCCGCTCCGGCAATGATCACCTTAAAGCCCTTCTCCTCCGCAGTCTTCGCATATTCAAAAAACACATCCGGCTCCCTGTGCGCCGATATGATCGTCATCTCATAGTCAATCCCAAACTTTTCCAGCATGTCCGCTGCCTTGCTCATCACCGGCATATCGGAATCGCTGCCCATCACAATGCCTACTTTTGCCATCGTCCCTGCTCCTTTCGTATTATGCAGATCGCTTTCTGCCTTTTCACAGCAGCCGCAGGGTCTCCCCCGAACAGCTGCCGCATAGATTCTAATTCATTATAAAGTGAGTTGTCAATGCTTATTATAAAGATATGATAATACAACTGATTGCTTTTCCGCTGCCGTTCCGGTCGATGCTATCGCATTTCCGGTATGTCTTTCGGCGTCTTCCATTTATCAAGTTGGCTGTAGACATACTCAAAGTCCGGCGTGCCCATGAGGTCATAGGGTGTCGCCTGATAGACATAATAATTCAGCCAGTTCGTATAGAGGTTGTTCGCGTGCGACCGCCACATCAGAAGCGGCTTCACGGACGAATCGTCATCCCGATAATAATTCTTCGGAATTTCAATCGGCAGGCCCTTGTCCAGGTCGCGGTGATATTCGCCGTCCAGCGTCACGCGGTCATACTCCGGATGTCCCATGACAAAAATGCGCCGGCCGCCGTCCGCCATCGCCAGAAATACGCCGGCCTCGTCCGACTCCGCGAGGATCGTGATCTCCTCCACCTTACGGATCTCCTCGATCGGCACCTCCGTGTGGCGGGAGTGCGGGGCGAGGAACATATCGTCAAAGCCGCGCACCAGCGGAATCTTGCGGTTTTTCACGCGATGCCAGAACAGACCGAACATTTTCTTATCGAGAAGCTTTTTCTGCAGCCCGTAATAATGGTACATCGCGGCCTGCGCTCCCCAGCAGAGGTAGATCGTCGATGTCACATGCATATTTGTCCAGTCCATGATCTCTACCAGCTCATCCCAGTAATCGACCTCCTCAAATTCCATCAGTTCCACCGGTGCGCCCGTGATGATCATGCCGTCAAAGCGCCGGTCACGGATCTCGGAAAACTCCACATAGAATTTATTCAGGTGGCTCATGGAAGTATTTTTCGCCTCATGCGAGGTCACTTTTACAAACGTCACCTCGACCTGCAGCGGCGTATTGGAAAGGGAGCGCAGAAGCTGCAGCTCCGTCTCTTCCTTCAGCGGCATCAGATTCAGTATCGCGATATGGATCGGACGGATATTCTGGTGCACCGCCCGGTTTTCATCCATGACAAATATATTTTCCCTTTCCAGTATTTCTTTTGCCGGAAGCTCGCTCTGTACTCGAATCGGCATCGGTCTGTTTCCTCCTTCATATAAAACACAGATAACTGTTCAGGTACCTTCACAGTTACAATCACAGATATCAGTACTTTCACAGCTGCAATCACAGATATCAGTACCTTCACAGCTGCAATCACAGATATTATTGACGGCTTGAATTACTGTCCGCCTGTCAGTTTCAGAAAATCCTCCTCAGAAAGGATCGGTATTCCCAGCTCTTTCGCCTTTTTATTTTTCGCAGAATTGGACGCTGTATCGTTGTTGATCAGATAGTCGGTCTTTTTCGTCACACTGCCTGTCGCCTTGCCGCCGCGTTCTTCTATAAACGCTTTCAGTTCACTGCGGTTCGCGAAGTGTTCCACGCTGCCGGTAATGACGAAGGTCTTTCCGGCAAGACTCTGTACCGCGCCGTTCTCCTGCGGTTTCTCAATCTGCAGCTCGGCAAGCAGCTGATCCAGCTGCCGCATATTCTCCTCATCGGCAAAATAGTCCGCGACTGAACCTGCGATCACATCACCCAGTCCCTCAATCGAATCAAGCTCTTCCAGATCCGCCGTGCGGATACGCTCAAGGTCATGATCAAAGTGACGGCAGAGCAGCTTCGCATTCGCCACACCGATATTCGGGATGCCAAGACCATAGATCAGGCGGGGAAGCGTTGTGACGCGGGCCTTCTCCGTGCTCTGGATCAGATTGGCACAGGATTTTTCCCCAAAGCCTTCCATCCGGGCGATCTCATCCCGATGCTCCGCCAGATGAAAAATATCTGCAAAGGTGTGGATAAAACCGTGTCCGATGAATTTTTCCAGTGTCGCCTCGGAAAGTCCCTCAATGTTAAGCGCATCGCGGCTTACAAACAGCGTAAAGGCCTTGATCTTCTTCGCGCTGCACTGCTCATTGGTGCAGTAAAGGGTCTCGACCGCATCCGTCTCCCCCTGCGGGGATCTTCGGATCTCAGTCGTGCCGCCGCAGGCCGGACAGACCTTCGGAATATCCAGATTACCGCTGCGCGTCAGGTTCTCCGCGATCTGCGGGATGATCATATTCGCTTTGTAAACCGTGATCTGATCTCCGATGCCAAGCTGCAGGGACTTCATCACGCTGATGTTGTGCACGCTCGCCCGGCTGACCGTACTGCCTTCGAGCTCGACCGGCTCGAAGATCGCTACCGGATTGATCAGCCCGGTACGCGACGGGCTCCATTCTATCTCCAGAAGGCGGGTTTCTCTCGTCTCATCCTTCCATTTAAAAGCGATCGAGTCCCGCGGGAATTTGGCCGTACGCCCCAGCGACTGGCCATAGGAAATATTATCATAGAGCGCCACCAGCCCGTCTGAGGGCACTTCATAATGCTGTATCTTCTCCGCAAACCACTCCACTGTATCCGCGACCTGATCCGCAGTGACTTTTTGGTATTCAACGGCCTCAAACCCCTGCCGTTTCAGCCACTCCAGCTGTTCGCCTCTGGAATTCTGAAAATCCACGCCGTCCGCTTTCACGAGCGCAAACGCGTAAAACCGCACATGCCGCTTCGCGGTGATCTCGTTGTTCAGCTGCCGCACCGAGCCGCTGCACAGATTCCGCGGATTCTTATAACGGGCGTCCGCATCGTCAATCTCTTCATTGATCTTTTCAAATTCCGGATAGGTGATGATCGCCTCGCCCCGCAGGACCAGCTCACCCTGATACGGAATCCGCAGCGGGATATTCTGAAATACCTTCGCGTTATTCGTGATCACTTCGCCGATCTCACCATTGCCGCGCGTGACCGCTTTTGCAAGCTCACCGTTCTGATAGGTCAGCACCACCGTCAGCCCGTCCAGCTTCCACGAAAGCAGGATCTCGTGTTCTCCGGCAAACGTGGCCAGATCCTCCCTGGACTTTGTCTTGTCCAGAGAAAGCATCGGCGCCTCATGGCGCTCCTTCGGAAGCGAATCCAGCGCTTCATATCCGACAGACACTGTCGGGCTGCCCGCCAGTACAGTGCCGGTCTCCTTTTCCAGTTCCACCAGCTCATCATACAGGCGGTCATACTCGAGATTGCTCATGATCTCTGCATCTTCCTGATAATAGGCCCGTGAAGCTTTTTTCAAAATGGCTGAAAGCTCCTTCATCCGTTCCAGCTTCTGATCCATAATCTGTCTGAATCCTTTCATATTTATATACGGCATGATTTGTGCCCAGCATATTCTGCGGTCAGCATATTCTGCAGCCCGCATGTTTTATGTCAGGCATTCTGAAAAAATCGGCCATCAGTTACCGGGATTCTTCGAATCCTGCAGCAGCTGCATCATTTTTGCATATTCCTCCCGGCTCACCGGCCGATATGCGCCGGGCTTCAGATTGCCCAGTTCAATATTCATCACCCGCACACGCTTCAGCGCGGTCACCCTGACCCCAAGCGCCTCGCACATCCGCCTGATCTGCCGGTTCAGCCCCTGCGTCAGGATAATGCGGAACCGCTTTTTCCCCAGCGGAAAAATCCTGCAGGGCAGCGTTCGCACCTCAAGTTCCTTCAG
This sequence comes from Lachnospiraceae bacterium, assembly GCA_021199235.1. Classification (GTDB taxonomy): domain Bacteria; phylum Bacillota; class Clostridia; order Lachnospirales; family Lachnospiraceae; genus Choladousia. The sequence goes on along the minus strand of JAJQIL010000002.1, from coordinate 3,249 downwards.
ATATACGCCCTCCGACATCTGCTGCAGGAAATCCGCACTGATCTCGCGGTCCACCGTGACCAGGTATTCCTTCTCATGAGCATTTCCCGGGCGCATAATTTTATTTACCAGATCCCCGCAGTTCGTCATCAGAAGCAGCCCTTCTGAATTCTTGTCCAGTCTGCCGATGGAAAAAACACGCTTCGGGTAATCGATCAGATCATAGATCGTCGTGTCTCCCCAGCGCCTGTCCGTCGTACAGACGACACCCGCAGGCTTATTCACAGCCAGAAGAATCTGTTCCTCCTCACGGGCAATCAATTCCCCGTCCACGCGGATTTCCTGAGCAGAAAATACCTTCTGACCCATCACGGCCTGTCCCCCGTCCACGGTCACGCGGCCGGCCTCGATCAGCCGATCCGCCTCCCGTCGGGAGCAGTATCCCGCCTCACTCAAAAGTCTGTTCAGCCGGATTGCTTCCCCGGAGTTATTTGTCTGTTCAAACTGCTGCATATCCTTATTCATAAAATACTCTCATATCCTCTGATTTGCCAGTGCCATTTATCATAGCATAATTCAGATACGGAAACAAGAAAAAGGTTGAACGATTCACAGACTCTTCACGTGCTCTTTACAGAATATTCAACGACCGGAGCGGCAGCGGAGATGCGGACAGCAAAGCTGTCATATTCCTTACGCACCCCTGCGCATAAAAAGGAGCAGTGAACGTTTCCACTGCTCCTGCTCCGTCAAAAATTGTCATAGCCGTTCTGCGTCATTACCAATCATCATTCCTCAGCAGTCATGCCTCAGCCGGCCGATGTCAGATACTGTGTCATCACATATCCCTCTACCGTACTTCCGGAGGAATCCACATAAGTAATCTTCGACCAGCCGTCATCCAGATTCTCCGTCACTTCTACCTGAGATCCGGCCACCAGAGAACCGAGCTTCTCACTGTCCGCGGAAGCTTCGCTGCGGATATTCACACCGGTGGTCGTCACCATCGTCCCCAGAGCCGCCTCAGAGCTGTCGCCGGAATCCGATGAGTCATCCGAATCAGAATCATCGTCCGAATCTGAGGAGCTCGTCGTGGTCGTCCGGGATTCAATATAATTCTTCAGATCCTCATCCGCCTCGCACCGCTCATCAAGCGTCTCACTTACATCCTGAATCAGAGCCTGTACATCTGAATCAGTCTGACGCTCCTGAACAAAAGAAGTAATCTCCGTAGTATAATCTTCCGTCTGCACAACCAGCAGCGTGCCATCCGAATCCGGCTGCAGATACATCTGCCTGAGCGTCGGCGCTTCCGTCTCAATCCCGGTCAGCTTCAGCTCCATATACACGTACACCACATACGAACCGTCCGTAACTCCCGTCTTGGAGTAGGTCATGATATCATTATAGGACTCGACCGCGACATCCATCGCCTCTACAGTAGCGCGCGCGTCATCGTCAAACGTCTTGCCGCACACGGTCTCAAGCGTATCAAAATCCTGATCGCCGATCGCGTTCCAATACGAAGTAGCGATCGTCAGGACATCCGACTGATTCTGCACCAGAGTCTCCACTGTAACAACCGCATCTGTCTCTGCCTCGGTCTGAGCATCCGTCTCCTGCTCTACTGTCTTATTCTGACTGCTGCCTTTCCCGATATGCGTCACAAGCCGAACTGCAAAAAAGGCAATTATAATAAGTAGAATAATTGCCAGTCCAAGCAAAATATATCGAAGATTGTCTGAAATCCATTCCCTGATATTATCCAACATGTTCGAAGCCCCTCCCTGACTGTGGTCATCCCCTCATCCCTAATACCACATAAACTATATATGAGTTTAGCATAATTGCCCGGATATGTAAACAGGCATTTCTTAAGGAAAAATAAATTTTAAAGAAGAAAACAGTTGAAAAAAGAAAACAGATACGGTAGAATAAGTCAGATAGTTTGAGTCAAAACACAAACAGATATTTTTCAGGAGGAGACGACGACATGATTTTAGCAGGTGATTTCAGGAATGGCATTACCATTGAGATGGATGGAAGTATTTATCAGATTATCGAATTCCAGCATGTAAAGCCAGGCAAAGGAGCTGCGTTCGTCAGGACAAAGTTAAAGAATATTATCAACGGCGGTGTTGTTGAAAAATCGTTCCGCCCTACCGAGAAGTTTCCGACGGCGCGGATTGACCGCGTGGAGATGCAGTATCTCTACAACGACGGCGACCTTTATTATTTTATGAATACCGAGACTTATGATCAGATCGGTCTGAATCAGGACGCGATCGGCGATGCACTTAAGTTCGTAAAAGAGAACGAGATGGTGAAGGTATGCTCCCACAATGGCAACGTATTCGCAGTGGAGCCGCCGCTCTTCGTTGAACTCGAGGTGACGGAGACTGAGCCGGGACTCAAGGGCGATACCGCTACGGGCGCTTCCAAGCCGGCTACTGTCGAGACTGGCGCTGTTGTATATGTTCCGCTCTTTGTCAATACCGGGGACAAGCTCAAGATCGACACACGTACAGGCGAGTACCTCTCTCGCGTATGATGTGATTGATTCCGCTTATACCTGAAATTTGCACTTATATCGGGCAGGGAGATTTGTCCCCTGCTCATTAAAAACCACAGGGCAGACTGTTTGGCTCCCTGTGGTTTTTTTACAGTTTTTCTTCTGTTCTCTTTTACTGCCTTTTCTTTTTTTGTCTTTTGTTTCTTTCACAATTGTGCTTTACTGTTATTATTTGTAATTTATTGTGTTTTTGCACTTCTTTTTTTATTTTTAGATTTTGTACTTGATTTGTGTGATTTATCATGTTATAATATGCATCGCTTCCAGGCAAATCATGATTCCATATCTATCGAGCAGGAGACGGCCTGCAGGCTCCTGCACATTACACTCACGGCCTGCACTGCACCATTTTGCCGCAGGCTGAACCAGACAGAAAGGCGGTTTATTTGAATTACAACATCTTTGTAGAACAGATTACGAAAGAAGTAAAAGAACATACCGGCAGTCAGGCAAGGATTCGTGTCGATCACGTTCAAAAGCTGAATCTTCCGGCCGCAGACACCATGACCATTCTTTTTCCCGGGGAGAACCTCGCTCCGGCCATTTACCTCGACAGCTTTTATCAGGAATTTTTAAACGGCATGAGTCTGAAGAACATTGCCGAAGAAATCCTTGCTTTCTGTAAAAAATACAGGAGACAGGAAAAAATGGATCTCTCATACTATTCTGATTTCGCGCAGGTCAGAGAACATATCGTA